>CAMJUL010000016.1 GCA_946408995.1 uncultured Clostridia bacterium | reverse complement strand
TACGTACGGTGCAATGGGAGGGGCGAGGGCTAACGCCCTCCCTCTACCCTATTATTTTCTGTTTGCCCAATGAAAGCACACAAGGCACAGGACGACCTGGACGATGGTGGAGCAGGGGGTGGCAAGGCCGATGTGGAACATGGAGACCGGCACTTCCCGGCTCATAAGGAAGGCAACGGGAATACGGATGAGGAACGCGCCGGCGATCCCCTGGATCATCACAAAGCGCGTCATGCCCAGCCCGTTGAAGAAACCGATGAAGCAGAACAGGAAGCACGTCAGCAGGCAGTCGATCGCGTAGGCTTTCAGGTAGTCCGCCGCGGCAAGGATCACCGCGGGGTCCTTTGAAAAAAGACCGGCGGCCAGATCTCCCCGCCAGAAGGTAAAGACAAACATCAGGACGGCCAGCAGAGCGGAAACGCCGATGGCGTATGCCAGCGCTTTTTTCGCGCGATGGTATTTGCCGGCGCCGATGTTTTGCGCCACAAACGCGGCCATGGCCTGCATAAAAGCCGAGGGGATCAGCATGATAAAGCCGCAAACACGTTCCGCCACACCGATCCCGGCCGAAGGGATCAGCCCAAGCCCGTTCACAATGGCCAGCAAAACCAGGAAAGAGATTCCGACCAAAAGGTCCTGCAGGGCAATGGGAAGGCCGAGGGAAGTAATCCTTCCGATCAGGGGCCGTTTGAAGCGGATGTCCTTAAGATGAAACTGAAACGGCAGCGTCCGTCTGCGGAGAACAAACAGGGAGATGACGACGCTGAGGGCCTGCGCGAAGATCGTGGCCAGGGCGGCGCCGGCCGTCCCCAGATGGAACACGGCCACAAGCAGCAGGTCCCCCGCGATATTGCACACACAGGCGATCAGGACCGTCATCAGCGGCGTCCTGGAATCGCCGATCCCGCGGAAAATACTGCCGATCAGGTTATAGGCGACGATGAATACCGAGCCCAGACCGCAGATGCGGATATAGGACGCCGTGGCGTCAAACGCCTCCGGCGGCGCGTTCATCACACGGCTCAGGGGATGGGACAGCAACGGGATCAGGACCGTAAAAGCAGCCGCGACGCTTCCAAAGAGGCAGACGCTGCTGCCGACCACCTCGCCGCCCTCACGGCCGCGGCCCTCACCGATGCGCTGTCCCAGCAGGATGGTCGTGCCCATGGCAAAGCTGGTCACCAGGTTGGTGATGGTCATCATCATCTGCGAACCGGTGGAGACGGCGGAAACATCCAGCGACCGGGCAAACCTGCCGACGATCAGCAGATCCACTGCCCCATACATGGATTGAAGGAACATGGCAAAAAAGACCGGGATCATAAAGCGGATGAGCGGCCGGAGTATCGTGCCGGATGTGAAGTCATTGCTTTTTTGCATGTTTCCCCTCCAAAGAAAGAAACCGGATAAGCAGGGGGCATTTCAGCCCGTCCTCTTATCCGGTCGATCATTTCCAAAGAACGATCCACCCTCCGATGAACGATAAGATTGTACCACGAACTTCCCAAATGTCAATGGAGGGCCCAATGAAAGGAAAAGCAGGGCTTGGAAAAGGTTTCCTTTATGGTGCCGCGGCGCTTTCAGATGGGTTGGGGAGACAAAAGGAACCGGACAGCGTTTGAAGGAGCTTCGATTGCAGGCGCCTGCGCCGGGCCCTTGAACGGGGCGGCGCGTTGTCAATGGGCGCGGTTTTTGCTATAATGGGCACGCCGGTGAAGCGGCGGGACATACTTTGCTGGAGGCGATGAGAGCACCATGGCGATCACCAAAACCGACTTCATGCGCGGCATGCAGTGCCGCAGGATGCTGTGGCTGGACAAGCACAAGCCGGGCCTTCGCGTGATCCCGCCGGAGGTACAGGCCCGGCTGGATGCCGGGAACGAGTTTGGGGATCGGGCCATGGGGATGTTCGGCTCCTATGAGGAAATGACGGTCTATCTGCCCGGCAGGAAGATTCCGGACAAAAAGGCCATGATCGCCCGGACACAGGAACATCTGGCCAAAGGAACGCCGGTCCTCTGCGAGGCGGCT
The DNA here is from genome assembly GCA_946408995.1 of uncultured Clostridia bacterium. Lineage (GTDB taxonomy): Bacteria > Bacillota > Clostridia > Christensenellales > Aristaeellaceae > RUG756. Next base: position 55,770 of record CAMJUL010000016.1, on the reverse strand, counting down.
TTCAGCAACTACAACAACTATTGCGCGGTGGATATCCTGCGAAAAACGGAAACGGGCTATGACTTCTATGAGGTCAAGAACGCCCCGGAGGTGCATGAGCAGTTCATCCGGGATGCGGGTTTCCAGAATTACATCATCACCCGGTGCGGGCTGAAGATCGGGCACATCTTCATTGTCATTCATGGGCCGGATGAGGAGGCTCCCTTTGTCCCCGTAGATGTCACGCGGGAAGCAAAGGGCTTTTACCGCTGGATCAACGACAACATCTGGGACCTGAACCGGATGCAGAAGGAGACGGAAGAGGTCCGGGTCGAGCCTGGGGAGCAATGCTGCGAGCCGTATGAGTGCTGGTATTACGGCTATTGCCACGGCACGGGAAAGGATAAAGCGGAATGAAGATCGGCATTCTTTCCGATACCCACGACCTATTGCGCCCGGAGGTGTCGGAGCGGCTGCAGGGGTGCGCCTGCATCCTGCACGGCGGGGACATCAGCAGCCGAAAGATCCTCTGTCAGCTTGAACAGATCGCGCCTGTAAAGGCGGTTCGCGGCAACAACGACAAGGATTGGGCAGAGGCGCTCCCGCTGTCTTTGGATTTTGTTTTGGCGGGTCTGCGGTTTTATATGACCCACAAAAAGAAAGACCTGCCCAAGGACCTGTCCAAATATGATCTTGCGATCTGCGGACATTCGCATCAGTATGCAGAGGTGTGGCTGCCGCCTGTTCATATGCGGCGCACCCTAGTGCTCAACCCGGGCAGCTGCGGCCCAAGACGGTTCGGTTTGCCCATCACCCTGGCCTTGATGGAAATCGGCGCAGACGGCTGGCAGGTGAAACGGATCGATCTTCCCCACGGGGCCAAGGAAGCCTTTCCGGGGCGTGAAACCGGGGATATCCGGCAAAGGATCGAGATTGTGATCAGGGAAACGCAGAAGGGCCGGCCTTTCGGTGAGATCGCAAAAAAATACGGCATCGATCCGGCTTTGGCGGAGCAGATCGCGAGGCTTTATGTTACCCACCCAGGCGTAACGGCAGAAGGGATCATGACGAAGATGGGACTGTGAACAGGGGGAACAGGACCCGGATGAGATACGACAACCTGGTTCGGGCGGACTTCCTTGACCGGCCCAACCGATTCATTGCACATGTATGCCTTTATGGCCGCACCGAAACCGTGCACGTCAAGAACACCGGGCGGTGCGGGGAACTCTTCCTCCCCGGCGCGGAGGTGTATCTGACTGCGCCGGGGACCCCCGGGCGGAAAACGGCCTATGACCTGGTAGCCGTACGGAAGGAGAACGGCCTGGTCGTCAATGTGGACAGCCAGGCGCCCAACCTGGCTGCGCGGGAATGGCTGGACGGACAGGGCTATGACGAGATCCGTCCGGAATACCGGTATGGCGGGAGCAGGATCGATTTTTATATGCGGCGCGGTTCGGAGCGCTTCCTGCTGGAGGTCAAGGGGTGCACGCTGGAGGTGAACGGCACCGGATACTTCCCGGATGCCCCGACGGACCGGGGGGTAAAGCACCTTCGGGAGCTGACGCGCGCGGTCTCGGAAGGATGGCGCGCGATGCTTGCCTTTGTCATCCAGATGGAGGGCGTGACGCGGGTGGAACCCAATCCGGACACGCACCCGGCCTTCGGGGAGGCCCTGAGCAGGGCACAGCAGGCAGGGGTAGAGGTGTTGTTTCTGCCCTGCAGGGTGAAGCCGGACGCGCTTGAGGTTCTCGCCGCGCTCCCGGCTCTTTAAGGGGAAGACCGGAGCGCGTGGGATGATCAGGCACCATCTGCGCTGGCCTGCGCGCCCGGGAACGGAAAAACGGACCGGCAGCCGAGGGCGGAATGTCCGGATACGCTGAGGATATCACACGCATCGGGATTGTCCATAACGGACTTCGGCCGGAGAAGGAGAAGGCAGCATGACCTTCAGACACACCCACCGCCCCGGCTTCCTGCTGGGGTTCATCGATTTTTTCACGGCCGGGCTTTTCTTTTTGCTGTACATGCCGCTGGGCGGTCTGCAGGCGGAGATCAATGCCATTCTGGGCCACAGGACCCTCCCGTATTGGAAGGCATACCTCCTGGGGATCCCGACGGCGTTTGTTTATCCCCTGATCTGGATGGCGCGGATCGCACAGGAACTGAAGGCCAAGGCGGAAGCACTGGGGATCAAGGGCCCCCTTACCTCCTGGCGGCACATGTTCTGGTGGAACACCCTGGGCCTTCTGCTGATGGGACCGGCCGTGGCGACCCACCGTTTTTTTGACACCCTGAACAGGGTGGAGCGCGCGCTGAACGCCGGAGCAGAGGGGGAGGAGCACGCGGCGGCGCATTCGAAGACCGATGCGGCCGGGAAGGTCCTTTGAAGGCCGGGGTTTCTGTCTGCAGGGTGTCCGGCGGTCAAACAGACGCGGTACGCCTTCGGATGTCCTATGGAAATGCGTGCGCCTGTGGAAATGGACAGGACGGCGCGGAGAGCAGGACGCACTTGCCGTGTATAAAGTGGGCAGGCTGCCCACCTCCGAAACCTCGCCGGATACTATAATGAGCAGGGACCGAACGAGGGAGCGCAAACCGAAATGGCTGAAGAAAAAAAGATCAGCACGGATGAATTGCTGAAGCTGCTGTTCAAGGAACGGAACCTGGAGCGTTTTTTGCAGCGCAACGAATCTGTCTATCTGAACACGTCCTTTTCCGATTACATTTCCTCCTGGTGCAAGACGCATCAGGAGGTGCCGGAGCATCTGATCCGCAGGGCCAATCTGGAAAAATCCTTTGGACATCAACTGTTCACGGGCAAACGAAAGCCTTCCAGGGATACGGTGATCCAGATGGCTTTCGCGATGGGCGCGGATGTGCCTCAAACCCAGGAAATGCTCAAGATCGCCCGGAAAAGCCTGCTGTATCCCCGGATCAAGCGGGATACCGTGGTCATCTATTGCCTGCACAATCACATCAGCCTGTTGGATGCGGAGATCATTCTGGCGGATCTGAACCTGCCGATCCTGGGAGGGAAGGACCAGTGAACGAACTGAAGCGTATTGAGGAAGAAATCCGGTCCGTTTTTGCGCTGAGCAGCTATCCCCAGGATTTTCTGAGCGCATACGATCAGATGGAGTGCCTGGCAAGCCATGTCGGCCGGGAGACTTTCCTGGTGAGCAAAAAGGGGAGCGGTGAAATGGCCGTGGCGAAATGCTATGACCGCGCAGCCTTTCCCATTCAGCCGCATCCGGAACTGCTGAAGGACATCCGGCATCCCGGTCTGCCCCGCTTTTTCGAGCAGTACCAAAATGATCAGATTCTGTGCGTGGTGCGGGAATACATCGAAGGAGAGCCGCTGAGCGACTATGTGAAGGAGAAACAGCTGACCGAGCGGCAGATCGTTTCCTTTGCCGGACAGCTTTGTGAGATCCTGCACGTTCTGCATGGCCGCACGCCGCCAATCATTCACCGGGACATCAAACCGGAAAACATCATCGTGAAACCGGACGAGACGCTGGTTTTGATCGATTTTGATATCTCCCGCGCTTACAAGGAACACGCAGGCAGCGACACCGTTTTTTTCGGCACCAAAGGCTATGCTCCGCCGGAACAGTACGGCTTTGGGCAAACGGATACCCGCGCGGACCTTTACGCCCTGGGCGTGCTGCTGCGCTGGATGGTGACCGGGTGCACCAGAGACAATCCGAACGTGACGATCAATCCGGGTCTGAAAAAGATCATTGACCGCTGTACGGCCTTTTCGCCGGACGAGCGGTATCAGAGCGCGGAGGAGATCAGGCTGGCCCTGCAAAAGACACGGACGGAGAGAGCCCCCGTTTCCGCTAAAAAAAGGGTGCTTGTGACCGCGCTGATGCTTTGTGCATTGCTTTGCGGCTTTGCGCTGGGACGGCTTTCGATGGCTTTCCGGCCGGCAGCGGAAATCTCCTTTTCCGAACCGCTGATCGAGCAGGCCGTGCGGGCGCAGCTTGGCAAGAAAAGCGGGGCACTGACGGAGGAGGACCTTGCGCGGGTCCGATCCATCTACATTTTCGGAAGCGAGACCTATGCGGACCCCGATCTGTTTTTCCGGCAGTCCATCGATGAGCATGCCGAAGGGCCGCTGCGCACCCTGGAGGACCTGAAAAAGCTGCCGAATCTTGAGGAAGTCCATGTGGCGCGCCAGGGATACCTGGACGTGAGCGCACTCGCGGTCCTGTCCCACGTCTACACGGTGGAATTCAAACACTGCCGCATTTCCGGCGTACAGCCTATCGCGGACCTTTCAAGGCTCCGACACGCAGGTCTGTTTGACTGCGGCGTGACAGAAGTAACGGGACTCGGAGACTGCCCCTGGCTTGAAAGCCTGGACGTCGGGTACAACAACCTGACGGATCTCAGGCAGGTGGGCTTCCATCCCAGTCTGCGAAGCTTGAACATGATGTGGCTGAGAATGAAAAACGTGGATGAGATCGCCGAGCGTATGCCCAAGCTGCGCGTCGTTTACCTGCAGCACAGCGAAATCAAGGACCTGTCGGGCCTGAAAGCCTTGCCCGAGCTGGAGCGGGTCGAAGTGCTCGGGGAGCAATTCCAGGCGGTGTCCGGGCTGTTTGAGGGAACAGACGTGGAGATCCGCGTGACGGAGAACTGAAAACGGGGGGACCCCTCCAAGGCGGACCGTTTAGCCTGGGGAAGACCTGCCAAGCAGATAAAGCCTTTCTTCAAGGCTTTTCTTGTTTTTTGGTTGGACGGGGATATAATAGGAATTAGCGTCAGGGACAAAGCGTTGTGTGCGGGCACTGCGAAGAACCTGTTTTTGGCAATCGCACCTTAATAGAACGGAATATGGACGGCGTATGGGGAAAAATGAAGGAGGAGCGCTCATGGAAATCAAAAACAGCGCCTGGATCACCGTGTCCGGGGAAGGCGGCGATGTCTGCCCCGTGTTCCGCAGGACCTTCCGGGTGGAGAAGCCCGTGGAGAAGGCGGAGCTCCAAATAACGGCCCTGGGCGTGTATGAGGCGGAACTCAACGGGCTGCGGGTGGGAGACTTTGTGCTGGCCCCCGGGTGGACCAGCTACAGGACACGGCTTCAGGTGCAGACGTACGATGTGACTGCCCTGCTGCGGACCGAAAACGAGCTTCGCGTCACCGTGGGCAGGGGCTGGTTCCGATCCCCCCTGCCTGGATGGATCAGCAGCGCGGACAAGCAGCGCCGCTGTGGGCAGCCCTGCGGTCTGATCGCCGCGCTTTGCCTTCGCTGCACGGATGGCACGGAAGCGATCTTCCGGACGGATGAGCGCTGGCAATGGGCGGAAAGTCCCGTGCGCTTCAGCGAGATCTATGACGGCGAACGCTATGACGCCCGTATCGTGCCGGACCAGTGGCAGGCGATCAGAACATTGGACTGGAGCAGGGACATTCTGATCCGCCAGGAGGGCGAAATCGTCCGGGAGACGGAGCGGATCGCCGCAAAGCGGGTTTTTGCAACGCCGGGCGGGGATACCGTGGTGGATTTCGGCCAGGAGGTTACAGGCTATGTGGAATTCACCGCGGACGCTAAAGCCGGGGAAACGGTTTCCTTTGACCACGCGGAGGTCCGGGACAGGCTGGGCAATTGGTATAACGAGAACTATCGCGGCGCCAGGGCGCTGGTCGAATACACCTGCCGGGAGGGAAAGCAGACCTGGCATCCCAGGCTGACTTTCTTTGGCTTCCGGTATATCCGCCTGCTTTCCTGGCCGGGAGAGGCCAGGGCGGAGCAGTTTACCGCCATTGCGGTCCACTCCGACATGAAGCGTACGGGCTGGCTGAAATCGGGCAGCGCGGAGCTTAACCGGCTGTTTTCAAACATCGTGTGGGGGCAGCGGGGCAACTTTCTGGACGTGCCCACCGACTGCCCGCAGCGGGACGAGCGGCTGGGCTGGACGGGGGACGCCCAGGTTTTCATCAAAGCCGCCAGCTATTTTTTTGATACCGGACGTTTTTTTAAAAAGTGGCTCCATGACCTGGCTGCCGATCAGCGGGAAAGCGGCGAGGTGGGGCAGGTCATTCCGGATGTGCTGCCCGATGCGCCTGGAAGCGCCGCCTGGGGCGACGCGGCAGCGGTGTGTCCCTGGCAGATCTATCAGACGTTCGGCGATCAAACCGTATTGGAAGACCAGTACGCGAGCATGTGTAAATGGGTGGATTTTATCGGCTCCGTTACGGAAACGCCCCATCTTTGGACGGGTCATTTCCACTTTGGGGACTGGCTGGGCCTGGACGCGCCCAGCGGAAGCTACAAGGGATCGAGCCGGGAGGATTTGATCGCCAGCGCATTCTATGCCCGCTCCGCGGAGCTGGTCGTGAAGACCGGAAAGGTGCTGGGCAGGGATGTGTCCGGTTATGAGGAACTGCACCGTCAGATCGTTTCTGACTTCCGGAAAGCCTTTCCGGAGTACAGGACCCAGACCGAGCAGGTGCTGGCCGTTCACTTTGGGCTGGCGGAGGATCCCCAAAGGACGGCGGACGCCCTTGCCGAGCGGGTAAGGATGGACGGGACGCAGCTTCGTACCGGCTTTGTGGGAACCCCGTACATCCTGCATGTGCTCAGTGAATACGGCCATGCGTTTCTCAGCTGGGATCTGCTGCTCAGAAGGGCTTATCCCGGCTGGCTGTATCCCGTCACCCGGGGGGCCACCACCATCTGGGAACACTGGGACGGCATCCGGGAGGACGGCTCCTTCTGGTCCAAGGACATGAATTCCTTCAACCATTATGCCTATGGTGCGGTCGCCGACTGGGTGTTCGAACAGGCGGCAGGCCTCAGGCACGATGAAGCCCATGCGGGCTTTACGAAAGTTGTCTATGCGCCGCATCCGGACGAGCGTCTTGGCTGGCTGCAGGCCCGTTTTGACACCCGTCAGGGCACCCTCAGTGCGCTGTGGACGTATGAGGAAGACGGCATAAGGTACGAGTTGGAGACACCGGTACCCGCCTTGGTCTGCCTGCAAGGCCGGGAAAGATGGGTGGGACCCGGCAGGCATCTCTTCTGGAGCGGGAAATAAGGAGGAATCAGGGAATGAAAAGCGTGAAAATCAATCAGGACTGGCACTTTGGCCTGGGCATGATGGAGGTCGGCAAGCGCATCAGGGGCGAATACGGCGACCGCATGGTTCATCTTCCCCACGACTATATGATCGCGGGCCGGGTAGATGCCATCGCGCCTTCGGGCGCTGCCAGCGGCTATTATCATGCGGGCGTGGCCCACTATGTGAAGGAATTGGACATTCCCGCCGATTGGGAGGGGGAGAGGATCGTGCTGCGGCTGGACGGCGCCATGATGAACGCCACCGTTGACGTGAACGGCAGCCTGGCGGCGCTCCAGCACTATGGCTATGCCCCCTTCGAGGCGGACATCACGGCGCTGGTTTACCCGGGCAGGAAAAACCGGATCTTTATCACCGTGAACCCCAGCATGCAGCCAAACTCCCGCTGGTATTCCGGGGCCGGCCTGTTCAGGGGGGTGGAAATTGCGCACATGCCGAAGCTGCATATGGCTTTCGGCGGACTGGCCGGATATACCAAAGGGATCGAATACGCCGAGGACGGCGCGCCGGAAACGGCCTTTCTGCGGGTATCCGCCGAGATCCGGAACGAATACGCGGAAAACCATCTGGCGGAGGTGACCTTCGCCCTGACTGACGAAAAGAGCGGCGAGACAATACAAACCAGCAAAACCCTGACCCAGATACAGCCCTTGGCCTGCGGTACGGCGCACATGACCCTGACCGTGCAGGGCCCCAGGCTGTGGGACGCGGAGCATCCAAACCTGTACCGCCTTCAGGCGACGGTCAGGGATCTGGGCAGCTACAAAACCCACTGGATCCGGGCAAAAACGTCCACCGAGGATACCCACAGCGTGCTCTTTGGCATTCGCACCGTGGAGGCCGACGTAAAGCACGGCCTTCGGATCAACGGAAAAGCCGTCAAGCTCAAGGGCGGGTGCCTTCACCATGACAACGGCGTGATCGGGGCGGTGTCCGTCTATGACGCGGAAGCCCGGAAAGTCAGAAAACTCAAGGAAGTGGGCTTCAACGCCATCCGAACCACCCACAATCCGCCCTCCGCGGCCCTGATCGAGGCCTGTGACCGGCTGGGCATGTATGTTTTTGACGAAGCTTTTGACGCGTGGGGCATGGGCAAGCAGCCCGGCGATTACAGCCAGTATTTCGCGGACGATTGGGAGAAGGATCTGACGGCCTTCGTCAGGCGAGACCGATGCCATCCCTGCGTGATCCTCTGGTCCACGGGGAACGAGATCACCGAACGTGCGGGCCTCAATAACGGGTATGTCTGGGCCACCCGTCTGGCGGAGACGATTCGTGCTCTGGATCCAAGCCGCCCTGTCTCCAACGGGATCTGTTCCTTCTGGAACGGGCTGGATGATGACCTGATGGCCGGCCAGATGGAGAAAGAGCAGGAGGCCCCCGCCGGCGGGCTCCAGAACGCGGATGTCGGGGGCGGGAAGGACCTGCTTTGGGAAACGTACACGGAGGCCTTTGCCAACGGCCTGGATGTGGTGGGCTACAATTACCTGGAGGACAGGTACGAACAAGATCATATCCTGTTTCCGGAACGGGTGATCCTTGGCAGTGAGAACTTCCCCAAGGAGATCGGCGTCCATTGGCCGATGATCGAAAAAACGCCCTGGGTCATCGGCGACTTCACCTGGACAGCCTGGGATTATATCGGCGAGGCGGGCATCGGCAAAGCCACCTTCTACGAGCCTGGGGATCCAAACATCGGCAATCCCTGGGGGGAGGCTTCGGTCTTTCCCTGGCGGACCGCCAACGACGCGGATTTTGACATCACAGGCGCCATCCGGCCCCAGGGGGTATACCGCCGCATCGTATGGGGAAGCGGGGAAACGGCCCTGTTCACGTATGACCCCGCCGTCTTTGACAAGGTGGAGACCCTGTCCAACTGGGGTTTTCCTGGCGTATGGCACCGCTGGAACTGGAGGGGACAGGAGGGGAAGCCCGTCCGGGTCGTTGTGTTCAGCGGCGCGGAGGAGGCGGAACTGATCGTGAACGGCGTCAGCCAGGGCCGAAAGAAGGCAGGCGAAGCGCTTATCCACGGGATGCCGCTGACGTTTGTGTTTGAGACGGTGTATGCCCCCGGCACTTTGGAGGCCGTAAGTTTCCGCAGCGGGAGGGAATGCTCCCGTGTGACGCTGAAAACCACCGGCAGGCCGGTTTCCGTTCGTCTGACTGCAGAAACAGAGGCCCTGAAGGCGGATGGGGAATCCCTGTGCTATGTGAACGCGGAACTGCTGGATGAGAACGGCAGCGTCGTTCCGGACGCCGATGTGGTTTTGAAGGCTGAAGTCTCCGGCGCCGCCGAGCTGTTGGGCTTTGGAAGCGGCAGACCCATAACGGAAGAAAACTACGCTGAGGGACGCTTTACCAGCTGGCAGGGCAGGGCGCTGGCCGTGCTGCGCGCGGGCTGTGAGGCGGGCGAAGCCCTCCTGAAGGTGACCGCCGAGGGCCTCGGCGGGGCGGAGCTCAGGCTGCCGGTGAATCCGTAACCAAAGGAATACAGACCGGACAGAAGCGGATTTGGGACGAAGGAACGGGCGGCGGGCTTTGCCCGGCAAAAGGCGTGAATGGGCCCGCGGTCAGGGTACGCTGGGCGCATTTGTCAGGAGATTTGGCTTAAAAATGGAAGGAAACGCATGAAAACCATCAAGAGCGTATTCAAAATCGGCAATGGGCCGTCCAGTTCCCATACGGTCGGCCCTTACCACGCCGCCCAGGTCTTCGGGCAGCGGTGGCCTGAGGCGGACGCGTACAAGGTCACGCTTTTCGGTTCCCTCGCATTCACGGGCGAGGGGCACGGCACCGGAAAGGCGATCCGATCCGCCCTGCCGGGGGCGCAGGTGGTGTTTGACCGGGAGGAACAGGACCTGCCGCACCCGAACACCATGCTGTTTGAGGCCTTCAGGGAAGGCAGAAGGCTGGGGGCGGAACGCATCTTCAGCATCGGCGGCGGCTCTATCCGTATCGAAGGGGAGCCCTCGGAGGACGAGCTCCAGGTCTATCCCCAGCGGGATTTTACGGAGATCCTCAACGAATGCAAGCGGAGCGGCCTTGAGCTGACTGAGTTCATCTGCCGCATGGAAGACGACCGGCTGCGGGATACCCTCAAACGGGTCTGGGAAGCGATGAAAGAATCCATCCGCAGGGGGCTTGAGGCGTCAGGGACGCTTCCGGGCGGACTGGGGATCGAGCGGAAGGCCGGCATGCTGTACAGGAAACGCTGCTATAATGAGAGCGCCGATGTCGCGATGAACCGTGTCATCGCCGCCTACGCCTACGCGGTCAGCGAGGAGAACGCCGACGAGCATATCGTGGTCACGGCGCCCACCTGCGGCAGCTGCGGCGTTCTTCCCTCGGTCCTCTATTACATGCACGCAGACCGGGGGTTTCCGGAAGAGGAGATCCTGGACGCGCTTGCGGTGGCGGGCCTGATCGGCAATGTGATCCGCACAAACGCCTCCATCTCCGGCGCGGAGTGCGGCTGTCAGGCGGAGATCGGCAGTGCCTGTTCCATGACCGCGGCGGCGCTGGCATCCCTGTACGGTTTGAACATTGACCAGATCGAGTATGCGGCCGAGATCGCCATGGAGCATAACCTGGGGCTGACCTGCGACCCGGTGAAGGGGCTTGTGCAGATCCCCTGCATTGAGCGCAACGCCGTCGCCGCGATGCGGGCCATCAGTTCCGTCAACCTGTCGCGGTTCCTGTACGCCACGCGAAAGATCTCCTTTGATGAGGTGGTTGCCACCATGTACCGCACCGGCAGGGACATGAATGAAAAATACCGCGAAACCTCCCACGGGGGATTGGCGGAGATCTATTCCGGGTCCTGAAGGCCCCCGCGTTTTGCCTGTGCGCAGGCGCTTTGTCCCTTCTATGGCCTGGTCCCCGTTTGCAGACGATGAAGAAAGACCACCCCTTGCGCGCTTTGAACCTCAAAAGCGGCAGGGGGTGGTCTTATTGGCAAAGGCGGATGGATCCGTTTATCCGTAGGTTCCACAGGACCAATCTTTCCTGTTCCGTGAGCGGAATGGAGCCGTAAAGCTGTCTAAGCGTACGTCAGACGGGGGAGTGGCCTCCCTCCGGGCGATGTCCGGCCTGCGCTTCCAGCAGATCATACAGCGTATCCTGGGACAGCACGCCGCGCTTGAGGTCCGGCGGGAACTCCCCCCGTTCATCGGCCTCATAGTCCTCCCGCCAGGCGCTCGAGGTATAATAAGCCTCGAGCGCCGCCAGCTTCTCCGGGTCCGGCCGGGCCTGCACTTCCTCCAGCAGCCGTTCGTATTTTTCCACACGCTCTATCCGTTCAAGGCGGCAGAAGCGCTGAAAGGTCTTTCCGTTCCGCTCGACCCTTTCGTTCCACATGGACGCGGGGCGGCACCAAATTCCGCCGTCCCCGTACAGCGCTTTGTATACGACCAGGACCTCCCCGGTCTCCGAATGCCGGGCGATGGCGAGGACTTCATAATCCTTTCCCTTAAAATGGCGGTACCGTCCCAAGGGAATGTCGGAGAGCGCTTCCTCATAGGTGGGCAGAAGGGCAACGGCGGAGATCCGGCTTGCGAAGAAGGGGCGGCGGCCGAGCAGGATGCCGTCTTCCCCGATGCCGTATTCCCGCAGCCCGTATTCCGCGGTAAAAGGGGAGGCCTTTCCCGTGAAGGAATTTCCCCGGTCATCGGTCAGGGAGACAAGTTTTTGATCGTATTTGCTGAACACTTCCTTGGCGCCTCCTGACGCTGTTTTCTTCAAAGATCTTCCTTCCAGGGATAGGTGCCGGTAATGTATCCTTCCAAAAACGCCTGGGCAAGGGAGTCCGGGCGGATGTTTTTCCGGGCCTCGTCTTCGCGGAACCATCGCCAATCGTCCACCTCCCCGTTGGGGCGGACGGCCTCGTCGGCCGCTACGGCGGTGAAGTTGAGCATCAGGGTGTTGGATGGGGCAAAATAATGGCTGTGGTTGAAGCGGACGGAGCGGACGGACAGGCCCAGCTCCTCCATGATTTCCCTGCGGACGGCGTGTTCGGCGTCCTCTCCCCGGTTGACGTATCCCGCGGTCAGCACAAAAAAGGGCCGTCCGTACTGGCGGATGAGCAGGTACTTGTCGCGGGCAGGGGAAAGCACCACCATGCTGACCGCGGTGGAGAATACGGGGAAGCGGAAATCTGCGCAGTTCGGGCAAAAGGGGATGAAAGCGTTTTCCGAGGGCAGGTATTTTTCTGTCAAAAGGGTGCCGCAGGCCATGCAGTATTTCATTTCCATGGGGTCGCCTTCCTTGGTCGGTTATTTTGCGGAAATACGGCGCATGTATTCGCCCTGGATGCGCTCCAGCTTGGCCTTGTCCTCATCCCGCTGGCGCATGGCCTGCTCCTGGATGCGTCGGGTCTCGTCGATCCCGCTGCAGATGGTGCGCCAGGTGCTCTCCAGGGTGTCTGCTTTGATGGAGCTGCCGGAAGCGAGACGGGCGGTCAGCTTGGCCTGCTCGGTAACGTTGCGGGCGTTTTTAAGCAGCAGCTCGTTGGTGCGCTGGTCCAGGGCGCTGATGGCTTCCGCCTGGATGCGCTGGCGCTTGAGCATAATGGCCTGGGCCAGGGCCTGCTTGAAGACAGGCAGGGTGACGATGAAGGCGGAATTGATTTTGCGCACCAGGTTGACGTTTGAAAACTCCATGGTGCGCAGCATGGGGATGGACTGAAGGGCCACCATTTCCGCGGTGCGAAGGTCCTGTACCCGCTGCTCCAGGAGCTGCAGCGCCTGCTCGAGGGTCTGGATCTCGAACAGGATGGACTGGTCGCCGGTGGCTGCCATGTCTGCCCGGCGCTGGTCCAGATAGGACCGGATCTCCTGACAGCCCCGTTCCCCCGCCACGATGTATTTGACCAGCTGGTGGTAGTAATCCACATTGGCGTTGAACATGGACTCCAGATGGGTGTTGCTGTCGCGGATCTGCTGTTCGTATTGGCGAAGCTCCACATAGATGCGGTCCACTTCGCCGCCCATGGTGTTGTATTTTGCCAGGATCTGGTCCAGCTTCTTTCGCGCGGTACCCAAAAGCTTTCCCAGCAAACCCGGATTGTCGCTGAGTTCGTCCATCCTGAACTGGTCCATAATGCGGCTCAGTTCCCGCAGCATCCTGCTGGTTTCATCCGGCTGGGTCATGCTCATGGACTTGAGAACGGTATCCGAGGCCTTGGAAAGGTCCATGGCAGTTTGGGCGCCGAACTGGGTGATGGTGGATAGGTCGTTGACGTCCAGCAAAGAGGTCAGCTCTTCGATCTCCGGGGAATCGAGCAATGCCTGCTCCACCGCGGTGCGGTCGGCCTGGATGTCGTAGGGCTTGGGATCCGCCGCTTCCTCAGGGGGAAGGGGCAGGGTCAGCTTTGGGGCGGATTCGGTCTGCCGGGCGGGCCGGTCAAATTGGATGGCCATGGTCATTTCCCCCTTTTAAACAGGTTGCCCAATAGGGAAAGTACGCCGCCTGGCGATCCGACGGCGTCCAGGTCCGGAAGCGCAAGGTCATAACGATAGGCGCCCAACTGGTGTTCCACCGGTGAAATGCCGTCCAGGTACCTCTCCACGGTCTGGTAACCGGTGGGAACAAAGAGCACCACGTCAAACCCGCACAGGTTCATTAGCGTTAGCAAGATGGCATCCTCCGGAGAGGGCGCAGCGTCTCCGGGGGCATACACCAGCATTTTGGGGTTCTTTTTTGTAAAATCAAACCCCTGAAGCGCACGAAGGATCTCCTTGCGGAGGGAAAGGGCCACGGCGGTCGCCTTGTACTCGGCGCCGTTGACCCCGATGCCCCGGATCAGCCTGCGCTCCAGGAGGAGCTGGAGTTTGTCCAGAAGGTGCTCCTGGACTTCCTCCCGAAGGAAAGCGTAGGGATAAGCCCGGTCCCCCCGCAGGGCGGAGCGGTCCAGCTTTCCGCCCCGAAGGGCTTTTTTGGCAAGGGCCATCATGGAGGCTCCCTCGCCGGGCGCAAGGCAGGGAAGGGATCGGATAAAGAAGGTCTGTTCGGCGGAGGAAAGGGATTTGATCTCCTGCCAATAGGATTCCAGCCGGTCCGGGACACCGCTGAGCTTGGCAAAGAAAACCGGCAGAGTGACGTGCCCGTTTTCAGAGGAAAAACCGGTCCGGAAACGCAGCTCCTGCTCCCATAGAAGGCGGATCTCGTCTGCGGTGGACTGAAGAATGACCGTGTCCGCCTTGGCGAACTGCCTGGGCCGGTACAGGCCGGCTCCGTTATAAAGCATGCCGTTGAGCTCCTCTTCGGCATGGGAGGCCACCGTGCGCACCTGCAGGGGTCCGTCGCCAAGGGGGAAGGCCATGTCCGGCAGGGATTTGGCGTACCGGATATCCAAAAGCAGCGGATCGCGGAGGAGGCAGGGTAGGTCGAGGTTGGGCGCGAAGATCACAACGTCCACGGGCAGGCAGGCCAGCAGGCGCAGGAGCAGCGCGTCGTTGGGGTCTCTGCAGGCGCCCATGTGGATCAGGCAGGGCAGATCCGTCTCCTTCCAGACGGGGAAGAGGTCCTTCAGAACAGGACGAAGCTTGCAGTGCAGGAGGACCGCGGCGGAGGTCAGCCGGGGCAGGGAGGTTTCCTCCCGGGAGGCTTCCCGAAGGATATGCACGAAGGCGGCCTGAAGCTCCCGCTCCAATTCACCGGGAAGGCCCAGAGGCAGGTTCATGGCCTGGTCGATGATCAATTCATCCACGGTCCGATAGGGATGGCGGCGGATCTTGCGGATCTCGTCCGGATCAGGCGTACCGAAGGACCCGTTGACGACGGAAAAGCGCCGTCCGGTCCGCTGAAGGGCGGCGGCAAAGGCCATGAGGCAGCTCTGGTAGGTGGTTTTATCCTCCGCGCCCTCCACCCGGAGAAAGGCGTTGTAATACAGGGAAGGGTCGCTCCCCCGGTCGGGCAGGGGCTCCAGGACCTGCTGGGGTTCGGCCTTTTTGAGCCAGGCATTGGTGCAGGGCCGGCGCAGGGGAGGCTCGAAATAGGTTTCCGGGGTGCGGCGAGAGAACACGGGTCGTGCCTGCAGGGCGCCCGGAACGTCCTTTGGCGGCACGGAAGGGGAGCCGCCTTTGGCCGAAGCAGCCTTGGGGGATGCGGAGCGGACCGCGGGCGTGCCGGGCGCAGGGAAAGACGGGACGCTCTTGGCCGGAGCGCCGGTACGGAAGGCCTCTTTGGCGGATGCTTTCCCGGGGGAGGCGCCGGGAACCTGGGCCCGGTTGAGGGGAGGGGCGGCCTTGTCCCGGAGGGGCCGTATCAGGTCGCGGACGCTGAAATCCGCGGGGAAGGCCCCCTCCGGCATTTCCAGCAGGGGCAGGAGATCACTCTGGATAGCGGGGTCTGGCAGAAGCAGGAGGACGTCCGCCCCAAGGCGGTTCAGGAGGCGAAGGAAAAGCATCTCATGCCCGCCGGGGACCCCCAGGAACAAAACACGGGGGACGATGGATCCCTCCAGTTTTTGGAGAAGGGCGCCCGTCTGGTAATAGAGCCAGCACATCAGTTTGACGTACAGGTTGGCAAGCATGGCGGGGGAGGGACCCAGAAGCCGCTGCTCTTTCAGGAGAGCGTCCAGGGCATCCGCGCAGCGGACACGGCTCTTTTCCGGAAGGGCGGGCAGCCACCGGGTCAGCTGCCGGACGATTTCAGCCCGGTCCGGCACCGCAGGGCTCCCAAGGACCTGGCGGAAATGGCGAAGCTGGGTCTCGTCCGGATTGGGCACGCGTTTGTCCAGCAGAAGGGCTCCGTCGGCATAGCGGGCTAAAAAGGCCCTGCCGGACAGACCGCCCAGATGGTCCATCCGTGCGAAAACGCCCGCGTCCCCTTTTCTTTGGGGGCGCGGGGTCCAAAAAGCGGTCTGGGATACATGCGCTTCTGCCATGGGATCACCTCTGCCAGCGGGTCATTTTCCATTTGTTCATGACAAAGCCAAGGCTCGCGCCGACGGCGCCGCCGATGATATGGGTCAGCTGGGATACGCTGTCCCGAACGGTCACCATGGCGTACACCTGCTGTCCGATATACACGAGGGCCACCAGCAGGAAGGTGAGAGGGATCTCCTTTTCCCGAAAGCCTGTAATGGAGGAGAGCAGGATAAAGGCGAACACCACGCCGCTGGCCCCCATGAGCCGATAAGCGGGGAAGAAGATAAAATGGATGACGCCCGTGACCCCCGCTGTCAGCACCATGACGGCGAACAGGTTGGAGCTGCCGTATTTCTCCTCCAGCATGGGGCCAAGGATCAGCAGGTACATCATGTTGTTGAGCAGGTGGTCCCATCCCGCGTGGCCCAGGACATGCGTAAAGAAACGGATCCAGGTGAGGGGGTTCAGCAGCGGCGCCCGGTAAACGCTGAACAGCGTCTCGTTGCTTTTGCCGCCCGTCAGGACGCTCAAAAGCTGGACCCCAAGGCACACCAGCGCAAAGGTGAGGGTGGCCGGGGCGTTAAAGCTGATGCGCAGTTTTCCCTTGCCGGACATAGGGGCCTCCTGTAAAGATCATCAGACGTTGACGCCGTAGCTTCTGCACAGGGCGTAAAGACCGCCCGCGTAGCCGGCGCCCACCGCGTTGAAGCGCCACACGTCGCCGGACCGGTACAATTCACAGAACACCAGGGCCGTCTCTACGGAGAAGTCCTCACCCAAGTTGTAGCGCAGCTGTTCCACGCCCTCCATGTCATTCTCGCCGTTCATCTTGGCAAGACGCACATAGGCGTTGGAGACCTGGCCGAAATTCTGGCGGCGTTCTTCGGCCTCGTAAATGGTGACGGTGATGGCGATCTTCTGCACGTCCTGGGGAACTTTGGCGAAATCAATGACCAGCACCTCGTCGTCCCCGGAGCTTCCGCCGATGCGGTTGTCCCCCGTGTGGCGGACGGAGCCGTCGGCGCTCTGCAGATTGCCGTAGAAGATAAAGTCCTCGTCCTTCCGGACCCGGCCGTTGGCCCCCAGCATGAAGGCGGAGGCGTCCAGGTCGAAATCCGCGCTGCCGTCATAGCGGTTGGTGTCCCAGCCCAAGCCGATGAGGGCCCGGGTCATGCCCTTGTCGAGGCTGATTTTTTGGCCTTTGGTCAAACTGACTGCCATAATGATCTCTCCTTTTTTATGGGGTTCAGGGAAGGAAAGCATAAAGCCGTCCCACCCGCAGGTTCAGCGATAGAGGGCCAGCAGCTGGTCCAGCCGGCTGGCTTCCAGGACGCCCCGGCCGACGGCACTGAACTTCCATTCATTGCCGCTGCGGTACATTTCGCCGACGATGACGCCGGTCATGCCGCTGTAGTCGTCGGACAGGTTGTAACGGCAAAGCTCCCTTCCGGAGGCCTGGTCCACGATGCGGATGAAGGCGTTGCGGATCAGTCCAAAATGCTGGCGCCGCTTGTCCGCGTCGTAAATGTTGACCACAAAGACCAGACGGGCAATCTGTGAAGGGATCCCGGAAAGCTCCACCTGGATCTGCTCATCATCTCCCTCCCCGCTGCCGGTCAGGTTGTCGCCCTGGTGCCGGATGGCGCCGCTGGGGTGGCTCAGGTTGCCGAAGTAGACCAGGGATTCCGCGATCCGGTTGGAGACGACCTTCCCGTCTTCCCCGCAAAGGATGACGGAAGCGTCGCAGTCGATGTCGGCAGGCTTGCCTGCGAACAATCCAAAGAGACCGTTCCTTTGCCGGACTTCGTCCCAGCCAAGCCCCACAAGGATACGGTTCAGGGCGCTGCCGGGCTTGACCAGGCTGATTTTCTGGCCTTTGACCAGATTGACGGGCATGGAGCACTCCTCCTTTCAGGGCGGTCCTTGGCGTTGGAGCCGGGAAATGCCGCCGGGCCCATCCGGGAGGGCCCGGCGGGAAGCGTCAGCGGCTGACGCGGTCCGGATGGGCAATGCCCTTGTAAATCAAGTTGAGGGGGATGACCAGGAAGGCGATGACCGCGCAGGTCAGCCAGGTGGTGGAGGTCAGGGAATGCACGTTGAGGACTTCGCCGCCGATGGTCACAAAGACGAACTGCGCAGCGAAGATGATCAGCATCACCAGAAGGAAGTTGCGATTGCGGCCCAGATGCTCGAAGACGTTCATATGATCGGTGCGGGCGTTGAAGCCGTTGAAGGTGATGGCCATCATGAAGGTTGCGAACACCGCGGAATTCAGGACCACCCGCAGGTCGGGCACACCGGGATACCCGGCGGCGGTGATGCCGATCAGGTTCTGAACGGCGGGCACGAACCGGATGCACAGGCAGGCGGCGGTGATGAACAGCGCCGAGAGAATGATGCGCAGGAGCATGGAGCCGGATACGATGGAGGCGTCCCGGGGAATGGGCTTTTCCTTCATGTATTCCTTCAGCGCGGGTTCGGACCCGAAGGCGATGGCGGCAAGGGTGTCCATGGCCAGGTTGATCAAAAGCAGCTGGATGACAGTCAGGATCTCGTTTTCACCGAACATCGGGGCCAGGAAACAGGTGAGTACGGCGGCTACGTTGACCGTCAATTGGAAGATCAGGAATTTGCGGATGGACTTGAACATGGTGCGGCCGTAGAGAATGGCCTTGTCGATGGAGGTGAAATTGTCGTCCAGGATGGTGATGTCGCCGGCTTCCTTGGCCACCTCGGTGCCCGAGCCCATGGCAAAACCTACGTCCGCCTTCTTGAGGGCAGGAGAGTCGTTGACGCCGTCGCCGGTCATGCCGACGACCAGATTCATTTCCTGGGCGATGCGCACCAGGCGGGATTTGTCCGTGGGCAGGGCCCGGGCCACCACCCGCAGGTTGGGCAGGATCTTTTTGAGTTCCTCGTCGCTCTTCTCGGCCATTTCGGCGGAGGTCAGGGCCACGTCGGTGGTCTCCCGCAGCAGGCCGGATTCCTTGGCGATGGCCACAGCGGTCTCCTTGCGGTCGCCGGTGACCATGACCACCTGGATTCCGGCGTCCTGCACCTCTTTGATGGCAGGGATGACTTCCTTGCGGACGTTGTCCCGGATGGAAAGGACGCACACCAGCGTCAGGTCCCTGCCCTCCGGATCCCCCTCGGTGCGGGCCACACCCAGCAGACGCATGGAGCGTCCGGCCTGGGCGTCCATATAGGTCAGAAGGGAGGACTGGGTCTCATGGTTGAGGGGCTTGACCTCGCCGTTTTCGTCAATGAAGGTGGAGCAGCGTTCCACAATGCGCTCCGGCGCGCCCTTGAGGTAAACGACGCGCTTGCCGTTGCGGGTAATGGTCACATCGGACATTTTCTTTGTGGAATTGAAGGGGTTGAAGGCCAGGACCTCGCTCTTGTCCATGCTGGCCACGGCGTCCTCGCCCAGCAGGAAGGCCATCATGGCCCGGTCCGTGGAATTGCCGCCGATGATGTCCTTCCCGGAGACGGTGGCGCTGTTGTTCAGACCGATGCCGGCCACCACGTCCGACCTCATGGAGGGGGGCAGCTGATCGAGCTTTGTGAAGATGCGCTGGTTTCCGGTGGCCAGCTCCACCACAGACAGGCGGCCTTCGGTGATGGTGCCGGTTTTGTCTGTGAAGAGCAGGCTGAGGCTGCCGGCGGTCTCAAGGCCGTTGATCTTGCGCACCAGCACGTTGTCCTTGATCATACGGATGGACTGGAAGGAGAGCAGGATGCTGGTCAGCATCGGCAGGCCCTCGGGCACCGCGCAGATGATGATGGTGACGGCTACCGTGACCGCCTCGATGATCAATTGCAGCCAGGCGTAGAAGTCCGCCCCGGCCATTTTGCCCTGAAGCAGGTTGACGGCAATGACGCCCACGATGATGGCGGCGGCGCCGATGTAGCCGAACATGGAGATCTGCTTGGCCAGTTTGCCCAACTTGACCTGCAGGGGGGTTTCGCGGGTATCCTCCTGCACCTCCAGGGCCAGCTCACCGAACAGGGTCCGGTCGCCGACCACCTTGACTTCCATATACGCCTCGCCGGAGACCGCCACGGTGCCGCGGTAGGCATAGCGGGTGTTGAGCAGATCCTTGATGTTGTATTCGCCCTTGCCCACGGTTTTGCGGGCCTCTTCGGTCTCCCCGTTGAGGGCGGCCTGATCCACCATGATCTCGCCTTCGACGATCTCGCCGTCGGCGGGCAGCTTGTCACCGGCCTGCAGGTACACCAGATCGCCTACGACCACGTCGGAGACGTGGATCTCCTGGAGCTGGCTGTCCCGAAGGACCTTGGTCATTTCCTTGGATTCCTCCTCCGCCTTCAGCAAGGAAGCCTTGCCCTCCTGGCTGTGCTCGGAGACCGAGGCGACCCCGTTGGCCAGAAGAATGGCCACCAGGACACACACGGGCTCATACCATTCGGCCTTGCCCATAATCCAGAGCACCACCTGGATGGCCAGGGCCACCAGAAGGATCATGATCATGGGGTCCTTGAAGCCCTCCAGGATCTTTTTCCACAAGGGATCCGGCGGGAGCTCCGTCAGTTTGTTGGAGCCGTGCTGCCTGCGGCTTTCCTCAACCTGCTGTCTGGTCAGGCCCGTTTTGTTCATGTCCGTATCCTCCGTTTAAATGGTTTGTCTGCTGGTTTTGCTGCCATGCACGTTATCCGCACCGTAGGACGGGTGCAGGCAAGGTTTTGTGGCAGTTGACGCCCAAATTATAGCAAAATGCCCTGTTCACCGCAACCCATCCGCGCCCGAAAGCCGCCGTTTCCTGCCTGAAACTCGCGGAGGGGACGCCGTAAGCGTTCAAAGCACTTTCCCGCCCGTCCAGACGAGGAATGGCAGGGTCAGGGCGAAAAACAGCGTGGACATCAGGACGGCCCGGGCGGCATACTCCGGCTCCTTGTCGTTCTGGATGGCATAAATGGAGGTCAGCGTCGCGCAGGGACAGGCCATGTACACCAGCAAGCAGAGCTTTGAGGCGGAGGGCAGGGTGAGCGAACGGAAAAAGAACAGGGACAAAAGCGGGATGACCAGGTTCCTCAGCAAGGTGACCAGATACGCGCCTTTTTCCCGGAAGAGATCGGCGAGGCGGTTTTCAGACATCATGACGCCGATCACGATCAGCGACAACGGGGTGATCATGGCGCCGGTACTGCTGAAAACCGTCTGGACCGGCGCAGGAAAACGCCAGCCCAGGGCCAGCATCCCCACCAGTACGAAAGTGGCCAGGGTGGGCAGCGTCAGCAGGCTTTTCAGCCGGAAGCCTTTGCCGGTGAAGGCGCTGGCCTGCCAGGTGAAGAACAGTACGTTGAAGGCGACCATGTACATGGCGTTGTAGAGGACAGCGACCTCCCCGAACAGGGCCCGGCACAAGGGCAGCCCCAAAAAAGTGCAGTTGGGGAAGGTCAGCAGGGACGAGGTGGTCACAAGCCGCCCTTCCGGCACGCGAAGGTGCTTTTGCAAAACCGTGGCCAGAAAGTTTACCAAAGCGAAGATCATCAGGATGCCCCCGGTGACGGCGCCCATCTGCAAAAGCTCTCCGCTGCTGACCGACTGGCTGGAGGCGCTCAGGATGGTGAAGGGCAGCACCAGGTCCGTGCACAGGCGGGTCAGGTACCTGCGCTGATCCGGGCTGATCAGGCGGAATCGGCCGGCGGCGTAGCCGATGACCACATACAGAAGGATGACCAGGATCTGGGTGAAGACCAAGTCCATAGACGGCATAACATACCTCCCCGAAAAGCGATTCTGTCATGGCAGGATGATCGTTGGTTCATGGTTTTTCTTTCAGCCAGGAGTCGGCCAAAAGAAGAAGGGAGGGCAACAGGGTCAGGACCAGCAGGACGGAGACGAGGGTGCCCCGGGCGAGGAGCGATCCAATGTCGGCGATATAGAAGACCGTGCATATCCGTCCGATGAGGAAGCCCGCGGTAACCAGAATGCCTCCGGAGGTCAATATGGTGGGGAGGGCCCTCGTGAGTGCGGTGCTCAGGGCGCCGTCCGGGGGGATCCCTTCCCTGCGGAGGGACAGGTACTGGTCGCACAGCAGGATGCCGTAATCGATGGTGGCTCCCATCTGGATGGACACACAGATCAGGTAGGAAATGAAGAAGATGGGTTTGCCAAGAAGGGTGGACAGCCCCATCGTGACAAAAATGGCGCCCTCAATGACGAATACCAGCAGAAGCGATACCCGCAGCGAACGGAAGGAAAGGGCCACGATCAGGAAGATCGCAAGGAAGGTGATCAGATTCACTTTCAGGAGATCCCCGCTGAAGGCGCTGCCGATGTCGTAGGCGGACATGTGGACGCCGGTGATGTAAACCCGGTCCTTTCCATAGACTTCTTCCGCAAGCTCCAGGATCGATCGAATCAGGCCCGCGGTGCGATTGTCCGAAGGACCATAAGCCAATGTGAGCAGCATGCGGTCGAGGGTCTTGCCCTTGAAGGCGTTTTCGGCGGTTTCCATCAGGGCCCGGAGAGAGGCGATCTGCCCGTTGCCCGGGGCAATGGCTCCGGCCGCGGCCAGCAGGGTGTCCCCCCGGACAGAATCCCCGAACCCCTGGGAAAAGAAAAACATCCGGACCGCAAAGGGGCTGAGACCGGTCAACTCCGCCACCTCGGGGGGCGTGTATTCCTTCAGGGCCGCCTCGGCGGTGGTCACCATGGAAGCAACGTCGGTGACGGGGTGCAGACCGTCTGCCTCGAGGGCCAGGAGCTTTTGCACAAGGGTCCTTTGCGTGCCGTAATCGGCGTTTTCTCCCCCCGGGACGAGAAGGACCAGGGGGGAGGAAGAACCAAAGAGCGCGTTGATGAACCCGCTTTCCGTTTCTACCGGGTCATGCCCCTCGTCGGTAAAGGAGTACCGGCTGAACGCATGCAGGCAAACGCCGGCCAGCACGACCAACGCAAGCAGGGCCGCAAGTGGACCGCGGGAGCGAAAGATCAGCCTGGAAAGGTGTTCCCCGCCCAGGCGGAGGGACTTGTGAGAGGTGCGGGCCAGCGGCTTTTCAAACAGCAGGACGAAGGCGGGCATCAGGGAGAAGACCCCCAGCATACTGATCAGGATGCCTTTGGAGAGCACGAGCCCGATGTCAAAGCCGATGGTAAAGGACATGAAAAGCAGGGAAAGAAGGCCTGCCACGGTGGTAAAGGCGCTGGATGAGATGCGCATAAAGC
The DNA here is from genome assembly GCA_946408995.1 of uncultured Clostridia bacterium. GTDB lineage: Bacteria > Bacillota > Clostridia > Christensenellales > Aristaeellaceae > RUG756. The sequence continues at coordinate 32,638 of CAMJUL010000016.1, read as the reverse complement.
AGCTTTCCAGGGCCAGTTCCATGCTTTCCGACGGGGAAGAAGCCGACTTGCGCTTTTCGTGCCAGGTGTGGATCAGCATGATGGCGTAATCGATGGAGAGCGCAAGCTGCAAAATGGCGCTGACGGCAAAGGTGATAAAGGAAACGTCCGGAAAGAGAAAATTGGTTCCAAGATTCAGGAGGATGGAGAGCCCCAGCACAAGAAGGATCAGAAGGGGCTCCAGCCATGCCCGGGAGGTCAGGGTCAGGACCGTTGCCACAACAGCCAGGGAGATGAGCATCACCAGGGGCATTTCGTCTCCGACCCTTCTTTGCACGTCCAGAAGCGAGGCGGCTGCACCGCCGACCCGGACGGGCCCGTACTCCGGGAAGAGGGCGCGCAGACGGGGAATGAGGGCGGCGGTATCGCATTCGTTCAACGTCAGCGTAACCAGATGGTAGCGGGTGCCGTCTTTGAGGACGGTTCCGCTGTCCGGATCATGCGCGGCCAAAAGGACTTCGGGAAGACCGTTCAGCCTCTCGACGGCGGCCTGAAGAGAGGCTTCCTCCATGTTTTCAAACAGCAGGCGCAATTGCTCGCTGCTTCCAAATTCCTGATTCATGATGGTCAGGGCGCGCTTGGTCATGGTCCGGTCGTCCAGATACCGGTTCAGGTCGTAATTGATCCGGGTCAGCGGGATCCCAAAGACCGACAGAAGGCAAAGACAGAGCACGCCGGCAAGGATCGGGACATGGCGGCGGACGATCAGATGAGCCAGCTTCTTTTTCATGAGGCAGGTTCCTTTCGAGGGGAGACTTTTCGGATCCGGGGCTTGCAGGACAGGGACAAATAAACAGCTGCGCTTTAATTGTACAATATATCCCGGAAGCTGTCCAATCCTGATGACAGGAGGCGGGGTTTGGTATATACTGCATAGGTTCCATTTTATTTTAAAGAGGGGGACCCATGCAGAAAGATTACCGAAGGACCCTGAGGGCGTGCTACCTCGGCTTTATTTCCCAGGCGATCGCCGCCAATTTCGCACCGCTGCTGTTTTTGCGTTTTCACACGGAATACGGATTGACCCTCGGCCAGATCGCGCTGATCCCGACGGCGTTTTTCCTGACCCAGCTGCTGGTGGATATCTTCTGCGCCCGGTTTGTGGACGCCATCGGATACCGCCGCTGCGTGCTGGCGTCGGAGGTCGCCTCCGGACTGGGGCTGGCGGGACTCGCTGTCGTGCCTGCCTGGTTTTCCGACCCGTTTGCGGGGATCCTTTCCTGCGTGATCCTCTATGCCATTGGCAGCGGGCTGATCGAGGTGCTGGTCAGCCCCATCGTGGAAGCCTGTCCCTTTGAAAACAAGGCCTCGGTGATGAGCCTTCTTCACTCCTTTTACTGCTGGGGGTCGGTCGGGGTGATCGTGGTATCGGCCCTGTTTTTCGCGGTGTTCGGCATTGAAAACTGGCGCTTTCTCGCCTGTGGCCTCGCGCTGATCCCCCTGTACAACATCACCAATTTCGCGGTGTGCCCCATTGAGCGGCTGACCGAGCAGGGGAAGGGCATGTCGATCGGGGAATTGTTCAGAACACCGCTGTTTTACCTGGCTGCGGTCCTGATGGTCTGCGCCGGGGCATCGGAACTTGCCATGGCGCAATGGGCGTCCGCCTTTGCCGAAGCGGCGCTGGGCTTTTCAAAGACCCTGGGGGATCTGGCGGGCCCGTGCCTGTTCGCGGTCACCATGGGGATCAGCCGGGTCCTTTACGGACGATTCGGCGAACGGATGGACCTGAGGCGTTTCATGGTCTTTTCCGGCGTGCTGTGCGTTGCCTGTTACCTGCTTGCTTCCCTCTCCCCGGCCCCGATGCCGGGGCTTGTGGGGTGTGTTATGTGCGGGTTTTCGGTGGGAATCATGTGGCCGGGCACCATCAGTGTGACCTCCCCCCGTCTTCCAAGGGGCGGCACCGCCCTGTTTGCGCTGCTGGCCATGTCCGGAGACCTGGGGGGCGCCCTTGGTCCGAGTGTCGTGGGCTTTGTGACCCAGCTTGCCGGGGACGACCTTCGGCGGGGCCTCCTCGCGGGAAGCGTGTTCCCGCTGCTGCTTGTATTTTGCCTGATCCTGCTTGGCAGGGCAAAAGGAAAGACGGACGATGCCACCCGGAAGGAAGAGGGTCAAAAGATGGCAGGCTGTGGGGAACAAGAATGAAAAAAAGGCTTTTTTGCACGGAGGCGGCGTATTTTCTTGGATTGCTGTTTCTGGCCTTTGGAACGGCGCTGATGGAGCGGGCGGACTTTGGCCTGTCCATGGTGGTGGCCCCTGCCTATCTTGTCCATCTCAGGGTCTCCTCTTTCCTGCCGGGGTTTACCTTTGGCATGGCGGAGTACTGCTTTCAGGCGCTCTTGCTGGTGCTGCTGTCCCTCCTCATGGGCCGTTTCAAGGGAATGTACCTGTTTTCTTTTGTGACGGCAGTGCTCTACGGCCTGACGCTGGATGCGATGATGGCCTTTGTCGGGACCCTCGAGGGAGGAGGGATCCCCCTGAGGCTGGTCTTTTTCACGCTGGGGCTCGGACTGGGCGGCCTGGGGGTGGCGCTGCTGTTCAGGACCTATATTGCGCCGGAGGCGTATGAGCTGTTTGTCAAGGAGCTGTCCCTGAAATACAGGCTGGACATCGGCCGCGTCAAGACGGCCTACGACCTGTGCAGCTGCCTGATGGCGGTGGTACTGTCCTTCGCTTTTTTCGGCTTCGGCCATTTTGAGGGCATCAAGGCGGGAACCTTTGTCTGCGCGCTGGTCAATGGCCCCTTCATCGCCTGCTGCGGCAGACTCCTGGACAGGCTGTTTGAATTCCGGGACGGCCTGAAACTGAGAACGTATTTTGAATAGAAGGAGACAAGGAATATGTGGCGGATCTTCCGTTTCATGCGCAGACGGGAGCGGGCTTACGCGCTTCTGTGTCTGCTGCTGGTGGCGGGGCAGGTATGGGTGGACCTGACCATGCCGGACTATATGAGCGACATCACGCGTTTGATCGTGACCCCGGGCAGTGAGATGAGCCGGATCTGGACTGCGGGAGCCAAAATGCTCGCCTGCGCCCTGGGCAGCGCGGCGCTGTCTGTGATCGTGGGTTACTTTGCCGCGCGGCTTGCGTCCAATTTCAGCTTCGTGCTGCGGGAAAAGGTCTTCCACAGGGTCACGGATTTCGGGGCCGAGGAGATCAAGCGCTTTTCTACCGCCAGCCTGATCACGCGCACCACCAACGACATCACCCAGATCCAAATGCTGGTGGCCATGGGCCTTCAGGTCATGATCAAGGCGCCCATCATGGCGGTCTGGGCAGTATTGAAGATCGTAGGCAAAAACGGAACGCTTTCCCTGGTCACGGCAGGAGCGGTGGTCATCATCCTGTGCGTCATCCTGGTGCTGATGAAACAGGTGCTGCCCAAATTCCGCATTGTCCAGAAGCAGATCGACGATGTGAACCGGGTCACCAGGGAGAACCTGAGCGGCCTAAGGATCGTGCGCGCCTTCAACGCGGAAGGGTATCAGGAGGAAAAATTCGAGCGCGCCAACCGGAACCTGATGGAGACCCAGCTGTATACGGCACGGCACCTTGCGGTGCTGATGCCGGTGATCTCCCTGGTGATGAGCGGCCTGTCCCTGGCCATCTATTGGCTGGGGGCGGCCATGGTCAACGACATCCCCGTTACAAGCCTTGAGGCGATCCCGCGGCGGGTGGAGATGTTCAGCGAGGTGGTGGTCTTCTCCTCCTACGCCGTGTATGTGATCATGTCGTTTATGATGCTGGTCATGATCTTTATGATGCTGCCAAGGGCCCAGGTGTCCGCTGCCCGCATTGAGGAGGTGCTGGCGGCGGATCCGCGGGTGAAAGGCGGAAAGGGGACAGAGGGGAGCGAAAAAGGGAGCCTTTCCTTCCGGAATGTGTCCTTCCGCTATCCAGATGCCTCGGAGGACTGCCTGAAGAACCTCTCCTTTGACGTGCGTCCGGGGGAGACAGTGGCTTTTATCGGCGCTACCGGCAGCGGCAAAACCACCCTGGTATCCCTGGCGGCACGGCTCTATGACCCGACCCGCGGGGAAATCTTCCTGGACGGGAAGGACCTGCGGGACTATACGTTTGACCAGCTGTACGGGAAAGTCGGCTATATCTCCCAGAAAACCGTGCTGTTTTCCGGCACGGTGGAGGAGAACCTGACCTTTGGCAGGGCGCGGGAGCCCGTTTCCCCGGAAACGGAAACGTGGGCCCTTGAGATCGCCCAGGCGGACGGATTCGTCCGTGAGCTGCCGGGCGGACTTCAGGCCAATATCGCTCAGGGAGGAACCAACCTTTCGGGCGGGCAGAAACAGCGCCTGTCCATTGCCCGGGCCATTGCACGCAAGCCCGAGATCCTGATCTTTGACGATTCGTTCTCCGCGCTGGACCTGAAGACGGACGCGGCCCTCAGAGGACGGCTGAACGCGGATCTGAAGGACACCACCTGCCTGATCGTGGCGCAGCGCATCGGGACCGTCCGGCATGCGGACAGGATCGTGGTGCTGGAGGAAGGGGAGGCAGTGGGGATCGGCACCCATGAGGAACTGATCCAGACCTGTGATGTGTACCGGGAAATTGCCCTGTCGCAGCTGTCCCGGAATGAATTGGAGGCGGACTGAATGCATGGAAGAGGGTCCGGACGGGGAAGACTCCCAGAGAAACCGCACAACATGAACAAGGCGATGCGTCAGCTGCTGGGCTACAGCCGGAGGGACATGGGCGTTTTTATCCTGGCCCTGATCCTTTCGGGCGGCGGCGCGGTGCTGACCATTGTCGGTCCAAGGCAGATCAGCCGGATCACTGACTTCATCACCCAGGGCCTGATGAGCAGGATCGACATGGCGGGCATCGCCCGGGTCGGGATCCTGCTTTGCGTCCTGTACGGACTCAGCGCGTTGTTTACCTTCCTGCAGCATTACCTGATGGCGGGGTTCAACCAGCGCCTGTCCAAACGGATGCGGCGGGACATCGTGGGTAAGATCAACCGGCTGCCGCTGAGCTATTTCAATTTTCATGAATACGGCGACGTGCTTTCCCGGGTCACCAACGACGTGGACACCGTCAGCGCGTCCCTGTCCAATTCCATGGCCACCATGGTTTCGGCGGCGGCGCAGTTTGTGGGATGCCTGATCATGATGGTCACCACCAACTGGATCATGGCGGGCACGTCGGTCCTTTCCACGTTTCTGGCCATGCTGGTGATGATGGTCATCGTGGGAAAGAGCCAGAAATATTTTGTGGCCCGGCAAAAGAACCTGGGGGCCCTGAACGGCTATATCGAGGAAATGTACACGGGCCATGACATCATCCGCGTATCCAATGCGGACGGGCGTGTGAAGGAACATTTTGACGGCCTCAACAAGGCTGTGAAGGAGGCCAATTTCAAATCCCAGTTCCTGGGAGGGCTGATGCAGCCGCTGATGGGCTTCATCGGCAATTTCGGGTATGTGGCGGTATGCGTGGTGGGCGCCGCCCTGGCCGTGAACGGGACCATCACCTTTGGCGTGATCACCGCATTCATGATCTATGTCCGCCAGTTCCAGAGCCCGGTGCAGCAGATCGGCCAGGCGATGACGAATATGCAGTCGGCGGCAGCGGCGGCGGAGCGGGTCTTTGAGTTCCTGGATGAAGAGGAAATGGAGGACGAAACCGCCAAAGGGGGCCCTGAGGGCGCTGTCCGCGGCGAGGTGGAGTTCAGCCACGTTCGCTTCGCGTATCCGGACAAGCCGGAGGAGACCGTGATCCGGGATTTTTCCATCCACGTGCAGCCCGGCCAGAAGGTGGCCATCGTCGGACCGACCGGCGCCGGGAAAACGACCCTGGTCAACCTGCTGATGCGTTTTTACGAGCCGACAGGGGGGGAGATCCGGATCGACGGCGTTCCTGTCCGGTCCATGAAACGGGAGGAGGTCCACAGCCGCTTTGGCATGGTCCTTCAAGATACCTGGCTGTTTGAGGGGACGGTCCGCGAGAACCTGGTTTACAACACCCCCGGCGTGACGGAGGAGCGCATGAAGGCCGCCTGCAAGGCCTGCGGTATTCATTCCTTTATCAAGGCGCTGCCGCAGGGGTATGATACGGTGCTCAGCGATAATACAGTCATTTCCGCCGGTCAGAAACAGCTGATGACGATCGCCCGGGCCATGATCCAGGACAGCCCCATGCTGATCCTGGACGAGGCGACCTCCTCGGTGGATACCCGGACGGAGCTTGTGATCCAGAAAGCCATGGACCGCCTGACGGAGCACCGTACCAGTTTTGTCATCGCCCACCGCCTGTCCACCATCCGCAACGCGGACGTGATCCTGGTCATCCGGGACGGGGACATCGTGGAGCAGGGGAAACACGAGGAGCTTTTGGCCAGGGGAGGCTTCTATGCAGAATTGTACAACAGTCAGTTTGACGAGGCGGCCTGAACAGGATCCCTGCCCCGTCCAAAACGGAACGAAGGAGGAGGCTTATGCAGATCGAGCAGATGAACGGCCGCTTGGTGATCCGAAGTGGGGTCAGCCAGGTCTGGCTTGACGCCTGGGGGACGGACGGCGTCCGTGTCCGAATGACCAACGAGGCGGAGATGGACCCAAGGGACTGGGCGCTGACGGAAAAGGGAACCGAAAGCCATGCCGTCATCACCTGCAGGGAGGTGGATACCACCGATCCCTGGTATAAGGGCCCTGAATACGTTCAATACCACCGCCTGGAGAAGGAATACACCTTTGTCAACGGAAAGCTTTCGGTCGTCGTCCATCCGGAGGGCTGGCTGAGCTTTTACAACCAGCGGGGCGAATTGCTGACGGCCGAGTACTGGCGCAACCGCAACCGGATCAACCGGTATTCTTCGTCGCTCCGGATCCGCGGAAGGGAACTGAAGGCCATTCCGGGTACGGACGACTGGGCCCTGACCGCCCGGTTTGAGGCGTATGACGACGAGATGATCTTTGGCATGGGCCAGTACCAGGACCGGCAGCTGAACAAGAAGGGCGCCGTCCTGGAGCTGTGCCATCGCAATTCCCAGGCCAGTGTTCCCTTCTTCGTATCCAGCAGGGGATACGGCTTTTTGTGGAACAATCCGGCCATCGGCACCTGTACCTTTGGCACAAACCGCACGGAATGGACGGCCAGATCCACCAAAAAGATGGACTATTACCTGACCTGCGGCGATACCCCGGCGGACATTGAGCGGAACTACAGCGCCGTGACAGGCCGGGTCCCCATGATGCCGGAGTACGGCCTGGGCTATTGGCAGTGCAAGCTGCGGTACCGTACCCAGGACGAGCTGCTGCGCGTCGCCCGCAGACACAAGGCCATGGGCCTGCCCCTGGATGCCATAGTCGTGGATTTTTTCCATTGGACGAGGCAGGGAGATTTCAAATTCGAGCCGCTGGACTGGCCGGATCCGGAAGGAATGGTGAAGGAGCTGAAGGCGATGGGGGTCGAGACGGTGGTCTCCGTCTGGCCTACGGTGGACGAACGCAGCGAAAACTACGGGGAGATGGCGGACAGGGGATACCTGATCCGGACGGACCGTGGGAACGATGTCAGCACCTGGATGGGCGCGGCGGTGATTTTTGACGCGACCCATCCCGGCGCGAGACGGTTTGTCTGGGAAAAATGCCGGGAGAATTATTACAGGAAGGGCATCCGGTGCTTCTGGCTGGACGAGGCGGAGCCGGAATACGCGGATTATGAGTTTGACAATTACCGCTATTACGCGGGCCCGGCGCTGCAGACCTCCAACCTCTATCCCGTCTGCTATGCCCGGGGCTTCTACGAGGGCCTTCGGGAAGAAGGGGAAAAGGAGATCCTGAGCCTGACCCGCTGTGCGTGGGCCGGCAGTCAGAAATACGCCGTGCTCGCCTGGTCGGGCGATGTGTATTCCTCCTTCCGGGTGATGCGGGAGCAGCTGCAGGCAGGGCTTTCCATGGGCATGGCGGGCATCCCTTGGTGGACAAGCGATATCGGCGGTTTTATGGGCGGCGACAGCAGCGACCCGGCCTTCAGGGAACTTTTGGTGCGCTGGTTCGCCTGGGGCTGCTTTAGCCCGGTGTTCCGGATGCACGGGGAACGCAGCCCCTGGTTTGAGCGGGAGCAGGAATACCGTAACGGCGTCCGCCAGCTGACCTCCGGACAGGACAATGAGGTATGGAGCTTCGGGGAGGAGAACACCCCCATCCTCTGCAGGTACCTTTTTATCCGGGAAAGGCTGAGACCCTACCTGCGCCGGGTGATGGCAGAGGCCCATACCTCCGGCGCTCCGGTCATGCGGCCGCTTTTCTTTGACTTCCCGGGGGATATCGATGCCTGGCATGTGGAGGACGCCTACATGCTGGGTCCGGATCTGCTTGTGGCCCCGGTGATGGAGGCCGGGGCGACAGAGCGCCGGGTGTATCTGCCCTCCGGCGCGATATGGACCGACGCTTATACCCTTGAGACCTATGAAGGAGGGCGGACGGTGACGGTCCCGGCCCCCTTGGACATCATTCCCGTCTTCTTCAGGGACGGAAAGGAATACCCCATCTACCATACGGAAAACCATCCAAAAGGAGGACAACCATCATGATGATCGACGAGCTTTCTTCCATTGAAAGGTACGCTGCCCTGTCCGACAATTTTGCCCGCGCGGTCCGGTATCTGAAGGAGACGGACCTGGAAACCCTTCCTCTCGGCACCGTTCGTGTGGACGGGGAAAACGTATACATCCTGGTCCAGCAGAATCAGACGCGCCCTCAGCCCCCACGGTATGAGGCCCATGACCGGTACGCGGATATCCAGCTGGTTCTGGAAGGAAGGGAACGCTTCGGCTATGGCTGGAACGCGCCCCTGGGTCCCCTGGAGGAGGGGAAGGACGTCCGGTTCGGGAATGTGGAGAAGGAGATCCAATTCGTTCTCGAAAAAGGACAGTTTGCCCTTTTCCTGCCCGGGGAAGCCCACGCCCCCTGCCTTGCCGCGGAGGGAGTGAGCGAACAATGCAGGAAGCTTGTGATCAAGGTGCTGTGCGGCTGAGACAGGCCGCATAAGGGGACAAGCGGGACCCGCGAGCCCCCAGGAGGGCCCCCGGGAAAGGAGACGGAGGATGGAGCCGCTTGCATTGCTGATCGTCGGATCAGGTTACCGTGCGGAGTACTTTGGAAGGATCGCCGGGCGCTACCCGGCCCTTTTCAGGGCCTGCTACCTGTGCAGGTCTGAAGAAAAGGCACGCAAAATGAAGGAGCGGACCGGCGCCGAGGCCTGTGTGGAAAAACAGCAAGCCCTTGCCTTTGGGCCGGATCTGGTGATCGTGGCGGTGGACAGGGGGCATATGGCCTCTGTCACGGAGGAATGGGCCCTGGAGGGGTTCCCTGTGGCGGCGGAGACCCCCCTTGGAGAGGACGAGGAACAGCTGATGAGGCTGGTCCGCCTGGTAAGGGAGCAAGGGGCCAGGATCTTTTCCCTGGAGCAGTACCATCGGCATCCTTTGCTGCGGCAGGGTTTCGAGGCTGTCCGGGAGGGGCTGATCGGCGTGCCGGGGTCCGCGTATCTTTCTTTGGTGCATGATTATCACGCGGCCAGCCTCCTTCGGCGGATGCTGTTGACAGAGGGGGAGGAATACACCCTGCGAGGGGAGAGCGTCTCCCGGATGGTTATGGAAACGGATTCCAGGGAAGGAGCCATCCTGGATGGACGGATGTCCCTCAGGACCCGGGACCGGCTCTTTATCTCCTATGAGTCCGGGAAGACCGCCATTTATGATTTTTGCCCGGTCCAGTACCGGACCTTTATCCGCTCCCGTCATCTGTGCGTGCGCGGGGAGCGGGGGGAATGGAACGATACCCTGATGTATTATGCGGACCGAACCGGCCTTCCCCGGAGAAAGACGCTTGCCTGGGAGATTCCGGAGGAATACCGCTGCCTGGATAACCAGACTCTGCGCGACCTGAGGAAAACCTGGAGCGCGGAGCTGTTCCTGGATACCAACTGGGATGAGTACGCCATAGCGACCATGCTGCTGGACGCGAGGCGTTTTCTCGAAGGAGGGCCCTCCCCCTATTCCTTTGAGGAAGCCCTGGAGGACGCCGGGTTCTGGCTTCTTTCCAAGAAGGCGTTTGGATCCCCCTGGCAGCCTTTTTCCAGCGTGGATCTGCCGTGGAAAAAAAACGCATAAAGCACTGAAAACAAAAAGCAGGGGCCTCTTTCCGGTGGGAGAGAGGCCCCTTTCAAAAGGCATTCGCCGTTAATGCGGCTGATCGTTATACCGCTTTGGGCACGGCGGGACTTTCCACGATCCCGCAGAAGGACAGAGCCTGTTCCAGGGTCCTGATGGGGATCACGGTGAGCTGCTTGAGGATCTCCCCGGGGACGTCCGTTAGATCATCCTGGTTTTCTTCCGGGACAAGGACTCGCGTCACCCCGGCCCGCTGGGCCGCCATCAGTTTTTCGGCAAGACCGCCGATGGCCGTGACCTCCCCGCGCAGGGAGATCTCGCCTGTCATGGCGATGCCCGAATCCACGACCGTCCCGTTCACCAGGGAGGCGATGGCACAGGTCAGGGTGATCCCCGCGGAGGGACCGTCCTTGGGGGTGGAGCCGTCAGGCACATGGATATGCAGGTCATTTTCCGCAAAAAGGGAAGCCTTGTCGGGGAAACGGTGCTTGATAAGGCTGATGGCCAGCCGGACCGATTCCTTCATCACGTCTCCCAGCTGCCCTGTGATGATGATCTGTCCGTTTCCGGGGGCAAACATCGCCTCGATATACAGGATGTCTCCACCGGCAGCGGTCCAGGCCAGACCGGTCATGATCCCCGGGGCAGGGGCCATACGTACGCTTCTTCTGGGGAGCGGATGGGCATCCAGGCATTCCCGAAGGTCTTCCGGCACGATGACAAGGGGCTTCTTTCCGCCCTGCACGATCCGGACGGCCGCGGAACGGCAAAGGGTGTCCAGCCGCTGCTTCAGCCCCCGGACCCCTGCTTCCCGGGTGTAGTCGGAAATAATCGTCCGGATGGCCTCGTCGGTCACCGTCAGTTCTTCAGGCTTGAGGCCTGCCGCTTTCAGGGCGTTTGGAAGCAGATGACGCACGGCGATCTGCAGTTTTTCGATGGGCGTGTAGCCCTGGAAGGGGAGGACTTCCATCCGGTTCAGCAAAGGCTCCGGAATGGTGTCGGTGCTGTTGGCGGTACAGATGAACAGGACATCGGAAAGGTCATAGGGCACGTTCATGTAGTGGTCGGTGAAGGTGCTGTTCTGCTCCGGGTCCAGGACCTCCAGAAGCGCACTGGCCGGGTCTCCGTTGTAGGAAACGCCAAGCTTGTCCACCTCGTCCAGGACCATTACGGGATTGGAGACCCCGCTTTTATGGATGGCGTCCATGATGCGCCCGGGCATGGCGCCGATGTAGGTGCGGCGATGCCCCCGGATATCCGCCTCGTCCCGGACGCCGCCCAGGCTGACCCGGACATACTTCCGTCCCAGGGCCTTGGCGATGCTCTGACCGATGCTGGTTTTCCCGGTGCCGGGCGCCCCGACGAAGAGCAGAATGGAACCGGACTGCCTCTTGGTCAGGTCCATGACGGCGATCTGCTGGAGGATCCGGTTCTTGACCTTCCGAAGGCCGAAATGATCCTCTTCCAGGATTTTCTCCGCCTCGTCAAGGTCGATGTGCCCGGCCGTTTCTTTTTTCCAAGAAAGACCGGTGACAAAGTCCAGATAATTGTAGAGCATGCCGCTCTCGGGACCGGAGGCGCCTTCCTGCTTGAGCCGGCGCAGGATCTTATCCGCCTCGCGGCGGGCGGTTTCGTTCATGCCGGAGTCACGGATCCGGACTTCCAGGTTCTTCAGGTCTGAGCCATTCTCCGGGTGCATTTCGTCCAGCTCTTTCTGCAGGTATTCCATCTGCTTTTTGATGGCGGACTCCCGCACCGTCTTTTGATAATCCTCCTGACGGACAGAGGAGCCCTCCTGGCTGAGCTTGCCCATCTCCAGGGTTTCAAAGATCATCTTTTCAAGCATTCCGGCCCGGCGGACGGCGCTGTCTTCCTCAAGGAGAGCATACTTGTCCTCGCTGGTTTCATCCATCCAGACGGCACAGGCGGCGGCGACGTCATTGAGCGTGCTGAACTGATTGAGCCATTTCCTGGATGTTTCCTCCCACTGGGTGCCTTTGACAAAGGCAAGCAGCGCTTCCTTGGCCTTGCCTGCGATCCGGGCGTCCTCCCGGGGATCCAGGCGGTCGGAATCGGGACGGGGGGAGGTATAGGCCTCGATCCGCCCGTCCTGGGAGAGAATGATCTCATCCAGGTTGACCCTGCTGCGCGTTTGGACGGCGAACCAGCCTTCCTCGTGGATCTCGACGACGGTGCCGCTTACCCCCACCGGATAAAAGCTGGTGCTTTTCAAAAGCGAACGGGTCTCATCCCTGCGCAGCACCAGCAGGGTGACCCGCTCTTCGGGCCGGGGAGGACGGCCGAGCATTTGCTCAACGCGCGCGGTTTTCAAATAGATCCGGGTATCCGGCAAAAGAAGGGCATTGTAAATTGGAAATACGGCCATTTTGGTTCCTCCTGGACAGGGTTTCACTCAGAAATGGGTCATTTCTGAAAATACCTTGACACTTGTCAAAGATATGATATAATGATTATAGCATTACATTGACACTTGTCAAGGTATGCTCATCCTTTTTTTTCAGAGGATCAAAAGATGTATTGCGGGAAGAACAAAACGGCGCTGACCTCCCAGCGGCAGATCGCCCAGGCACTGCTGCAGCTGCTGGATGAATTGCCTTACAGTGAAATCTCCGTCAGTGCCATCTGCAAACGGGCGTCTGTTTCCCGGCAAACGTTTTACAGCCTCTTTGAGTCCAAGGAGAACGTGATCACCTTCGCGCTGCGGAATGAATGCTGTTATGCCCCCCAGATGGAAAAAGAGAGGGACAGCCTCACCTTCCGGCAGGTTTGCGGCGGGTTCAGCCGCTACATTACCGGACACGCGCAGATCCTGTCGGTCCTGTCCAGGCATGATCTGATGCCCCTTCTCCGCTCCGTTCTGCGGGAGGATTTTACCCTCTGCCTGTCCTCCTCCGTTCCCTGCTGCGAAGAACTGCAGCCCTACCTGATCGATTACATGGCCGCGGGGATCACAAGCATCGCCGAGACCTATATCAGGACCGGGGAACGATTGGGGACGGAAGGACTTGAGGAAGTGATCTATCTTTTGATGCGTGGGGAGTTTCTGCGCTGAGCGGGCAATGCCGAATGAACAAAAGAAAACCCGGGCGTGGAGCCCGGGCGGGGAAGGGGCCGAAGAGGGCCCTTTTTTTGTCAGCAGGCGGACTGGAGGAAGCAAAGGGAGATGGTCCGCGCGATCTCCAGGTCCGTCAGACCGCCGTCATCATGAAACGCACGGAAAGCGGGACGGGACTCGTCCGAAAAATGGACCATGCTGTCCACGGCCTCCAAAAGGGGCTCGCAATTCACCGCTTCCGGGACGCTGTTGTTGTGTTGATTTTTCATAAGACATTCTCCTTTCGAAACGGGAAGGCTCCCATTTCGGAGGCTATCTTAGCAGAAAAATGCTTGCTTTTCTACAGGAAACCCCCTATAATTTGCATGAAATACTTTTTTTTCAACACTTTGGAGGCTCTGTGGAAACCGATTTTGCGACGCTTTTTCCTGAAAAACCCATCGACCGTGTCTATGTTGAGGCGAAAACGCGGGACGGTTCGTACAAGGTGCCCAACAACCATTTTCATCCCTATTATGAGCTGTATTGTCTTGAAAACGGACGATGCCGTTTTTTCATCGGCGGACGGATGCTGGACGTGTCCGGGGGGGATGTGCTTTTGATCCCGCCAAGGACCATGCATTATACCCGCTACCTGTTTGGACCGTGCAAAAGGTATACCCTGTTTTTCCGGCAGAAGGATCTGGACGCGGAGGTCAAAAAGCTTTTCCCGGAGGGGGACGGGTTCTTCAGACGCTGGCGGCTGATGCAGATCCCGGATTTTTACAGGGAAGCGTTCGGCGCGCTGCTTGAACGGCTTGTCAACGAGGAAAAGATCCAGGACCAGCGCACGCCGCTGCTGCTCAGATACCGCCTGCAGGAAACGCTGCTGCTGTGCAGCAGGGTGGGGCTGATGGAGGAGGATCTGCCAAAGGACATCCACACCAGCGACCGGGCCATTGTGCGGGCCGCGGAGTACATGCGGGAGCATTTCCGGGAGGCACTGACCGCAAAGGAGATCGCGGATGCAGCCGGTTACAGCCCCAACTACCTGAGCAAAAAGTTCAGACAGGCCGCGGGAATGGGGGTCCATGAGTATGTCAGCTACCTTCGGCTCCATCAGGCGGCCCTGGAACTTCTTGAGACGGGGGACCCGGTGACCAGGATCGCGCTGCGGTGCGGTTTCTCCGACGGAAACTATTTTAAGGACTGTTTCAAAAGGCATTACGGGGTCAGTCCCAGGGAATACAGGACCGGCCGGGAATAAGCGCGTTCTTTGGGGACACAAAGGAAAGGGGAACAGACGTGAAACAAGGAGACGGGGCCATGCGGGCAGCCTCAGAGGGCGCCCTTCATGAAAGCAGGCTGTTCAGGGGCCTTGACGGGAAACAATTGGAGGAGGCGCTTCGCTTCTTTGAGGCGTCGGAAGCGATCTACCGGAAAGGGGATTACCTGCATCCCATGGGCAGCCCCCTGAGGTGCTTTGGCCTTGTGCTTCAGGGCCAGGTGCTGGCCTGCACGGACGACATCAACGGCAACCGGATGATCATGACAAGCGTCCTGCCCGGCGAGACCTTTGGGGAATCTCTCAGCTTCCTGCAGGTAGAGGAAGCGCCGGTCTATATCTACGCGTCCACGGATACCCGGGTACTGTGGCTTTCGCCGAACGGATTAAGGGAGCCCGAGGGATCGGTCATGAAAAATGAGATCAAATACCGGTTTATGGCGATGCTGGCGGAAAGGACCTTGGCGATGAACAGCCGGATCCGGATCTTGTCCAAACTGTCCCTCCGGGAGAAGCTTTGGACCCTGTTTGGGGAATACATCCACAGAGAAGGAAGGGAATTTACCCTTCCTTACAGCAGGAACGACCTGGCGGTCTATCTTGGAGCCAACCGGAGCGCTCTGTCCAGGGAGCTTGGCCGCATGAAGGCGGAAGGACTGATCGATTTTGACGGGAACAGGTTCCGCGTGCGGGACGGCGAAGAGAAGAAATGAAACCATGTTGCGGACGCAACGGAACCGGAAGCGGATTTCTGGTATACTCCCTTTTGCCCCGCAGCGGGGCAGAAAGAAGGAACGGACATGAAAAAATGGTTTTCTTTTCTTTTGGCATTGGCGCTGATCTTTACGGCAACGGCTGTGGCGGAGGAGGCGCCGGTAATCCGTCTGGGCGGGCTGAAGGGCCCTACTTCCATCGGCATGGTGAAGCTGCTGGAGGACAACGAAAACGGACAGACCGCGAACCGGTATGAATTCACCATGGCCGGCTCCGCGGACCAGCTGACCGCACCCCTGCTGAAGGGAGAATTGGATATCGTGGCGATCCCGGCCAACCTCGGGTCGGTGCTCTACAACAAATCAAACGGGGCCGTGCAGATGGCGTGCATCAATACCCTGGGCGTCGTTTATCTGGTGGAAAAAGGGACGGAAACGGTGACGGACCTTGAGAGCCTGCGCGGGAAGACGGTGTTCGCCACGGGCAAGGGATCTACCCCGGAATACGCCCTGAGCTATCTGCTTTCGCAGCATGGCCTGGATATGGCCAAGGACGTTACCGTGGAATGGAAGAGCGAACCTACCGAAGCCGTCGCGGAAATGGCGACCCTTGACAGCGCGGTTGCGATGCTTCCTCAGCCGTATGTAACGGTGGCGCAGACCCAGCTGGAGGGCCTTCGGGTGGCCGTCGACCTGACCAAGGCCTGGGATGAACTGGACAACGGCAGTCAGCTGATCACCGCGGGCATTTTTGTACGCACCGAGTTTGCCAAGGCGCATCCGGAAGCCGTCGCGCGTTTCATGGAAGAATACGCCCTTTCGACCCGTTACGTCAACGAAAACGTGCAGGAAGCGGCACAACTGGTGGAGAAATTCGGCATCGTCAAGGCGGCGGTGGCGGCCAAGGCCATTCCCTATTGCAACATCGTCTGTGTTTCCGGACAGGAAATGAAGGATTCGGTCAACGGCTACTTCGCGATCCTGTTCGCGCAGAATCCTTTGGCCCTGGGCGGAACGCTGCCTGCGGACGATTTTTTCTGGATGCATGAATAAACAGACCTTGTCCAAAACCGGGGCCGTCTTGCTGGTCCTACTTGTTTGGCAGGCGGCAGCCATGGCGGTGGGGATCGAGATCCTTCTGGTTTCCCCGCTGGCGGTGGCTGCCCGCCTTTTTGCGCTTCTTCGGGAAGCGGATTTCTGGTCCACGGTGCTGTTCAGCATGCTGCGCATCGCGGCGGGCTTTTTCCTTGGCCTGGCCGCGGGGCTTCTTCTGGCCGTGGCAGCCGGACGCTTCGGCGCAGTGGAAACCCTGCTCTGGCCTTTTGTGGTTACGATCAAATCCGTTCCGGTGGCATCTTTCATCATCATCAGTCTGATCTGGCTTTCCAACAGCCAGCTGGCTGTTTTTATTTCTTTCCTGATGGTGTTCCCGGTCATCTATTCCAACGTCCTGCAGGGCATCAAAAGCACGGATCCGCAGCTTTTGGAGATGGCCGCGCTCTACCGTGTCAAATGGCGCAGGAAGCTGTTTTACATTTACCTTCCCGGCATCCGGTCCTATCTGATTTCCGCCTGCAGCGTCGCCCTGGGAATGAGCTGGAAGGCGGGCATTGCCGCCGAGGTCATCGGCGTGGTCCGCGGTTCCATCGGGGAAAAGCTGTATGAGGCCAAGATCTATTTTATGACCAGTGACCTGTTCGCCTGGACGGTGGTGATCGTACTGCTCAGCGTACTGTTTGAAAAGGCCGTGCTTTTTGCGGTCAGGGGGATTTTCGGGAGGCTGGCGCGCAGATGAAGAACCTGGTGATGGAGCGGATCTCCAAAAGATACGGGGAGAAACAGGTCCTGCAGGAATTGAGCCTGACACTGCGCCCCGGCAGCGTCACCAGCGTTATGGGCCCCTCCGGCTGCGGCAAGACCACCCTTTTGAACATTGTGGCGGGCCTGGTGAAGCCGGATTCCGGCAGGGTTCTGGGCAGGCCCGGACGCGTGGGGTTTGTCTTTCAGGAGGACCGGCTTTGCATGGATTTTTCCGCCGCAGCCAACATTCGCCTGGTTACCGGCAAAACCGGGAAAGACCCGATGATGTACGGGATTTTCTCGGCCCTGGGTCTTCAGGACAGCATCATGATGCCGGTCCGGGAAATGAGCGGCGGGATGAAAAGGCGGGTCGCGATCGCCAGGGCGCTGTGTTATCAGCCGGAATTGCTTTTACTGGATGAAGCCTTCAAGGGACTGGACGCCCAGATCCGGCAGCAGACCATGGACTGCGTGCTCAAATGGCGCGGAGACTGCACGGTCCTTTGCGTGACCCATGAACGGGCGGAGGCGGACTACCTTGGCGGCGCCCTTCTTCAACTGGGGAGAACAGCGGATCGCGAGGAAGGAGAGCAGGGAAGCCGGTTCCCCTTTCCGTCAGGGATTACGCGGGAAGCATGAACTTGCAGGGGGGCTCAATGCCCCCCTGGGGTTTTCTTGCGGCAGATCCGTAAAGGACAAATAGCTCCGCGGTCCGTATTGTTGTCCGTTCTTTGATATGATATAATGGAGCCAAGACGATTCACACTGTTAACCAAATAGAAGGAGGAATGAGCCATGTTATCCGTCTGGGCCCGGCATTTCCTTAAAAAACTGCTCCTTTTGGTGGCTTGTCTTGCGCTCCTCCTGGGCACCGTCCTGCTGCCGGCTCCATGCCGGGCAGAGGCCGCCCCGGAACTCCATGTGCTTGAGGCCTCGGCGCTGGAGGCCTTCGCGGCGGGAACCAAGGCCAACGGAGACACGACCGATGAGGGCTTTTTTACGCTTTTGTGGAGCGAAAAATCCAAAGTGGACGCCAGCAGCAAGACCTGGGAGGACGGCTATACCTCCGGTCAGCGGGTCAACTTTGGCGGAAAGGCCACGGTGAACAAGAATTCGCTGCGCTTTACGACCGAAGGACCGGCCCTTGTCAGGATCTGGTGGGTACAGGGCGGGGAGGACAGCCGTCAGATGGGGATCCTCAATGGCGACGGCAAAGTTGTGGTGCAGACGGAAGGCGAATACGAAAAAAACAGCCCCTATTATTCCGAATTGTCCCTTGAAGCCGCCGGCATCTGGTACTTGGGCGGCATCGGCGGCAACAACTATCTCTTCAAGGCGGAGGTCGCACAGGGGGCCGCGGAAAAGCCCGCGCGTCCGGCATGGGACGGCGTGGCCGACCCGGTCTTCCTCTCCGTGGGGCTTGCGGAGGACGATCCAAAGACAGTGGAGGTCCTGGTGCAGGCCCTCGTTGGGGATGAAGGCGCGGATTGGGTCAGCGTTTCCATGGCCGAGGAAGGCGCTGAAGCGGCGGTCACGAAGCGCTCCACCGCCGAGAAGGCGGAACATACGTTGCGCTTTGAGCCCGGCGCCTCGGGCAGGTACACCTTTTCCCCTGCCGCGGGCAGGGAAGGGGAGACGGAACATACCGGCACAAGTGTCGGGTTCGATTTCACCCTGCCGTTGGGCCGGCCCAGCGTGCGCCTGGCCTATAACCTGGGAGGCGGCGCTGTCCGTCTGGAATGGTCTGCCGTCCTGGAGGCGGAGGCCTATCGCGTGAGCATCGCCGGCCGGGACGGGGGGCTCGAGACCGAAGCCTGCGAGGCCATTTTGGAGGGGCTTCCCGTTGGTGAAACATGCACGTTTACCGTGACGGCCCTGCGCAAGGGCGAGGAAGCGCCCTCCGGGGAAGTCACGCTCCCAGTCACCGAAACGGCGGAACGGGCCTGGGGCTTCTCTGCCTTTGGTTCCGGCGTCAGCCTGAAGACCAACGGCTGGGAGGGCAGCGTCGACAAGGGCAGCCTTCGGGTCTACTCCCTGGAGGGCAAGGGCAAGCTGGTCCCCGGTTCCACCGACGGCCTGGCCTTCTATTATACGCGGATCGATCCGGGGACGGAAAACTTCGTCCTTACCGCCACCGCCAACGTCAACGCGTGGACCTACTCCAACGGCCAGGAGGGCTTTGGTCTGATGGCTGCGGATGCGGTGGGCGTGAATGGAGACAGCGCGCCCTTCTGGAACAACGCTTACATGGCCGCCGTTACCAAGGTGGAATACCGCTGGGACGGTGAAAAGATCGCCGAAACCGGCGACAAGATTACCATGAAGCTGGGTGTCGGCTCTCAGGAAAAGCGCGGCGTTACCCCTGAAAACATTACGGAAGCGCGGACCCTGGCGGACATGAGCCTCTTTGGCAGCACAATGACCTCCCTGGACGCCTCCTGCGCCCCCCTGGGCCCGGGCACCTACAACTTGGTGGGCAATGCGTCCAATGCACCGGAGGGTACCGTGGCGGAGCCTCTTACCGCCTTTACACTGCGGCTGGAAAAAAACAACACCGGTTATTTTGTTTCCTATTTTTCTCCGGATGGGAGCGTGACCACGCGGAAGTATTATGACCCGGAAGCCCTGAATCATTTGGAGAAAGACGCCGTCTACGTGGGCTTCTTCGCGGCCAGAAACGCGGACATCACCTTTACGGACATCACCTTTGCCACCTCTGACCCGGCGACGGACGCGCCGGCGGAAGCGCGCGCGGTGGAAACGGTCGACCCGCTGTACAGCGTGGTTTCCGCCCCTGTGGCCAACAGGGAGGACTACACACTGGAATACTATTCCAATGCCGACGGCCTCCTCAGCGTAACGGACGCAAACGGCGAGGAACGCTTTTCCGGCGCGGTGAAGGCCTTTGAAAAACAGTATATCCCCCTGCGCCTCACCCCCGGGGACAACGATCTGATCCTCCGCATGACGCCGGATGCGGACTATCGTCCCGGCGAATTCGCCATCCTCGGGAGTTATGAACCCGCCGAAATCCCCTTCAGGATTGCCTTCCGGGTGAATAACGCGGAGGAAGTCGCCGTCGCAGGGCCATCGGACCTGTACCGCGCGGTGAACGAGGCCGTCCCCGGCCAGCGGATCCTGCTTGAGCCCGGCGTCTACGCGATGGACGGCAGGCTTCTGATCGAGCGCGGCATCTCCGGAAGCAAAGAGGCCCCCATTACCCTGGCCGCCGCGCCAGGGGCGGACACACGTCCGGTGCTGGATTTCGGCGTCAAAAGCGCGGGCATCGTCCTGGCGGGCGACTGGTGGATCCTGTCGGGCTTCGATGTGACAGGCACTGCGAACGGGGAGAAGGGCATCCAGGTATCCGGCAGCCACAACCGCCTGGAAGAGATGGAAACCTACCGCAACGGCAACACCGGCATCCAGATCAGCCGGTACAAGGGTACGGACAGCCCTTCGGAGTGGCCTGCGGAGAACATGATCCTCCGATGCACCTCCTATCTGAACGCGGACCGGGGCTACGAGGACGCCGACGGCTTTGCCGCCAAGCTGACCTGCGGCCCGGGGAATGTCTTTGACGGGTGCATCTCCTGCTACAATGCCGACGACGGCTGGGATCTGTACGCCAAGGTCGAGACCGGCCCCATCGGTTCTGTGACGATCCGAAATTCAGTGGCCTACAAGAACGGCTTTATCCTGGATGAAAACGGCGGGGAGATCGCCGCCGGCAACGGCAACGGCTTCAAAATGGGCGGCGAGAGCATTTCAGGCTTCCACCTGATCGAGAACAGCGTCGCTTTCGCCAATAAATCCAAGGGCATCGACTCCAACAGCTGTCCGGATATCCGGGTCAGACGCTGCACCAGCTTCGACAACGGCAGCTACAACGTGGCGCTGTATACCAACACCGCCGTCAGCACGGATTTCAACGTTGAGGGCGTTGTGTCCTTCCGCAGCGGGGACGGCCCCGAGGACCATTTTAAACTCTTGGGCAGCCAGGACCAGGCGAAGGTCTTCAACCCCGGCTGCTACTATGTGACGGACGGAAAGTCCGTTAACAGCGAAGGGGCCGAGGTCCTGGCGGAATGGTTCGTCAGCCTGGACACCGGGGCAGCCCTCAGCGGGGGCGTGGGAAGGAACGCGGACGGCTCCGTCACGCTGAACAGCTTCCTCCGTCTGACCGACGCCGCTCCCGGAGAGGTCGGCGCGAGACTGGAATGAGCCTTCCCTGACTGGAGCGCGCCCAAGGAGTTGGTATTCTATGGAAGACGCAGGATCAGCCTGCGTCTTCTTTTGCGCCTGGCGCTGCATACTGCCGCCTGAATGGAATACACCGGACGGGGAGTGGGCTGAGAGAAGAGCCGGAAGGAAGAAAGGGCCAAAGCGCACGCGGGCCGCAAAGGACCGACAACGGCCGGCAGGGGCACAGGATCGTGGATTTACCGGCTTGCCATTCTCTGCCACTTCATGTAAAATAACGTGCAGAGGAAAGATGTCCTTAAAAGCTGCGGGGTGCGCCGTCAGCCCAACGCGTGGGGGACGGGAATGCCTGATATCGGGAAGTGCTGGCGCAGGCTGAACAGGTGAGACCCGGCGGCTTTTTTCGCCGGTGCAAGAAGGAACGGGGGGAATTATATGAAGAGGACCGGAAAACTGCTCTGTGTGTTGCTAAGCGTGCTGCTGGCGTTTGGAAGCATTCCGGGCATGGCGGCTGCCGAGGGGACGAACGCGGCGGAGGACGCCGGTGAGGCGTATTTTGCCCAATGGAACGAAGGAGCCCCCGCGCTGGACGCGCTGGTGGACTATGTGGAGGATGTAACAGACCCGGGATCCCCGGACTTTATTCCGGAGATGGACCGGATCGCCGTATTCGATATGGACGGTACGCTCATGGGCGAATTGTATCCGACGTACCTTGAATACTATATGCTGGCCTGGCGGATCCTCAAGGACCCGGACTGCCATCCGGACGCGGAGATGCTGGAGGTGGGCAGACTCCTGCGGGACTGCGCATTGGACAATTCCTTTCCGTCGGATATGGCGATGCGCCACGCCGTGCAGGCGGCTCGGGCATATGCGGGCATGACGCTCCAGGAGTTTTCCGATTTTGTGACCCGGATCCTGGTGCGAGATGTGGACGGCTTTGAGGGCATGACCTACAGCCGGAGCTTTTACCTGCCGATGGTGGAAGTGGTGGAATACCTTCAGGACAACGGTTTTACCTGCTATGTGTGCTCCGGCTCCGACCGGTTCATCTGCCGCGTGTTCATCGAAGGTATGCTGGACATCCCTTACAACAATATCATCGGGATGGACGTCCAGCTGGAGACCACGGGCCAGGGGGACGAGGCCGGGCTGGATCACACCTTCTCCGTGGGGGAGAACATTGTCCGCACGGATAAGCTTCTGATCAAAAACCTCAAGACCAACAAGGTGCTTCAGATCGCCCAGGAGATCGGGCAGCAGCCGGTATTGAGCTTTGGCAATTCCAGCGGCGACACCAGCATGCACAACTACGTGATCGGCAACAACGTTTACAGGAGCGAGGCGTTTATGCTGGTGGCCGATGACGACGTGCGGGATTATGGCGATCCCAAGAAAGCGGCCGGCCTGAAGGACAGGTGGGAGAACGCGGGGTACCATGTGATCTCCATGGCCAATGACTGGAAAACCATCTACGGCGAAGAAGTCGTCAAGACCAACACGTTCCGCTGGATGGAGGAGCTTTCGGAAAACCGCGTCCCGGTCGAGCGCTGCGTCAGCTATCTGGGCCCGGCGGGCACCTATACCGAGGAAGCGGCGCAGACCTTCTTTCAGAACGGGGAAGAGCTTGCCCCAAGGGAGACCGTGAACGAAGCGATCGAGGATCTGATCAAGGGCGAGGCCGGCTTCGCCGTGATCCCCCAGGAGAACACCGTGGGCGGCGCGGTGGTAAACTACGTGGACGCGCTCATCAACGCAGGGGACGTTTACGTCGTGGGGGAGGTCGTGCTGCCCATCAGCCAGACCCTCATGGGGGTGCCCGGCGCGGCCCTTTCGGACATCTCGACCGTGTGCTCCCATGCCCAGGGCCTGATCCAGAGCGAAAAGTGGCGGTCTGAGAACCTGCCGGAAGCCCGGACCGAGGAGAAGCCCAGCACCGCCGCCGCCGCGAGCTATGTGGCGGAAAAGGGTGACAAAACCATCGCCGCGGTTGCGGCGCCGGGGGCGGCCTCGCTCTACGGCTTGGAGGTGCTGGCGGAGAACGTACAGCTTAACAGCGCCAACAAGACCCGTTTTTATGTGCTTTCCAGGCAGTGCCTGGAGGCCGAAGGGCTGAACCGTGCCGTGCTCGTGGCCACCTGCGAGGCCAGCCGGATTGATGATATCATCCTTTGTCTGCATGACCTTGGCCTTGAGATGGTGACGCTGCATGACCGTCCGGAAGGCAGTGCCCTGGGTTCCTACCATTACGTGATCGAGGTAGGAAACGAAGGGGGCATTTCAAGACCTCAGATCGAGGCCCTGCGGTCCATGGACCAGGTACGTTTCGTTGGCTGCTTTAACGCGATCGAGAAAGACAGCTCCAGGTAAAAAACAACAAGGCACATTTGAACCGACCTACAGGAAGGGAGGCGGTCCCATGATCCTTGCGGAACAAAGAATTGCCCGGGCCGATATGATCCGATGCGCGATGTGCGCGGATGCGCCCTGCGACAAAGCCTGCGCGGAACTGGCCCCGTCCGGACTGCTTCGCGCCGTATGGTTCTTGAACGAGCAGACGGCGGCGCTGAAGCTGCCTGAGAAAAATCCATGCCTGTCCTGTCCGGCACCCTGCGAGCATGCCTGTGTCCGGCCGGGCGAGGTGCCGGTCAGGGATCTTGTCAACCGGCTCTATTACCAGGTGAAGCCCGAATGCGAAACGCCGCTGCCGGGCGACGAGGAACGTCTGAAGTGCGATCTATGCGGCATCCCGCTGGAGAATCCCTTTTTGCTCTCCTCCTCTGTTGTGGCCAGCACCTACGATATGTGCGCCAGGGCGTTTGAGGCGGGCTGGGCCGGGGTGTGCTTTAAGACCATCTGTACCCTGGATATCCATGAGGCGTCGCCACGCTTTTCCGCCGTAACCGGCAGCGACGGGGGCATCATCGGTTTTAAAAACATCGAGCAGCTTTCCGATCACAGCCTGAAGGAAAACATGGCGGTCTTCAGGCGGCTGAAGAAGGAATATCCCTCCAAGTTCATCCTCGCCTCCATCATGGGCAGGAACGAAAAGGAATGGGGAGAGCTTGCCGGGCTCTGCGAGGAAAACGGCGCGGACGCGGTGGAATTGAATTTCTCCTGCCCCAACATGGCCGAAGGGGGGCTGGGTTCGGACATCGGGCAGGTGCCGGAATTGGTGGAGCGATTCACCGCCGCTGCCAAGAAGGGCTGCCGTATCCCGGTGCTGGCGAAGCTGACCCCCAACGTGGCCAACATGAGCCCGGCAGCGGAAGCGGCCCTGCGGGGCGGTGCGGACGGCATCGCCGCCATCAACACCATCAAGTCCATCGTGGGCATCAACCCGCATACCTACGTTTCCTCTCCGTCCGTGCACGGCCAGAGCGCCGTGGGCGGGTACAGCGGCAGTGCGGTCCGGCCCATTGCCCTGCGGTTTGTCGCGGAGCTTGGGCAGGATCCGGCACTGCGGGGAATGCATCTGTCCGCCATGGGCGGCGTTGAAACCTGGCGGGACGCGCTGGAGTTCATCCTGCTGGGGGCGGGCACCGTCCAGGTGACCACCGCCGTCATGCAGTACGGATACCGGATCATCGACGATTTGAAGGCCGGGCTGAACCTGTACCTCAAAGAAAAGGGCTTTGGCTCCATCAGGGATGCCATGGGCCTTGCCCTGGACACCCTCAGCCCAACGACGGATACCCTGGAACGCGATACCGTCGTTTACCCCAAATTCAACCGGGAGCGCTGCATCGGATGCGGGCGCTGCCAGATCTCCTGCGCGGACGGGGGGCATCAGGCTATCCGGCTGGGCGACGACCGCCGTCCGAAGCTGAACGGAAAGCAGTGTGTCGGCTGCCATTTGTGCATCCTGGTCTGCCCGCAGCGGGCCATTGCACCGGGCAGCAAGCGCGTGATCAAATGATCCATGGACGATGAAGGAGGGGACCCTGTGAAATCGTTTAAGCTGCTGGTACTGTTTTTGTGCCTTCTTCTTGCCGCAGGAGTTCCTGCAGGGAACGTCCTGGCCGAAGAGATTCCAACGGCCGTGCCTTCCGACGGGGAGGTTTTTACCCAATGGAACAAGGACGCCCCGGCGCTGAACGCGCTGAAGGACTATGTGGCGGCGGTAACGGACATCGATTCCCCGGACTATATTCCCAAAGGGGACCGGATCGCCGTTTTCGATATGGACGGCACCCTGATGGGAGAGCTTTTCCCGACTTATCTGGAAGTGGTGCTTTTGACTGAGCGGATCCTTGCGGATCCAACCTGGGAACCGGACGAGGAAATGCTGGAATTCGGCCGCATGGTGCGGGATCACGCCCTGGACAAATCCTTCCCGGAGGATTTTGACTACTCGTTTTCCAATCATCAGGCCAAGGCCTTTGCCGGGATGACGCTTCCGGAATACGCCGACTTCATCAACCGCGTCCTGGTGCACGAGGCGGACGGCTTTGAGGGCATGACCTACGCGGGCGCCTATTATCTGCCGATGATCGAGCTGGTCGAGTACCTGGAGGACTATGATTTCAAGTGCTTTATCGTCTCCGGAAGCGACCGTTTCATCATCCGCACCTTCCTGGAAGGCGTCGTGGATATCCCATACGAAAATATCATCGGCTCCGATACCGCCTTGGCTGCGCGAAACCAGGGGGACACGGACGGCATAGAGTATGTGTTCACAGGGGAAGACGAGCTGGTCCGCACGGACAGGCTGCTCGTCAAGGACCTGAAGACCAACAAGGTCCTGCAGATCGCCCAGGAGATCGGCCGGCAGCCGGTTTTGTCCTTTGGCAACTCCGGCGGCGATGTCAGCATGAACAACTATGCTTTGCTCAACAACCGCTATCGCAGCGCGGCGTTCATGCTGGTGGCGGACGACGATGTACGGGACTACGGGAACCCGGACAATCATGACGAGCTGACCGCGAAATGGGAGGACATGGGGTACAATGTCATCTCCATGCGCGACGACTGGAAGACGATCTACGGCGCTGATGTCACAAAGACCGGTTCTTTTCAGTGGCTTGAGAGATACGCCGACCGGAACGATCAAACGGATGGCGGGGACATTGCGGACAAATATCCCCTGGAGCAGGTGGTGGTGCTCAGCCGCCACAACCTGCGGGCGCCCCTATCCAGCAACGGCTCCGTGCCCAGCGAGCTGACGCCGCATTCCTGGATCCAATGGTCCGCAGGCGCCAGCGAACTGACCCTGCTTGGCGGCGCCGAGGAAGTCAGCATGGGGCAGTACTTCCGGAAATGGCTGGCCAAGGAGGGACTGATTTCGGAGAACACGATCCCGGAGGCAGGGGAAATGCGTTTTCATGCCAGGGAAAAACAGCGCTGCCGTGCTACTGCCCGTTATTTTGCGGCGGGCATGCTGCCCCTTGCGGATATCCGGGTGGAATATCCCGGGGATGGCCTGGGGTCGGTGGACTTCATGGAGCCCGTTCTGCATTATTACAGTGAAGACTACGCCGCCGACGCAGCTGCCCAGGTGGCGGCCATGGGGGGCGATAAGGGCTTTGACGGCCTTGCCGAGCAGAACCGGGACGTGATCCAATTGATCATGGATACCGTGGACATGCAGGACAGCCCCTCCTACCAGAGCGGCAAATACGGCGATCTGATGAATGATCCCTTTGGCTTTACCATGGCGGATGGGAAGGAGCCGGATATCAACGGGGCCATCAAGCCGGCCTACCAGGTGGCGGACGCGCTGCTCCTGCAGTATTACGAGGAACCGGACGCGGTGAAGGCCGCCTTTGGGCACGAGCTGACCGAAGCGGACTGGGCAAGGCTCGGACAATTCATGACCACCATCCTTGAGATGAGGCACGGCGTGCCCATGGTGGCCGCGAATATCACCAATCCCCTTTTGAAGGAACTGAAGGCCGAACTTGAGAATCAGGGGCGCAAGTTTACCTTCTTCTGCGCCCACGACTGCACGGTGATGGGCACCGTTTCCGCCCTGGGCGCGGAGGATTTCGCCTTGCCCGAAAGCATCGAGACCAAGGCCCCCATCGGCGTCAAGCTGGTGTTTGAGCGGCGCCGCGGGGCGGACGGCCGGGCCTGGTACCGGGTGAGCCTGATTTACCGCAGCACGGCCCAGATCCGCAGCGGGGAGATGCTGACGCTGGACAATCCGCCCTTGCGCTACGACCTGCGCTTTAAGGGGGTTGAGACCAACGAAGACGGCCTGATCGCCGAGGCCGACCTGCTGGCCCTGTTCGACCGGTCCATTTCCGTCCTGGAGGAGCTTGAGGCCGAATACGCCGCGGACAGCGCGGCATAAATACGGATGAAATATGCCCGGAAGGGCATGGTTCATTAGATTTATTCACAGTACTTGGAGGAGGAACAGCAAATGTCCAATTTTACCGCGATTGTCATTCTTGGCGTCCTGATGATCCTGACGGGTCTCTCCCTGATGACCACCCCTCTTCTCACTTTTATGAGTTCGGGCGTGTTCATCGTCATCCTGTTTTTCATCTGGGGTCTCGTTGGCCTGATCCGCGGGATCGCTGAAAAGCGTTACAACAAGGAATTCTTCCTTTCGATCCTTGCTTTGGTCCTGGGCATTATCGGCCTTTTGGTGCCCGGCGCCATCGAGATGACCAATTCCGTGCTGCTGTATTTCGCGGGAGCCTGGTTTATCCTTCACGGCATTCTGTCCATCATCGAAGCCGTTCAGAACAAGAAGGAAACCGGGACCGGCAGGATGGTGCTCGGCATCATCCTTGGGGTGCTGGAAGTCATCATGGCCGTTTACTCCATCGCACATCCCGCGCTGCTTGCCATCAACGTTGGGATCCTCATCGGCTTCTACTTTGTTGAGAGCGGCGTGAGCACCATCATCAAAGGGGCGGCCGTCAGCAAGGGCGGCAACAGCATGACGATCCTGCTCACGGTGCTGGGCGTGCTGACGATCATCGCCGGCATTTCCATGCTGGCTACCCCGGTAGAGAATTTCCTGAGCCTCGGCTACTGCGTGATTATGCTCTTCTTTGTCAACGGTGTCATCGGCGTTGTCCGCGGATTCCTTGAGAAGCGCTTCGACAAGGGCTTCTTCCTTTCCATCCTCAGCCTGATCCTGGGCATCATCGGCCTTGCGTCGCCCGACGCGGCCGCCATGACCGCCAATTCCCTGCTGCTGTATCTGGCTGCGGGCTGGTTCATCCTCCATGGTGTGCTGGGCATCATCAATGCCGTTCAGAGCAGGAAGGAAATCGGGACCGGCCTGATGGTGGCCGGCATCATCCTTGGCGTGCTGGAATTGATCATGGCCGTTTATTCCATCGCGCATCCCGCGGTGCTGGTCCTCAGCCTGGGGCTCCTCGTCGCCTTCTACTTTATCGAGTCCGGCGCCAACATGATCTTCATCGGCTCTGCCTACGCAAGGGCTGTGGCCTTTGCCCGCCGCGCCGTATAAAGCGCTGGGCAGCTGTCTGTGCTTTTCACCGCAGGGACCCTGCGGGAAATCTGACTTAAAGGTGAGCGAAAAATGAATGCATTAAATGAGATCAAGACGGTCCTTGGGGAAAAAAGAGGAAAAAAACTTGCCGCCTTATATGTAGGTGTCTTCCTGCTCATTGTGGCTGTTGTGTTTTTCGCCACCTTTAAGCTCTGTGAGAATATCCACCTGAAGCAGATGAACAATTACCTGGCTGATTTCAGGAGGATGATCGAAAGCAGCGAGAGTGAACTGCATGCGCGCAGCCGCATCTACGAGCAGGACATCCTCACCCGCGCGGCGCTTGGAGTAAAGATCTGCGCGGAGGAAAGCGCGCCAGCAGAAGGGGATGAGCTGGAGCGGATCCGCGAGGCGGTTTCCGCCTCCAGCGTCTCCCTTCTGGATGGACAGAGGCAGCTTATTTCCTCTACCGGACCCAAGTGTCCGGAAGAAATTTTCTTTGACTGCCTGAAGAACCTGGAAACGGGTAAGGCCTATACAGAGATCTATCCTGCCACGGACGCTGACGGCAAGAATACGGAGAAAACCGACGGCAGGGGCTTTGTGATGCTGCCCGTATCTTCGGATTCAGACCGGACGCTGGTTTTTGAATTCGAATGCGGGCATGTGCTTGCTGTATACAACGCCATCGACGAATGGTCCGCCATGCTGGACCAATTCCTCTCCAGCGGAGAACTTGCCGCATACGCCCGGACCGGGGACCAGGTGGAAAGCGAGCTGCTGGACAACCTTACGCCCGAGGAGACCGCTCAGATCCGGGAGGAACTGATGAAGGTCTTTGGGAACAGCACGCTGTTCAACGTCAGGGGGGATACCAGCTCCGCCAGGATCATTACCCTGCTGACAAGGCATTACCTGGCGGCTATGATGAATTATCCGGATAAAAACACGGATATCCTGCTTACAATGCCGCTGATCATTGTGCTCAGGAACGGGATCTTCATCGCGACGGCCATCTCGGCGATGATCGGCCTGGGGTTGGTTTTGATCGTCCTGTATGTATTCCGCCGCCGTCAAAGAGAAACGGACATCACAAACACTGCCCCTGTCACCCTCGGTTGGGTATGGAAGGCGATCCGGCCCGGCATTCTGGTGCTGTTCGCGGTGATCTTCGTGTTCTCTTCCATGCTTCTGCTGCTTGAGAACCGGTCGAATGCAGCCTACTTTGCCGTGTCCAACCGGGAAAGCCTGCAGAATGAGATCGACCTGCGAAAAGAACAGGAGAACACCATTCGCGCCACCTTTATGGATTGTTACAGAGCCCGGACGCAAACCCTGGCTTCCTTCCTGAGGGCGCACCCGGATGACCGGACGAACGCGGGACTTGCGGACTTGAGCCGTATCGCGGGAAGCGAATACCTGATGCTGTTTGACATGAACGGGCAGGAAACCGTATCCAGCAACAGCTACGTCGCCTTTACCGTCGAAAAAAACCTCAATGAGGAATTGGGTTCGGTTTTGATGGGCTACCCCTATGCCGTGACGGGGCCGGAGAAAGATCCCTACACAGGACAAGCTCAGATCACCGCTGC
The DNA here is from genome assembly GCA_946408995.1 of uncultured Clostridia bacterium. GTDB lineage: Bacteria > Bacillota > Clostridia > Christensenellales > Aristaeellaceae > RUG756. The sequence continues at coordinate 2,399 of CAMJUL010000016.1, read as the reverse complement.
GGCCCTGATGACGGACCTGGAAGGGAGGCCTGACGGCTTCCTGCTGGCCGTCTTCAGTGCTGGAGACCTGACCGCGGAGCTGCAAAGGATGCGGATGGAAAACACGGTGAACCATTTCGGCGTGCTCCAGGGCCAGATCGCCGCTCTCATTGACGATGGAAGCGGCCGGTTCATTGCCCATACCGACCCGAAAATGATCGGCCAGAAGGCGGAAAACCACCTGGAGAACGTTGAACTTGGCAGTGATTTTGAGGGATTCACCACCTGTGACCAGGATCACGTCTACATCTCCGCCAGCAATAAAGACGGTAAGACCCTTCTGTTCATCGCCCCGGACCGGGGGGATGCCTATACGCGGACGGTCTCTGTCCTGATGGTCCTTGCGGTGTTCCTGATCCTGGTGTTTTTGTACTGTCCCTTTGCGGGCATCCTGAGCGCGCGGGCGGCGGACCATGCCCGGGACGGTCTTCAGGACGCTGCCATACAGCGTTCCCCGCTGCGGGTCTTTTACAACGGCTACGTCCTTTTCCTGACCTTGTTCACCCTTTTTGCAGTGGTCGCTTCATCCCAGGGCTGGTGGACGTCCTTTGACTATGTTTTCAACAGACAATGGTCCAAGGGACTGCATCTGTTCTCCATCTGGGGGGCTTTGTTTGTCCTTTCGCTCACCCTCTGCTTCCTGTTCCTGGTCAGGGCCGTACTCCATTGCGTTGAGAAGCGGCTGCCCTTGCGCAGCAGGACGATCACCAGGATCGCGGGCAGCTTTATTTCCTATTCGGCCGTCTTCTTTCTTGTTTTCTGTATTCTGGACATGTTTGGGGTCAATACGGCCACCCTGCTGGCTTCGGCGGGGATCATATCCATCGCCGTCGGCATGGGCGCCCAAAGCATGGCCGCGGACCTGCTTGCCGGTTTTTTCCTGATGGTGGAGGGCACCGTTCATGTGGGAGACCATGTGACCATCGGAAGCGTGAAAGGAACGATCACGGATATCGGCATCCGCACCACAGAGGTCACCGACGAGAAGGGGAATGTGGTGATCTTCAACAACAGCAAGGTGACCGGCGTCAGCAATATGAGCAAGAAAAGCGGCCAGAAGACGGAGAACGCCCCCAATGTCGTGATTCACAACGACGGTCCTGCGCCTGACGCGGACGACAGGGGCTCAAAGCCCGCGCAGCAGGGGGAAAAGGCCCCCAGGATCGAATCGTAACAAGGAGGGAAAGACCTTGACGGCAAGCGGAAATACCTTTTTCTTTCCTTGGGAAGTCAGCCTGATGGAATGGCTTCAGGGAAATCTGGGCGATACGGGGATCTCGATCTTTTCTTTCTTCTCCATGTTCGGGGAGGAATTGCTGCTGATCCTCATCTTGGGATTCGTGTACTGGTGCTGGGACAAAAAAATGGGCAGGACCCTGGGAATGAGCGCTGTTCTGGGGCTGGTCCTGAACGCTACGGCAAAGAACATCGTCCTGCGGCGCAGACCGTACTTTGACCATAAAGGCATCAAGATCCTGCGCGTCGTGGAGCCGGAGGCGGACATCCTGGATATCCAGGCCCAGGGCTATTCCTTTCCAAGCGGGCATTCCGCCAACGCTGCGAACGTGTTCGGGTCGCTGGCCGTCAACCTTCGCAAACGGTGGATGACGATCCTTGCGATCGTGATCCCGCTTTTGACGGGGATCTCCCGGTTTGTGGTGGGCGCACACTATCCCACGGACGTGCTGGCAGGATGGGCCATGGGCCTCTTGTGCGTGGCGGTTGTGCGTCTTATGCAAAAGAAGGTCAAAAATCCCCTGGTGCAGTACGGCATTCTGCTGGTGATCGGGCTTCCCGGCTTCTTTTTCTGCAGGAGCGCGGATTACTATACCGGGATGGGGCTGCTGATCGGGTTCATCGGCGGGATGCTTCTGGAGGAGCGGGCCGTGGACTTTGAAAACACACGCAGGCCCCTGTTCATGGTGCTCAGGCTGGTGGGCGGGCTTGCGGTCTATTTTGCGCTGAACACGCTTTTCAAGATGCCCTTTTCCAGGGAATTCCTCAACAGCGGCACCACCCCTGCGCTGCTTTTGCGGTGCGCGCGGTACGCCCTGCTCGCCTTTGTGGAATTCGGCCTCTATCCTCTGGTGTTCCGGCTTGAAAAACGGGGCGGGGAAGCTGTCGGGATCCCCAAAGACACCCCCTGAAGGAATCGTCTTTCCACGTTGGGGGGGAGCTGTTTTCGCCGGAAAGCCCCCTCTTTGAACGGTCGCGATCCTGCCAAATGAGGCCCCTCATTCAGGAACGTTCATTCAAGTTGCGCCCGGGACAATACGATACGTCCGAAGAGGCTGTCTCAACTAAAGATGATATGCTCCCTTTTGAGGATACAGAAAAAGAAAAACTGTACCTCAGAAGGG
>CAMJUL010000015.1 GCA_946408995.1 uncultured Clostridia bacterium | reverse complement strand
TCCCCTCCCCATCCGCTTTCCGGGCATCCCCGCTGTTTCCGCCAGGTCTCGGCCCTGGTAATGCCTTCCCCTTTGGGGAAGGTGTCAGCGAAGCTGACGGAAGAGGTCCCCGCTGCGCCGGGTTCGCGCCCCTCCCTTGAAAAGGGTCTTGGCCTGTTCCCCCGTCCGTACGAGGACCTCTTCCGGCCTTTCAGGCCACCTTCCCCAAAGGGGAAGGCTTCAGCGCTGTCCCCTCCCCATCCGCTTTCCGGGCATCCCCGCTGTTTCCGCCAGGTCTCGGCCCTGGTAATGCCTTCCCCTCCCCATCCGCTTTCCGGGCATCCCCGTTGTTTCCGCCAGGTCTCGGCCCGGGTGTTGCCTTCCCCCCTCTTTTGATCCGGCTCACATCCATGTTAGATACCTGAGCATGGACAGCGTCCCAAAGAGGGTCAGCACCGACAGAAGGGTGGTGACCACCAGGATCTGCCCGGAAAGCCTGCCGTCCCCGTCCATGTTCTGGGCCAGGACGTATCCCCCCACCGCCGAGGGCGTGGAAAAGAAGCAGACCACCACCGCCAGGCGCTCGTTCCTGAGGCCCAAAAGGGCTGCCAGGGCCAGCATCGCCCCCGATATCGCTACCAGGCGCAAAAGCGCCGCGGTCAGGGCCAGGCGGCCGCTTTTTTTGAAATCCTTCAGGTCCACCATCGCCCCCAGGGCCACCAAGGCCAGGGTAGAGCCCGCGTTTCCCAGCCGTCCCACGCAGTCCGCCGCGGCAGCGGGCAAACGAAGCCCCGAAAGGGATACGAGGATGCCCGCAGCCACCCCAATTAAAAGGGGATTGGCAGCCACCTTCCGGGCGATCTCCCCGAGGGAGGGCTTGCGCACACCCGAATAGAGGGCCAGCACCACCGGCGCGGCCACGTTGTAGAGGATCAGCATCAGCGGCAGCGGCACCGCCAGGACCGCCCCGGCGGCCTCCCCATAGAGATTGGTGATCAGCGGGATGCCCAATATGGCCGATTCTCCCCGGAAAATGCCCTGGATCATTTCCCCCCGCTCCGGTCCCGGGGGCACAAAGCGCGGCACCAGGGCGCACAACAGCAGGATTACCGATGCGGTCCCCCCCACGGTCACAGCCAGCAGCGTGGGATCCGTTACGCTGGTGATGTCCGCCCCCGCCAGCTGGTCAAACAGCTTCAGGGGCAGCAGCACCTGGTAGCACAGCCGGTTGAGGGTACGGGCGGCGCCGCCGTCCAGCACCCGGATCGCCTTCAGGAACGCCCCCAAAGCCAATAGCAGGCAGATGGGCGCCACCCCGTTAAAGCCAAAGCGCAGAAATCCGGACAATGTTTCCCCTCCCTGCCGGGCGCCTGTCCCCCCGGCTGTTCCAGCGAGCCCCTCCCGCCGCGACGGTCATTGGGCAGAAGGGGCGTTTTTTTCACAAAAAGGCCGTCCCGGAAAGGGGACGGCGCAAATACATCCTGGATTATTCCTCGACGGCGGTAAAAGCGGACTTGTCCAGGCCGCAGACCGGGCAGACCCAATCCTCGGGGATGTCCTCAAAAGCCGTGCCGGGGGCGATTCCGCTGTCCGGATCCCCCACCGCGGGATCGTAGATATAGCCGCAGGGGCATTCGTATTTCTTCATATCCGGTTCCTCCTTCAGCGCCGATGGCGTTATAGTGTGAGAAAAGCATAGCACAGTTTGACCGCTTTGGCAATCACAAAATCCCAAACTCCGCACGTTCAAGCAGCGACAGGGCCTCCTTCAGGGCCGCATCCGTCCCTGCCGGGGAAAAACCGTGCCCCTCGCCCGGCAGCAGGCGCATTTCCCCCCGGGGATAGCGCCGGACCGCCCGCTCCGCAATCGCGGGACGGACGATCTCGTCCCGGTCCCCCTGCAGGATCAGGACGGGATTGCCATACCCCCCGATTCTTTCAAAGGGGTCCAGGGTTTTCATGGATTCGAAGAACCCCCGCCCCAGTGTCAGGCCCCAGAAGGGGACTTCCTCCGGGATGCCGCCTTCGTCAAACCGGTGCCGCCAGTCCTCCGGGATGTTGAAGGCGGGGAAATACAAAATCATGCACCGCGCCCGGTTTCCGATCTCCTCCGCGGCCAGGGCCGTCACCAGGCCCCCCTGGCTGCCCCCCAGAAGACAGATCCGCTCAGAATCCGCCTCCTCCCAGGCGCAGAGCGCGTCAAACACGTCCAGCAGGTCCTGCTTTTCCGTAAACAGGGTCATGTTTGTGCTTGCACCCGTGCTCTTTGAGCGCGTGGACCCGCCGCAAAAATCAAAAGCGTAGGCGAGGATCCCCTGCCGGGCGAAAAAGCGGCACTCCCGCTCAAAATCGGCATGGCAGCCGTTGTAACCGTGGCTTAGGATCACCGCCGGATGCTTCCCCGGCCCTTCCGGCAGGAAGGCGCGCCCATAGATGCGCTTTTCCCCCGCCCGGACAAAACGTTCCTCGCTGCGAATGGTTTCCATCCCGTGCTTTCTCCTGTTCTCTTTTTACTGCTTACGGTTCTCTTATTTCCACCGGCCGTCCGGGAGATCGGTCCAGTCGTGGGCCTTCATGCGGTCGTATTCCTCCGGCGTAATGGGCAGGATGGTGCCGTGCTTGAACCCGAAGGGGAAGGAAAAGGCCTTGTCGCTGCGCACGAACCGCCCGCCTGCCAGACTGTCCGCCACAAAGGGCACATACCCCTGCCCCGCGCCGCGGGCCCCGTAAAAATCCAGGAACAGGCACCACCTTCCGTCCTCGGCGCGGACGGCGGTGGGCGCTTCATACAGGCCCTCGGCGACGCCGGACATGGCCTCGTCAAAGGCCGTCACCCGCTCAAAGGGGCCCGTGGCATGGTCCGCGCGCAAAAGGATCACCCGGGCTGGGGCATGGTCGCTTTTCACGAACAGGTAATACCGCCCGTCCTCGACGTACATGGCCGAGTCGATGACCCCCGCGTCCTCTTTTTTGTAGAGGAGCCTGGGCTCCGTCCAGGTGACAAAATCCTTTGTGCGCCGGTACCAGATGGCCAGACGCCCCTTCCCGTCCCCCTGGGGAGAGGACCAGTGCAGCAGGTAATCCCCGCGTTCCGGGTCAAAGAGCACGTCCGGCGCCCAGACGCAGCCGTGCCCCTCCGAGCCCGTGGGGATCATTTCCTCCTCCGACCAGTGGACCAGGTCCTGTGACGTCCAGTGGGCCAGGTCCCTGCTGCCGTGGGCGACGATGTTCTCCCAGGAATGGGCGTATTTGCCCCGCATGCCGTAGGACAGGCTCAGGTCCGTGGCAAAAATGTGGAACCGGCCGGAGCCCTGCTCCCGGACCACGGTCATATCCCGCACCCCGTGGTCCCCGTAATAGGCCCACAGGACGGGCCTGCCCCCGTTCAGCGCCTCCCAGGTAAAGGCGTCCCGGCTCAGTGAAAAATACACCTGCTCCCCGTCTGGGGTCGTGGTCTCCCGGAAATGGACAAACAGATAGTGCTGCATCTTATCCTCCTGTTTACTCTACGGTCAGGACCGCCGCGCTGAAGCCGGGCAAAAGAAGCTCCGCCTCCCCGCCGGCAAAGGAGACCCGAAACGTCTCCGGCGCGGCCTGTTCCCCGCCAAGGCTGTTCACGGCCTGCTTTTCCCCGGCCAGCAGGGTCACGGTCCCCTCCCCCTCCGGGGCCTTTCCCCGGATTTGGATGCGGACGGGCTTTTCCTGGCCGGAAACGTTGACCAGTTTGACATACATCCTTCCGTCCCCGTCCACGGAGGCGGCGTGGTACAGCCCCGCGGCCGTATCCCGGATCTCTTTCCCGTCCCCATCGGTCATTTGACTTTGGATCAGGGTCTTCCCCAGGGACAAGGAAAACATCTGCTGGATGTAATAGTTGGGGGTCAGCACCACCTGCCGACCGTTGAAGCCGATCAGGTCCGGCGTCCACTGGTCCATGCCCAGCCGGTCCAGCAGCGGCGCGTAGCAGCACAGGGCCACCACGTCGCTGTTGCGCTCGATGCCGGTCAGATAGGCCGCCTCGCACAGGGCGCTGTAGAGGGTGTTGGGGCGGCGGCCCCCCGCTGCCGGCTCATGGGCCGCGTATTCCCCCAGGAACACCTTCGCGTCCCGGGGATACTGGTCGTACCGATGGGTATTTTTCAGGAACCAGCCGCAGTCCATGTAATAATGCTCGTCCGACAGATCCTCCCGGAAGTCCCTGAGGATCCGGGACCGACTGGCGCTGAACAGGCTGCCCTCCGCCACGGGCCCGCAGGCGACCACGCAGGTGATCCCCGGGTACGCTGTCCTTACCGCCTCGCGGATCTTTGCATACCGGCTGAAATACACGTCCCCCCAGTTTTCGTTCCCGATGGCCAGGTACCTGAGGTCAAAGGGCGCCGGATGGCCCATTTCGCACCGCAGCGCGCCCCAGGGCGTCTGCTGGTCCCCCAGGGCGAATTCCAGAAGGTCCAGCACGTCCTGCGTCCACTTTGCCAGCGCCTCTTCGTCCATGGGGGCTTCCCGGGGCTCCCGGGCCTGGCAGAGGACGCCGCTCCCCACCACCGGCAGGGGAAGGGCCCCCAATTCCTCGCACAGGCAGAAGTATTCATAAAACCCGATGCCGCAGCTTTGCATATAGCCCCAGGTGTTCCAGTTCTCCTTCCGCTGTTCCACGCTGCCTACGGTGTCCTTCCAGCGGTACAGGTTGTCCCACACCCAGGACCCCTCCGCCACGCACCCTCCGGGGAACCGGAGGAACCGGGGATGAAGGGCCTTGAGGGCCTCCACCAGGTCCCGCCTGAGGCCGCCCCCCGGCCAGGAGGCGCCGACGCGGTCCTCCGGCATCAGGGAGGCCATGTCCGCCTCCAGGGTAAAGGCGCCGTGAAGGGTGAAGGTCAGGCAGGCGTCCTCCGCCTGAGACGCGGCCGCCAGCACCCCCGTATGCTTCGTCCAGCTTTCCCCCGGGGTGAACACGACCGTGTCGCTGAGCGGTGTTCCCCCTTTGGTGGTCAGGCCCACCTCCACCATTCCGCCCGGCTGCGGGCTGCGCAGCCAGACGGAGACGTCATACCGTCCGCCCGCCTCGACGCACAGCCCCCCGCGGAACGCGCTGGCGCTGTACCCCAGGTTCTGGAAGGCATAGCCCGTCTCCCCGCTCTGGATACGCACATAATGCGGGTTGTTGCCGTTGAGGGGGTCCGCCTGCTCCAGGGACAGAATGCCGTCGCCCTTGGCGAGGGTGTTGAACTGCCAGCCCGTCAGGTGCTGGTAAAAGGACGGTTTGGTCAGGTCCTCGTTTTCAAAGGAACGGTTCTGAAGCATCTCCGCGTACAGCCCCCCGTCGGCCGCGTGATTGATGTCCTCAAAGAACAGGCCGTACAGGGTCTGGCTGATCTCATGGACGGGGGCTTCTGCATCGCAGACCAGCGTTTCCGCCCCCGCGGCGCCCTCAAGGCACAGGGCAAGGATAAGCAGCAATAAAAGCAGTCGGCGCATAGAACGCTCCTTTGATAAAGGTCGGGAGGCACGGCAGGGCCGTGCCTCCCGCTAAAGGGATCCGATACAGGGAATGCTTATTCGGGCTGGCCGTACACGCCGTAGAACACGGCCATGGCCTCGTCATAGTACTGACGGCCGGCTTCAGCCAGTTTGTCGGTGTAGTCGTAGGGGTCCACGGTGCCGGCGGCAATGGCGGCTTCAATGCCCACAGTGCCGTTGTAATCGGAGCCGTGATAGTAGTTGTTCACGAAGGAGGCAAAGCCGGGGATGGAGCGGCTGCCCCAGGTAACCGGGTTCTGGATGCCATCCATAAAGGCGGCCCAGTCGTTCCAATAGCCCAGGTCGGGCATCAGGGCCACATAGGCGTCCAACACTTCCTCGTCGGTGATCATGGGCAGGCAGTTGGGCACGTCATAGGCCTTCTCGCCGGTGGATTCCCAGGTGAGTTCGGGGAACAGCTTGATGCGCTCCATCCAGCCTTCCTTGCCCCAGGTGAGGAACTTGGCCAGTTCATAGGCCTCGCGGGGATGCTCGCAGGTGTAGGAGATGGAATAGAAGTCCAGGAAGGCCAGCTGGCCGGCGTTCACGGTGTCGGCACCCAGGGGCGGGTTGTAGGGCACCATCTTGATGCCGCGGTCGGTGGAGAGGGGCTTGGTATAGATGTTGTTCAGCGTCCAGAAGGCGTCGGTGACGATGCCCACGTGGCCGGTCTGGCCGGGCCACTCGTCGCCCAGGTTCAGGGCCTGGTATTCGGCAGAATCCGCCACGAGGGTCTTGCCAAGGCGCAGGTTCTCGTTCTGGACCTCGATGGAATCCACCCAGCCGGTGGCGAAGTCATACTGCTCGCCGTCCCAGCCGAATTCGCCGATGGCGTCGTCCGTCAGGGCGATGGGGCCGTCGGTGACCAGGCCGTACATGCCGTTGAAGTAGCCCCAGTAGCCCTGGGAGGGATCGGACAGTTCGTCGATGAGCTCCAGCATGTCTTCCCAAGTCCAATCCTGGGGAGGCAGTTCGACGTTCATCTTCTCAAACACGTTGGCGTCGCAGTAGACGGTGGCGGGCAGGAATTCGCCGGCCATGAAGTAGCAGCGCTGTCCGTCCACATAGCCCACCCGCTTGAGGGTGTCATAGAGCATGGTCTGGGCTTCTTCGTCGTTCTCGACGAACTTGGTGATGTCATACATGTACTTGCCTGCAATCAGGGGCTCCAGGTCCAGCCAGAAGTACACGTCGGGCAGGTCGTTGGTGGCCGCGCGGTTGAGCAGCTCGCCGGCGATGTCCGCCGTGGTGGTGCGGATCACTTCCACCTTGATGTTGGGGTACTTCTCCATGAACTTGGCGGCCAGCGCCTCGGTCATCTCAAAGTCGTCCCAGGTCATGAAGGACAGGGTGATCTCGTCGGTGGTGTTCATCTCGGGCATCGCGTTGTCTTCCGCGGAGGCGAAGGACAGCATGCCCAGCAGCATCGAGAGTGCCAGGATGAGTGCAAGGGTCTTCTTCATAACAGGTTCCTCCTTTATATTTCAAAGCCATCCGGCTTTGATCTTGGATCGTTCGGGGCCGGGTCCGCCGGCCCAAAGGGTCACTCGCCGGTGATGCCGGCCCTGTCCACGCTTTCCACGAACTGCTTCTGCAGGACGAAATAGAGGATCATCAGCGGCGCGATGGCCAGCACCGTGCCCGCCATGCGGATGGCGTCGTTGATGCGGTCCGAAGAGGTGACGCTGGAGGCCCAGGTGGTGTACGCGTTGGCGTAGCTGTCCTCAAAGGCGTTCAATTCCAGCATCAGGGTGGTCAGGCCCGTGTTGCGCGTGGAGCCGTAGCCCAGGTAATTGCGCACCAGGTAGGTCTCGTTCCAGTACCAGACGAAGGAGAACAGCGTCACCACCACGATGGCGGCCCCCGCCAGGGGGATGGCGATGCGGAAATACGCCTTCAGATGGCCGGCGCCGTCGATCTCCGCCGCCTCGATCAGGCTTTGGGGCACCTGCCGGTGGAAGTTGTAGAAGATCAGCACGCACAGGGTGCTTTTGAAGCCCTGCCCCAGGATGGACGTGATCAGGAAGGGCCGGATGGTCCCGTCGATCATGCGCAGGTTCTGGAACACCAGATAGTTGGGCAGCGCTGTCGTCTGGGTGGGCAGAAGGAAGGCCAGGATCAGGATGCCCATCCACAGCTTTTTCAGGGGAAAATTGTACCGGGCGAAGCCGTAGCCGACCATGGAGCAGATGAACACCTGGGCCAGGGTGGGCACAACGGCCAGGTACAGGTTCTTGAGCAGGCTGTTCCAGTAATCCATGGTCAGGATCGCCGATTCGTAGTTGTGCAGGGTGATGGAAGAGGGGATCCACATGGCGGAGGAATCCAGAAGGTCGTTCCTGCTCATCAGGGAGCGGCTGAGCATGTACAGAACGGGATACAGGAAAATGAAGGAAATGACGATCAAAAGCAGGTACACCACGAAGCTTCCGACGAATCCCCGTTTTTCCGCGTTGCCCAGCATCAGCGAGCGCAGCTTTTCCTTGCGGTTCTCAAGCGCCGTGCGGTCGATTTTCGTTTTCATTTTCATGGACTCACCTCCCCTCCGTTCCTTTGACGCCCTTCATGTCCACCCGCTTTTGCTCGTACACCACGTGCCTGTCGCTCTTTTCCTTCAAAAGCAGGAAGACGATCACCAGGATCACCGCGACCACCAGGGTGTAGATCCAGCTCATGGCCATGGCGTAGGAGTAGCCCTGGGTGGCCGTGTAGGTGGCCGTATAGATCAGTTCGATGATCTCGTTGGAGCCTCCCGTGGCCAATGTCACCACCGTATAGATGGAATTGAGCAGGATCAATGGCTTGACCGTGGGCAGGGTGATCTTCCAGAAGGATTCCCAGCCGGAAGCGCCGTCGATCTTCGCCGCCTCGTACAGCGTACGCGGCACCTTCTGCAGCCCCGCGAGGAAGATCAGGATCTGGATGCCCGAATTCCACAAAATCAGGATCAGGGAGGAAAACAGGTTGTTGATGGGGGTGTAAATGAACTCCGGCAGGTCTTTGAGCACACTCAGGAGGGCGTTCTGGCTCACCATCGGGACGCTGGACACGCCCTGGGCGGTCAATTGTTTCATGACCGGCCCCGTCGCGATGATGACCGGCAGGAAGAAGATCATCCGAAACAGGCTGCGGCAGCGGATGTTGCTGTTAAGCAAAAGCGCGATGATCAGGCTGAAGGCAATGATCACGGGCAATTGCAGCACCAGTCCAATGCCGAAATTCGCCAGGGTCATGGGGAAATTGATGTCGGTGGTCAAAACCTTGACGAAGTTCTCAAACAGGCCGTTTTCCAGCGGGTGCAGAACAACGCCGTTGGAAAGCTCCACCCGGGAGAAGGAAAACCGGAGGCTCTGCACCATGGCATAGAGGAAGAAGATGCTGACCCCAACGATCCAGGGGGAGATGAACAGGTATCCGAAGCCCCACTCCCGCAGCGTCCTTTTGGTCAGATGCCGTTTGTCATGGGGATTCTTTTTCTTTTTCGCGCTCACGGCTCCGTCACCACCTTATAAGCGGCGCCGTCCAGGGTCACCCCGTCCATTTCCGCCGTCCGGCTGCCGAAATTCAAATACACCTTGATGCCGTTGGACCATGTGACCCGCACCAGATCTCCCTGGAACACATGATCCGTAATCTGGGCGGCGCCCAGCTTCTCATGCAGGGCCGAAAGCTCCTCATACCACCGGGGGATCAGGTCCCGGTACAGTTCATACCGGGAGGAATACACGTCGTTGCTGTTGGTGTTCTGCAGCTTGATGGGGTCCTCCATGGTCAGAAGGAACGCGGGCCTTGTGCCCTGCTCCACCAGGTGGAGGAAATAGCGGTTCGTGTTGGCCTGGAAGTTGGCGTATTCCGTATAATACGGAAGCTTGCCGCTGACCGTGATGGCCAGGAAGGGGATGTCCCGCCTGACGTAAGCGTAATCGGAACCCGCGACGGGCATTTCCTTGAGGGCCGCCGCGTGGCGCCACAGGTAGCAGTTGGCCTTGTTCAGGGTGACTTCCATTTTTTCCGCGGCCTCTTTGACCAGCGTCTCATACCCCGCCATCATGACGGTGCTGTCCTGATAATGATCGCTCTCGTAGAAATCACTCATCAGGGAGGGGATCCCCGTAAAGGACACGCCCGGCACCCGGTGCGAGGCCATCTGATTTACGGTGTTCCTGCCGATCTCCAGGGTCTTGCTGGGCGTCAGGCAGTACATGGTATCGTAGACCTTGCCGAAGGTGGGGCGGCTCCAGGTCTGGGAGGTGATCATCTTGAAGCTGGAATAGAACAGCAGCGGATGGGTCTGGGTGTTCAGGTGCAGGAAGTCCGCTTCCAGGGAAAGCCGGTCATTCAGTTTCCGGGCCTCCTCCATCAGCTTCTCCAGCGCGCCGCTCCCGCCCAGGCTGCCAGCGGGGGCGTAGGCGTCCGTAGGAAGCGCGCCGCTCAGGCCGCCCTCCTGCCAGCCCCGGTAGGTGACGCTGATGCCGCTGACACCCTTCCCGGCAAGGTCCTGCAGGATCTCCCCGGCCTCCGCAAAGGTGGTCATGGGCACGCTCTTTTTCCCCAGGACGTCGTTTTCCGTCTCCGCCCCCAGGAAATCCACCGCGATGTCAAACACCGTGGGGTCCGCCTCGCCAAAGTAGCCCTTTTCCGTCATGTAGTCCCGAAGGGCGCAGGCCAGGCCCGCGTAGCTGGCGCGCTCGCCGTCCTCCAGGAAAAACTGCTGCTGGATGTCGATGTCCCGGGCATGCTCCGTGCGCATGCTGATGGTGGAGGAGTTGGGACCCGTCGGCTGGGAGTACACCAGGCGGTAGAGGTATTTGGCGCACACCCAGTCGAATTTCATGCGCACGCCGTTGGGATAGGCCATGATGCGGGCGGCCGCGTCGCCGTTCTCGATGAAGCCGAGCACGGCCAGGCGGTCCTCCACGTGCACCATGCCGAAGGCGGGCAGCAGGACCTGCTCCGCGTCCACGCTCCAGTCGCTGTAGACGGAGCTTTCCACCCCGATGTTGGTGCCGTACACCGCCCGGTCAAAGGGGGAGGAGAACCGCTCCTCGTTGTCCTTGAGCTCGATCATCGCTCCCTGGCCGTCGGGAATGATCATGTAGCCTTCATCCTGCCCCAGGTAGCTGTAGCCCATGAAAGGATACACATAGAAGCTGGCCACGGTGTAGGTGTCCGGCATTTCCTCGGTGATCGAATCCTTGGGGATGGACACGGAAAAGCCCCGCTCGTCCATTTTCAATGTGACCTCGTAGCCGATGCCGAGGTCCGGATAGCGGACCTTCGCCGCGTATCCGTCCCCGGTCAGGGTCAGGTCCACCTCGTTTTTCGTGTTGATGAAATCCGCCTGCACGGGGAGGGACTTCACCCCGTCCAGGTATTCCATGACGATGCCGCTCTGGTAAAAGCCCTTCCAGGTGGCGTTGTCCTTCATTTCCTCCGGATTCTGGACGGTGGAATACAGCCGTTTGCCGCTTTCCTTGGATTCGGCGATGACCGCCAGGGTACTTTTACGCAAATAGAGGTTGAAGCGGCTGTTTTCGGCGATCAGCTCATATCCTTCGGGCACCGCGCCCTCCCCGGCCCGGGCAAAGGCCGGAAGGGCGGCGCTCAAAACCAGAAGCAGCGAAAGGAGCAGTGCCAGTTTTTTACGTCCGCCTGACAAAGCGATACACCACCTCTCCGTAAATTCCCGAAACGAAGCTGATCAATTGGGTAATCAGCACATAGATCACAAACAGCAGGGCCGCCGTGATCAGCACCGTGAACAGGGTCAGGATCACAATGGCCAGCGTCCGCTTGAAGGAATAATCGTTCAGGTACATGAGCATCAGCAGGATCAGGAGCCCCGTCCAGCCATAGCTGACCACGTCGATCAGGGTGATGAAGAAGGCCTCGTTGTAGGTCAGCACGTTGGTCAGAAGGATGCGGATGGGCAGGAACACGATCATCGGGGCCAGCACGTAGGCGCTGCCGATGAAAAGGTCCTTGAACCGGGCCTCGCCGTCCTTGATGGTGCAAACCAGGTAGCAGCAGATGACCAGCAGCAGCCAGACCCCGAAGAAGGTGATGAAGTCGCTCAGCAGCTCAAACTGCCCCTCCAGCACCTGCTTGAACAGGAAGCCGCTGTAATACTTGCTGATCACGCTGAGCACGAAATAGCACACCAGGATGACGACCGCGCTCCAATAGGAGGCGCGCTTCTCATGCTTGATGCCGTAGCAGCAGTCGTAGGGATTGTTCAGCATCCTGAAGGCCCAGCCCGTCTGGCTGAAGAACTTAAGGTTCTTCACCCGGGCCAGGAAGGCCTTCACGGGCTTCAGGAAGCCGGTCTTCCGGTCCACCGCCCTGAGGACCTGCCAGAGCACCACCACCGCCACAAGCACGATCAGGATCGTGCCTACGTTGCTGTGGAGCCAGTCGGAGCGCAGTTCCCAGTAGGCGTCGGAATACCCCTGCCGGTTGCCGCTGTTGCGGAAGTTTTTCAGCGCCTCTTCGAAGTCCCCCTCCCGGTACAGCGCCTCGCCCATGCCGGTGTTGGCGTAGGTAAACAGGCTGTTCATGCGCTGCACCTGCGTCCAGGGGCCCTTGCTCTGGGCGTATTTGCCGTCCTGGAAAAGGGTGAAGGCTTCGTGCACGAGGCTGGTGAACTCCGTGGGCTCCAATACCTGCACGCTGCAAAGCACCGCGTCCAGCACGTACAGCCGGTAATCCTCGTCCGCCACCAGGCCGGTCACGCTCTTGAAGGTGCCGATGCGCTGGTCGCCGCTGTCAAAGGCGCCGAACACAAACAGCATGTCTCCCTCGGAGGTGTATTCCACGATGCGCCCGTTGGCGTTGGCCGTGAACACGGACCCCTGGCCGGTCACCGCCACCGCGCAGGTCAGCTCGGTCCAGTAATCCGGCGTCATGGTATTTCGGCCCGCCACGTTCAGCCTTCTCAGGCTGCGCTCGTCGTTGGTCTGGGAGACGGCGAACACCATGCCCTTTTCGTCGATGCACAGGTTCTCCACGCTGATGGGCACGATGCCCGCCATGGAGGAGAGCTGCTCGTCGGTGAACACCGCCTTGCGGATGGCGGTCAGCACGGACACGCTGGACTGGTTGGCGCCGTAATAGCCCAGGAATTCGCCCTCGCCGGCCGGGGAGATCTGCACGATGCCGTTGGTGTTGCCCTTGGAGCAGATGTACAGGTTGCCCCGCTTGTCAAGGACCACCTTCCTCGGCTTGTAGGGGGCGGTATCCCCAAAGAGCGGATGGGTGGGCTTTTCCCAGGAGCGGATCAGCTCTCCCTCCGGGCTGTAGACCAGCACCGCCCGGGCGCTCTCGTCCGCCACGTAGATGTTGCCTTCGGCGTCCACGTTGACGCCGCTGGGCGTTTTGAAATTCTTTTTGTCCTTGATCTCCCGGATCAGTTCGCCCTCCCGGGAAACCACCAGGATCCGTTTGTTGCCGGTATCGGCGATGTACAGGTTCCCGTCCGGGCCCATGCGCAGGTCCTGGGGGTTCTTCAGGGTCTCCTCGCCAAAGCGGATCATGGTGCGGACCGGCTCATAGGCCGCCTGGGTCTCCACCAGTTCCTTGTTGACCCCCAGGGTAAAGGTCTTGTAGGGCATCCGGGCCTGGGCGGTGGGGAAAAGCCCCGCGCCCTGGAGGATCGTCAGGATCAGAAGAAGCGCGATTTTCTTTCTCATCTTCATCCTCCCCCTACTTCAGACCGCTGTGCGCCATGGTGTTCATCACGCTGGACTGCATCACCACGAACAGGAGCAGATTGGGTATGAACATAATCAGCGCCGCGGCCGCCGCCATGCCCTGGCCCTGCACGGTGCCGGCGGTGCTCAGGGTGTTCATGTAAAAGGCCAGGGTCCTTACCCCCTCGGAGGAGGTGAACAGGTTGGAGGTCTCGATGTTGTTCCACACGTTCTGGAACACCAGGATGGCTCCGGTGGCGATGGCCGGCTTGATCAAAGGCAGGATGATCTTCCGGTACACCGTGAAGCTTCCCGCCCCTTCCAATTGGGCCGCCTCGATCAGGGAATTGGGCACTCCGTCCACAAACTGCTTGATCAAAAACAGGCACACCGGCATGGCCACCTGGGGCAGGATGTGGGCCCAGTAGGTGTCCAGGATGCCCATGCTGGAAATGGTCAGGTACCTCGGGATGGTCACCGCCGTGGCCACGAACATGAGCGCCAGGTTGTTGACCTCAAACACCGTGTTTTTCAGCTTGAAATGCATCTTGCTCAGGGCGAAGGCCGCCATGGTGCTGATGATCACGCTCAAAAACACGACAGCCGCCGTCACCAGGACGCTGTTGAAGATGTACCGGCTCAGGGGGATGGAGGACGTGCCCGCCGCCTGGAAAAGGTTCTGGAAGTTGATCAGCGAGGGGTGGGACACGAAGAACCGGGGCGGGAACGCGAACAATTCGTCCATGGGCTTGAAGGCGTGATTGATGATATATACAATGGGCAGGCCCATGAACACCGCGATGGGGATCAGGTACAGGTAGATCGGGATCTGGTTTTTGTGGAACTTTTTCGGGTTGACCCTTGTTCCGCCGATGGCTGCCATATCATTTCCCCCCTTTCTCAGTCTTTTTCCGCAAAGAGCATCCGCGCCACGAAGGAGAAGGCGTAGATCAGCCCAAGCAATCCAACGGATACCGCGGCGGCATAGCCCATCTCATACCGGGTAAAGCCGTAATCCTCGATGTGATTGGTCATCAGCTGGGCCGCGTACTGGGGCGTGGGGTTGGAGCCGGTGAGCATCACGCCGATGTTGCCCGCCTGAAAGGCGTTGACGATGCTCATCACCGCGCCAAAGA
The DNA here is from genome assembly GCA_946408995.1 of uncultured Clostridia bacterium. Lineage (GTDB taxonomy): Bacteria > Bacillota > Clostridia > Christensenellales > Aristaeellaceae > RUG756. The sequence goes on along the minus strand of CAMJUL010000015.1, from coordinate 44,253 downwards.
GCATCTGAGGTTTCATGGAGGGGATGGTGATGTAAAACACTTCCTGGAAACGGTTGCGCACCCCGTCGATGGCGCCGGCCTCGTACAGTTCCGGGTTCACGTCCAGCAGGCCCGCCAGCATGGCCAGGAAGCCCACGCCCATGCTGCCCCACAGGGCTACGATGATCACGATGGGCATGATGTAGTTGGTATTGAGCATCCAGACGATGGGCTCGGTGATGATCCCCAGCTGGGTCAGGGCGTAGTTGGCGATGCCGCTCTGGTTCCCAAGGAACACCACCCGCCACATGACCGTCATAGCCACGCCCATGGTCATGCTGGGGCTGTAGAGGATCAGGGCCAGCACGGTCCGGGGCAGCTTGGTCAGTTGGCTCAGGGACCAGGCCAGGAAGAAGGCCAGCATGTAGCCCACCGGCCCCACCACCAGGCTGAACAGGATGGTATTTGGCAGGACGTACTGCAGGAAAATGGTGTCCTGGGTCAGGAGGTTGATGTAGTTGGTCAACCCCACGAACTGGGGAGTCTGCACGGCGTTGTAGTTGGTAAAGCTCAGGCCAATGGCCATGACCGTCGGAACGATGATGAACACCGTAAACAGGATCAGGTAGGGCATGAGGAAAAGATAGGGGGTTCTGCGCTTGGTGATCATTTTTCCGCCTCCTTCCTCTGGTTGTATTCATCGATCAGCTTCTGCACCACGGTCACGTCCGGCGTCGGGAATTCCTTTACCATCGCCCCGTCCTTCCAGTAGCCGAATTCCTCCAGCTTCCGGTAGGTTTCCCGGTTGATGCGCTTGACCGCCGTATCCAATGCCCGTCTGGCATCGGTGCCGTCCACCGCCACGGAGATAAAAGCGTTGCTCAGTTCCCTTTCCAGCATGTAGGTGCCCAGCACCCAGGGCGCCTCGGTCATCCAGGTCATCTGTTCCAGGATCACCTTTTTGTGGGCGGATTTGAGGGGCAGCGACTCGAAGGCCTCCTTGTTGGCGGTGGGCCAGATGTACTCACTGCCGTAGGTGGACTGCAGAAGGTTCCCGAACTCGGACTGGACCTCCGCGCTGGACCACCACTTGAGGAAGGTCCACGCCTCGTTTGGCATTTCCGTCTGGGAAAGGATGGCCATGGTCTCGGCGCCGCCGGTGGTCCAGCGCTGCACGTCCCCATTTTCGTCCGTCAGCCCCGGGAAGAGGGAGATGTCCCACATGCCGTCCAATTCCGGCGCGGCGTTGAGCAGCAGGTTGTAGGTGGCCAGGTCCGCGATGCCGATGGGCAGCGTGCCGTCCCGGAACTGCTGGTAGAAGCCCGGGGAGGGAACGTCGGTGGGCATGTTGTAGACGGTGAACAGCTCCGTCATCTCCCTAAAGCCCCTCAGGCTCTCCTCGCTGTCCAGGGTGGTGTCGCCGATGGTTGAGCCGTAGATGCTGCCGCCGCTCTGAAGGATCAGCGGCAGGGTGCCGGGAAACACCTTCATGCCGGCCATGCCCGCGGTGGGGAAGTAATAGTTCATATTGCGCCGCTGCAGTTCCGGAAGGATCATTTTGACCTGTTCCAGGGAATCTGGCACGTCGATGTGCAGCGCGCCCAGGATGTCCTTGCGGTAGAACTGCACCCAGAAATTGACCGTCTCTGGCATGGCGTAAATGCCGTTCTCCAGGGTATAGGGGATAAACAGACCGGAGGAGAAACGCTGGGCGATCAGGGGAAAATCCTCAAAGCGGGTCAGGTCATAGAGCGCGCCGCGGATGTCCAGGTAGCTGGGCACCACGTACTGCAAACTCAGCACTACGTCCGGCGCGGTTCCCGCCGCGTTGGCCAGCACCAGCTTGTTGGCGTCCGGCATGATGGACAGGTCCACCTCAATGCCCGACTCCGGGGTGAACATGGAATCCACCATGTTCTGCACGATCTCCAGGTACTGCCGGCTGCGCCCCATCCACACCTGCAGATGGCCTTCCTTCCCGGTGCCCACCGCGTAATCCTGGCTGCCGAAGGAGGTAAAGAAGCGCTCCGCCCCTTTGGCTGCGCCGCCGAGAAGGGAGATCCCCTCCGGCAGGGCTGCGCCTTGCTGATACAGATAGATCTGATCGACGCTCAGGTCGTTCTGGGCGATGTCCTGCAATTGCTGGGCCAGCATCCTGGCCGCGCTGTTGCTGCCGGTGGACAATTCGCTCAGCCGCCTCGGCAGGTCCTCGGGCTTGAGCGCCAGGCGCCGAAGCTGGTCCGCCGCCAGGGTCAGGTTGCTGAAGGCGCTGCCGGAGCCCGTGGCGGAATAGCCTTTCATCTGCTCCACGGCGGCATCCAGGTCCGCCGCCCAGCCGTTGAGGATCTCCACCAGGTCCGGGATATAGGTCAGAAGCTCATAATCCCGATACCGGTCCGTGGTCACGCCGCCCGTCAGGCGCACCACCTCCAGGCTCAGGCCGTTGATCTCCCCCATGACCCGGTTGATGACCTCGTACACCGGCAAAAGGGCCGAGCCGTTGAGCCGAAGGGTCAGGGTGTGCTCGCCGGGGGTCACAAAAAAGGTCTGGGGCGTCCCGTCGGAGGCAAGCACCTGCCCCCGCTTAAAAGAGACCGCGTAGTCAAAGGGCACGGCGCGGGCCTCGGCGCTTGGCAGGGCGCCGTCCAGCAGCACGTCCGCGAACACAGGGAAATCCGCCTTGACACTCTGGCGGTAGCGGAAGGCCAGCTGGTACCAGCCCTCCTTTTCCGCGGTGAAGCGCCAGGTCACCTCGTCCCCGGCCGAGTCAAAGCTTGTCCCGTCCAGGAAATTCATCTTCCGGTGCGCCGTCTCATAGGGCGTCAGGGACGCGTCGAATTCCCCGGCCGCCCGGATGCTTGATTTGTTCCGGGAGTGGATCTTTTCCCCCTCGATGAGGATCATGGCCTCCCCCCCGGCGGGCTGCCCGGCATAGGGCGCGTCCTTGAGCGGGGCGCGGACGGACAGGCCTTCCAGCGTCACGGTCCCCTCCTGCAGGGTCAGGCCCAGGGTATGCTCCCCCGCCTTCATCTCAAACAGGAAGGGATGGTCCGTCCAGCCCGCGCTGTCCGAAACGCCGCTCTCAAGAAGCACCCTTTTCGCCTCGGGGGTGGTGGCGATCTCGTTCCCGTACCGGTCCAGGGGGAATACGCCGTCGTCCATCCAGAGGCTCTTGAGCTTGATCCGCCTCAATTCATAAAAGGGGATCTGCCCGTCCAGGGTCACCGTCATTTCGACCGGAAGGGCGCTCTGGGTCTCCGTATAATAGGTAAAATAAAGTTCATACTGCCCGTCCTGGGGGACGGAAAAAGGGATGGAAGCCTCTTCCCCGGTACTCAGGGTCTTTCCAATGGGCGTCTCCAGGCTTTCGCCCCCGTACAGGGGCAGGGTATAGCCCCGCACCGCCTCACTGTAATACTTTTCCGTCCGGCTGGCGAACATCATCCAGTCAGCCGTTTTTCCTTCCTCCGCCCAGGCGGAGGGCAGGCAGCACAGGGCCAGCAGTGCGGCCAATAAGGAAAGCAGGTGTTTCTTCATGCCCAAATCGCCTCCGCATCAGTTCTCATGTGCCGCGTGGGACCCCCAAAGCGCGGCGCCTTCGGCATCCAGCGCCGTAAAGCAGGGGACCCACACGTTTTCCTTGCTGTCCAGGGCCTCCGTCAGAACGCCGGTGTAGCTGACGCCGTCCAATTCGCACCGGAAGGTCCCGTTTTCGTCACACTGCCAGGTCCCCGTCAGGTCGCCCGTCACCCGGCCGTCTTCCGACAGCGTCACCGTCCGGCTGACATGCTCCGTCTTGTTGATGTCCCGTCCGTGCAGGATCACCTTGTACAGTCCCGTCTGTTTTTCCCCGGGCGGCGTCTCTCTCCCCTCCCCGGCATAGCGCTGGGGCAGCACCACCGGCCAGCCCTCATCGTTCATGAACATCTGGTGGACCCGCACCTTGAAGCTTTCCCCGCTCCCGGCGAAGCGGGTGTGGAAGATGAGGAAATACCGTCCGGTCTCCGCATCGTAATACGCCGAGTTGTGGCCGGGAGACCGGTAGGCCAGGCGGAACTGATTCTGGTCGCTCTCCAGGTTTTCAAAACAGTACCCGCCCATCAGCTTGACCCCGTAGCCCTCATAGTCCGGATCGTTGAAGAACGTGCCGGGCCGTCCGCCGCAGGCGAGCATGCTTTGCCCCAGGGCGTCCTCGTAGGGGCCGTCCGGATTCCTGCTGCGGCACACCCGGATGTTGTAGCCGTCCCCGGAGGCAAGGCCCCCAAAGGACAGGAACAGGTAATAGTAATCGGTGTCGGGACTGTAGAGGATGTACGGGCCCTCGATGCGGGCATGGTTTTTGCCCAGCAGCTTTTTGCCGTACCCCCGGTTTTCGGTCTGTCCCTCCAGGGGAAAGCCCGTTTCCGGATCCATCTCCAGGATGAAGATGCCCCCGGAATAGCTGCCGTACACCATCCACAGCCGGTCTTCCTTGTCAAAGAACACACAGGGATCCACCACATTGGGGAGCACTGTCGCGTCATAGCCCGCGTAGCCGCTTTTGAGGAACACCCCCAGGTTTTCGTAGGGCCCCTCCGGGCGGTCGCTCACCGCCACGCCCAGCATGCTCAGGGGGCTGTCCCCCTTGCAAGTGCAGTAATACAGGTAGTACCGTCCGTCCTTGAGCTGCTGCACGTCCGGGGCCCAGAAGGTGTCGGTCCTGGCGTAGGTCAGGGCCTCCTTCATCTGCTCCTGGACGTTTTCCACCAGGGTGCAGCCGCGCCCCGCGTCCGTGGAAATCATCTTCCAGGCGATCAGGTCCGCGCTCTCCGCCGCGGCCATGTGGCTGCCGAAAATGTAATACTTCCCTTCCGCCCGGATCACCGAGGGGTCATGCACCGAAACCTCCTTGAAACGGGGAACGGGTCTTTCGTTTTCCTCCGCAAAGGCCAATCCCATTCCCAGGCACAGGAGTATCAGCAAACAAATGCAGCCTGCCATGAATCTCCTTTTCATGCTTCACCTTCCCCAAGCCTTTTTTCCTCGTCCTGAAAAACGGGCGTCCCCTCCGGCGTATACCGAATGGCCCTGAGGAAGCAGTGGCGGTTCGGATCGCTCAGCGCCGTGCCGTGAAAGCCGGGATAGGGGCGGGCGTGGAACACCAGCAGGTCCCTGCCCTCCTCGTCCACGGTAAAGGAATTGTGCCCGGGCCCGAAAAGGCCGTTTTCCGGCTCAGAAACCATGACCGGCGTGGGCGATTTGATCCAGGCCTTCGCGTCCAGGGGATCCCGTCCCTCGGGCAGGGTCAGCATGCCCATGGCGTAGCGCTCGTCGGTGGCGCTGGCGGAATAGGTCAGGTACATTTTCCCGTCGTGGCAAAGGCAGGAGGGGCCTTCGTTCACAAGAAACCCCTGGCATTCCCAATCGTATTCCGGTACGCTCAGCCGCACGGCGGGCAGCTTCAGCTCCAGGGCGTTTTTCATTTCGGCGATGTAAAGGTTGCTGTTGCCCGGGATCTCAAAATCCCGCTGGGCCCAGATGAAATACCGTTTGCCGCCGAAGACCACCGTGGTGGAATCCAGGGAAAAGCTTTCCCAGCCCGTATCCACCCGGCCCTTTTCAACGAAGCGGCCCTCCATGGGGTTCGCATTGGCGTTGCAAAGGGCGTAGATCCTGTGGTCATAGCAGCCGCTTTCATCCGTGCCTCCCCGGGCGGCGGCAAAATAAATGACCCATTCGCCATCCACAAAGTGGATCTCCGGGGCCCAAATGTTGCAGCTCATCTCCCCCTCGGGGTGACGCGTCCATACCACCTTTTCCACCGCGTCCGGAAGCTCCTTGAGGGTGCGGGCCCTGCGCAGCACCACGCGGTCGAATTCGGGCACGGAAGCGGTAAAATAGTACCATCCGTCTTTATGGAGGATGCAGGGATCCGCGCGCTGCTCTATGAATGCGTTCATTTTTCTGTTCCTTTCTGACTTGGAGGAAGGAAGGATGCGAAGATGCTGTATTTGGGATGCTTGAACGATAACATTAACGTTAATGTTGAATACCATTCTTAGTCTACCATGGACAGCAGCGCATGTCAAGTCTATTTGGCCTGATTTATGCCTCTTTTTGCATATGATTGACAGTTTTCCTTTCGCCGTGATAAAATGACGCTGTTCCAGCATGAACGTTCATGGAATGGGGGGATCCCATGACAAAGGACAAAGGACGCGTCACCCTTCAGGATATCGCTGCCGCCACGGGGGTCACGGTGAATACCGTATCCAGAGCCCTGAAGAACAAAGAGGACATCAGCCGGGAGACCTGCGAACGCATCCAGAAGGTCGCCCGGGAGATGGGCTACGTGCGCAATTACATCGCCAGCTCCCTCCGTTCCGGCCGCACCAAGACCATCGCCATGGTTTCCGGCTCCCTGATGAATCCCTATTACGCCATTTTGTGCGACCTGATCCAGCGGGAAGCGGTGCGTCTGGGGTACGGACTGATGATCCTGTGCTCCCAGGACGACCTGGATACGGAGATCCGCATGGTGGAGATGGCGCTTTCCCGGCAGGTGGACGGGTTGCTGATCACCCCCTGTTCCTTTGAATCCCCGGCGCTCGGCCTTTTGCGCTCCTCCGGCCTGCCCTTTGTACTGCTCAGCCGCTACCTGGAAGGGGATCTGGACGACTGCGTGATCTTCGACGACCGTCAGGGCGGGTACCTTGCCGGGGAGCACCTGATCCGGCACGGGCACCGGGATCTGGGCATGCTCTCCTTCCGGCATGTGGTGTATTCCACAAGAAAGCGCTTTGAGGGCTTTCAGCAGGCCTGTCTGGACCTGGGACTTCCCACCGAAAGGATCCATTACGCCGGACCGGAAAGCGGACCGTCTCCCCTGGAGCAGGCGGTGCAATGGATCCGGCAGGGGGTGACCGGCCTGTTTTCCTTTTGCGACGTGGAGGCCTGGAGCCTGATCACCCAGCTGGAGGCGCGGGGCTTCTTCCTCGGAAAGGACTATTCCCTGGTGGGGTTTGACAACATCCTGGGTTACATGCGCTTCCCAAAGCCCATCTGCTCCGTGGACTGCCCCCTGCAGGAGGAGGCCTTTACCGCCATCGACCTTCTGCGCCGCCGCATCCACGACCCTTCCCTGCCCCCTCAGCAGCGGATCCTGCCCGTGTCCCTGGTCTGCCGGAACAGCTGCGAAAGTGTAAACGCGATGAACCCGTAGCGATCGGCCCCAAAGGCTGCCCGGATTTCGCGCTTTTCCTGCCCGCATTTCATATACCCTCCCCGCTTTTGTCCCCCCGCCGGACAGAAAAGGGGGCTGCCGCGGTCTTTTTTCTTCCGCGGCAGCCCCCTTTGTATGTTTTTTTCAGCGTTATGGGTTCTTCCGGCCAGGTCCGAAGCGTTTGAGGGCCCCCACGACCCGCGCGGGCAGGTCCTCCCTGCGGATGGCCTTCAGTTTCCAGGCGGCAAGCGCGTAAACCGCGCCGCCCGCCAGGATGCAGCATACGGTTTTGAGGAGGTTTTCCATGAAGGCATGCATCCGCAGGGCTTCCTCGCCCCCGAACCCCAGGTGATACACCGCGTACACGGCCGCCCCCATCAGAAGGGCCGCCGCCCCGGGCCGCACCACGACCCCCATCACGTCAAAACGGTAGGAGGTATGTTTGCAGGTATACCAGAGGTTTGGCAGCATGGACACCGTATAGCACACCAGGGAGGCGATGGGCGCGCCGAAGATGTTGATCTTTGGATCACGGACCAGGAAAAAATTCAGCGTGATCTTGCACGCCACCCCCAGGGCCAGGGTCAGCATGGGGATCTTTTGTTTGCCCGCGCCCTGCAGGATGCCGGAGGTGGCCTGCACCAGGGTGAACAGGAGAATGGTCATGGCCGAGATCTCCAGGAGGGAGCCGGTCAGCAGCAATTGCTCCCGGCTGTAGGAGGAGGACCCGTAGCACAAAAACAGGATGGGCTTGGCAAGGATGCTCATCCCCACAGAGCAGGGAAAGCCGATGACCGAGGCGAGTCTCAGCCCCGTACCGGTCTCCTTGGCCACGTAGTCCATGTCCCCGCGGGCCATGCCGGAGGCGATGTCCGGCACAAGGTTCGTGGACATGGCCATGGCCAGGGCCGTGGGCACGTTGATCATGGTCAGCACCATGCCCGAATACATGCCGTAACGGATGCGGGCCTCGGAATCCCCCATCCCGGCCCCCGCCATCAGGTTCTTGAGCATGGCCGAGTCGATGACGGACGCCAGGGGCACGATGCAGGCCCCCAGGGTAATGGGAATGGCCACCGCCACGATGCTTCCCGTCATCCGCTTCCGGCTCAGCCCCTCCTGCCGGATCGCGCTCCAATCCCGGCGGATCTTGACCATGTCCTTAAAGCAGACGCAGACCATATAGAGCATGGCCACGCCCTCGGCCATGGAGGTGCCAAGCAGCGCCCCCGCCGCGCCCATGGCCCAGCCGCCCCGTTCAAAGCCGGCCTGGGCCAGGGGAAGGGCCACGGCCACCTTGCCCACCTGCTCGATCAATTGGGAAATGGCCGTGGGCATCATGTGCCGTCTGCCCTGCACATACCCCCGCAGCGCCCCCATGACGCAGACGAAAAACAGGGAGGGCGCAATGCACATATAGCTCAGGGTGCCCTCCGGCGTGCCTACCCAGGCCGCCATGGAGGGGGACAGGAGCAGGAACAGCACCGTGGTCACCACCCCCAGCACAAACAGCAGCCGCAAAGCGCAGACGAACACCTTGTCCGCCTCCCCTTTTTTGCCCAGGGTGGTGTAATGGGACACCATGCGGGAAATGGCCACCGGGATACCGGCGCTGGTCACGGTCAGCATCAGGTTGTAGGAGGGGAAAACCTGCTGATAAAGCCCCAGGCCCTCGCCGCCGATCATGTTGGCCAGGGGGATGCGGTAAAGCACCCCCACCAGCTTGCAGATGATCCCGGCGAGCCCCAGGACGGAGATCCCCCCGATCAAGGAACGCTGCTTTTGTGTCATACCCTGTCCGCCGGCCCCGGCCGGCCCTTTCCACGATGATTTGTGCGATAAACGTTTCAGGCCGGACGGCGCAGAGGCGCCGTCCGGCTTTCACGCGTTCAGGTCAGATTTCGTCAGGATCCTCCGGGGGCTCCCCTTCGTTTCCCAGGTCCATGTCCAGGCTTCCTTCCCCTTCCGGCCCTTCCGCCGCGGGGAAGGCGGAGGTCTCCTCTTCCTCCTCCGGTTCGGCCTCGGCCCGGGCGACGCCCACCACGCGGCTGCCCTCGGCGATGCGCATCAGGCGCACGCCCTGGGTGGCTCTTCCGGCCACGCGGATGTCCGACACGGGGGTGCGGATGATGGTGCCGTCGTCGGTGATGATCAGAAGGTCTTCTTCTTCCCGCACGGTCAGCTGGGCCACCAGGTAGCCCGTCTTCTCCGTCAGGTTCATGGCCTTGACGCCCTTGCCGTTCCGGGCGGTCTCCCGGTATTCCTCGGGATCCGTGCGCTTGCCGTAGCCGTTTTCGGTGATGTTCATGACCAGGCTGTTTTCCTCGATGATCGCCATGTCCACCACGCGGTCGTCCCGCTCCAGACGGATGGAATGCACGCCCCGGGCATTGCGGCCCATAGCGCGCACATGCCGCTCGTTGAACCTGAGGGCCCGGCCCATGCGGGTGCCGATCAGTACCTCGTCGGAGCCGTTGGAAAGCTCCACCCCGATCAATTCGTCCTCCTCTTCCAGGACGATGGAGATCAATCCGGCCTTGCGCAGGTTGGCGAACTCCTCCAGCGGGGTCTTCTTGATCAGGCCGTTCTTTGTGGCCATCATCAGGAAGTGGCCCTCGGGGCGCTTGGGCATGGGGATCAGGGTGGTCACCCTCTCGCCCCCCGCCAGGGGCAGAAGGTTGACGATGGCCGTCCCCTTGGCCGTCCTGCCCGCCTCCGGGATCTGGTAGCACTTGAGGGTGTAGACCCTGCCCCGGTTGGTAAAGAACAGGATATCGTCATGGGTGGAGGCGATGCGGATCTGCCGGGCGAAGTCCTCCTCCCGGGTGGTCATGCCCTGGATGCCCTTACCGCCCCGGTTCTGGGCCCGGTAGGTGGATTTGGGCAGGCGCTTGACATAGTTCATCTGGGTCAGGCTGACCACCATGTCGTCCACGGCGATCAGGTCCTCCATGTCGATCTCGCCCTCCACCACGCTCAGCTCGGTCCTGCGGGGATCGGCGTATTTTTCCTTGATGGCCAGCATCTCGTCCTTGACCACGCCCATCAGCTTCTTTTCGTCCTCCAGGAGGCTGCGCAGGTAGGCGATGGTCTCCTCCAGCTCCCGGTATTCGGCCAGGAGCTTGTCCCGCTCCAGGCCGGTCAGGCGCGCCAGGCGCATGTCCAGAATGGCCTGGGCCTGCTTGTCGGAGAAGTCGAAGGTATCCATCAGGTCCGCTTTGGCCTGGGCGGTATCCTTGGCCGCCTTGATGATCTGGACGATCTCGTCGATGTGGTCCAGCGCCTTGAGAAGCCCCTCCAGGATATGGGCCCTGGCCAGGGATTTCTCCAGGTCATAGCGGGTCCTGCGGGTCACCACGTCCTTCTGGTGCTGATTGTAGTAATACAGCATGTCCCTCAGGCTCAGGGTCTTGGGAACGCCGTCCACCAGGGCCAGCATGATGACGCCGAAGGTGTCCTGCAGCTGGGTATGCTTGTAGAGGTAGTTGAGCACCACCTGGGCCTGCACGTCTTTTTTCAGTTCGATGACCACCCGCATGCCGTTGCGGTCGCTCTCGTCCCGGATGTCGCTGATGCCGTCCAGCTTCTTTTCCTTGACGAGGTCGGCGATCTTTTCCACCAGCTTGGCCTTGTTGACCATGTAGGGGATCTCCGTGACCACGATGCGGTCCCGGTTGGAGCTCATCGCCTCTACCTCGGTCTTGGCCCGGACCACGATGCGGCCGCGGCCCGTGTAATAGGCCTCCCGGATGCCGGAGCGGCCCAGGATGATGCCGCCCGTGGGGAAATCCGGGCCCTTGACATGCTCCATCAGCTCATCCAGGTCCGCGTCGGGATGGTCGATCAGGCAGACCGCCCCGTCGATCACTTCTCCCAGGTTGTGGGGCGGGATGTTGGTGGCCATGCCCACCGCGATGCCGCTGGAGCCGTTCACCAGCAGGTTCGGGAACCGGGAAGGCAGGACCTTGGGCTGCATGAGGGTCTCATCGAAGTTGGGCATGAAATCGACGGTGTCCTTGTCGATGTCCTGCAGCATGAAGGTGCAGATTTTGCTCATCCTCGCCTCGGTATAACGCATGGCGGCCGCGCCGTCCCCGTCCACCGAGCCGAAGTTGCCCTGTCCCTCCACCAGGGGATAGCGGATGTTGAAATCCTGGGCCAGACGGACCATGGCGTCATACACCGACGCGTCCCCGTGGGGATGGAACTTGCCCAGCACGTCGCCCACCAGGCGGGCGCTTTTGCGGAAGGGCTTGTCCGGGGTCATGCCCAATTCGTTCATGTCATACAGGATGCGCCGGTGCACCGGCTTCAGGCCGTCCCGCACATCCGGAAGGGCACGGTTGATGATGACCGCCATCGCGTAGGCGATGAAGCTGGTTTTCATCTCCGTTTCCAGGTCCGCCGGCAGAAGCCTGTCCTTGATATCACTCATAATCGAAGTTTCCTTTCCCCTGCGTTACAGGTCCAGATCCGTCACAAGCGTGGAGTTCTGTTCGATGAATTCCTTCCGGGGCTCCACCTTGTCCCCCATCAGCAGGGTGAAAATCTCGTCCGCGGAGATGGCGTCGGCCAGCGTGAACTGCTTCATGGTGCGGGTCTCCGGGTTCATGGTGGTCTGCCAGAGCTGCTCGGAGCTCATTTCGCCAAGGCCTTTGTAGCGCTGGATCTCCGGCTTGTTGTTGCGCCCGATCTCGTCCAGCTTTTTCTGCAGGGCCTCGTCGTCGTACACATAGGTCTCCTTTTTGCCCTGGGTCACCTTGTACAGGGGGGGCATGGCGCTGTACACATAGCCCTGCTTGATCAGTTCCGGCATGTAGCGGTAGAAGAAGGTCAGCATCAGGATGCGGATATGGGCCCCGTCCACATCGGCATCCGTCATGCAGACGATGCGGTGGTAGCGGAGCTTTTCGATGTTGAACTCGTCGCCGATGCCGCAGCCGAAGGCGGTGATCATGTTTTTGATCTCCTGGTTGACCAGGATCTTGTCCAGACGGGTCTTTTCCACGTTCAGGATCTTGCCCCGCAGGGGAAGGATGGCCTGATAGTGCCTGTCCCGGCCGGTCTTGGCGCTGCCGCCGGCGCTGTCCCCCTCCACGATGAAGATCTCGCACTTGGCCGGATCCTTTTCGGAGCAGTCGGCCAGCTTTCCGGGCAGGCTGCCGCTTTCAAGAAGGGACTTGCGGCGGGTCGTCTCCCGGGCCTTCCTGGCCGCTTCCCGGGCGCGGGCCGCCCCCAGGCACCTTTCCAGAATGGCCCGGGCCATGGAGGGATTCTCCTCCAGGCACTGCTCCAGCTTGTCATAGACCAGGCGGTCCACGATGGGCCGCACCTCGCTGTTGCCCAATTTGGATTTGGTCTGGCCCTCAAACTGGGGCTCGTGCAGCTTGACGGAAATCACCGCCGCCAGGGATTCCCGGGTATCCTCGCCTTTCAGGTTGGCGTCGTTGTCCTTGAGGATGCGGTATTTGCGGCCGTAGTCGTTCACGGCGCGGGTCAGGGCGGAATTGAAGCCCATCAGATGGGTGCCGCCCTCGGGGGTCAAAACGTTGTTGGCGAAGGCGTAGATGTTTTCCTGGTAGCTGTCGTTGTACTGCAGGGCCGCCTCCACGAAAACGCCGTTTTTCTCCCCTTCCACGTAGATGGGCTCGGGGAAAAGCACTTCCTTGTTTTTGTTCAGGTATTTGACAAATTCCTTCAGACCGCCCTCGTAATGGAAGACGCGCTCCCTGACCTCCTCGCCCCGCTCGTCCCTGAGTTCGATGCGGATGCCCTTGTTGAGGAAAGCCATTTCCCGCAGGCGGTTTTTCAGGGTGTCAAAGGAAAAATCGATGCCGGGGTCAAACACGCCGCCGGGATTTTCCTCGCTGCGGATGTCCGGCCAGAAACGGACGGTGGTGCCGCTTTCCTCGGTTTCGCCGATGACGCGAAGGTCGTAATCGATCTTCCCCAGGGTGTATTCCTGCTCATAGACCCGGCCGTTCTGCCGCACCTCCACCCGAAGGTGCCTGGACAGGGCGTTGACCACCGACGCGCCCACGCCGTGCAGGCCGCCGGAGATGTTGTAGCCCTCCCCGCCGAATTTGCCGCCGGCGTGGAGCACCGTCAGGCACACCTCCACCGCGGGCCGGTGCATTTTGGGGTGCATGCCCACCGGAAAACCGCGTCCGTTGTCCTTGACGGATACGGAGCCGTCCCCGTGCAGCGTGACCTGCACCACCGTGCAGAAGCCCGCCAGGGCCTCGTCCACGGAATTGTCCACGATCTCATATACGCAGTGATGCAGACCCCGCACATCCGTGGAGCCGATGTACATGCCGGGACGTTTGCGGACCGCCTCCAGGCCCTCCAGGACCTGGATCTGGGTCTCGTCATAATGGATCCCCTGCTGGATGCGCGTGTCCTCAGATGAATTGAATTCGGACATTGAAAACCTCCTGGGATCCCCCCCGCCGGTCCGGGAGCGCCCGGCACGGCAGAAAGGGGCATTCAGTTTATTATACCACAAACGCCCTCTTTTGGAAAGAGTTTCTACTTTATTTATATGGCTTCTTTCGGCTCGGTCGGCTCTCCTTTTGGGAAAAGGCGGCAAAATGAGTGGGCCCGTTCCTTTTTCTACCTTTTTTCGTTCAAATATCGTTCACATTTGGGGGCTATGATAGGGCTGTTCCGAAAGGAACCCATCCATAAACGTCAAAAAAAACGTTTTCCCATAAGGAGGCCTGTTTATGAAAAAAAGGTTTGTCGCTCTTTTGTCCGTGCTCTGCGCGGGCGTGCTCGCGGCGGGCACAATGGTAATGAACGCCGGTGCGGACACCACCACCCTCTCCGAGGAGGAGATTTCCGCCATCGTCAACACCACCACCGATGCTTCCCAGGTGACCAGTCCCTTCACCGAGGCGGTCAACAAGGTGCGTGACAGCGTGGTGGGCATCAACAACTACCAGCGCATGTCCTCTTCCAACTACGGCTACGGGTACGGCTACGGCTTTGGCTTTGGCAACGGCTTTGGCGGCCGGGGCGAAAGCACCGAGCAGCTGGCCGCCACGGGCTCGGGCGTCGTCATCACCAAATACGGCCACGTGCTGACCAACTACCACGTCATCGAGGACGCCAGCCGCGTCACCGTCACCGATTTCAACGACAATTCCGAGCACGAGGCCACCGTGGCCGGCTACGACGCCGACCTGGACATCGCCGTGCTTCAGGTCAGCGGCCTGGACCTGGCCCCCGCGCAGCTGGGCGACTCCGATCAGCTGCAGGTGGGCGAATGGGCCATCGTCATCGGCAACCCCCTCAGCCAGCTCTTTGAGCGCACCGTCACGGTGGGCGTGGTCAGCGCCGTGGACCGCGAGGTAACCGATACCAACTACGACCGGTACTACCGCCGCTACACCACCACCAACACCATGATCCAGGTCGACGCGGCCATCAACTCCGGCAACTCCGGCGGCGGTATGTTCAACATTCTCGGACAGCTCACGGGCATCCCCGCCAGGAAATACTCTTCCAACTCCAGCTTCTTCTCCTCCTCCGCGGACGTGGACAACATCGGCCTGTGCATCCCCATCAACGTGGCCAAGCCCCTGATCGAGGAAGTGCTGCGCGGCTCCGCCGCCCCCGGAAAGAACGCTTCCGCCGCTGCTTCCGGCAGCGATGACCCCATGGTCAACAAGCCCCGCCTGGGCGTGACCGTGACCACCCTGTCCAGCGCCGTCAACGCCAAACTGCCCCTGGGCGCCATGATCATCAGCGTGGACCACTCCAGCCCCGCTGAAGAGGCCGGGCTCCTCAAGGGGGACGTCATCGTGGAGGTCAACGGGGTCACCACCAACTCCTCCTCCGCCGTCATTGAGCAGATCCAGGACCTCAAGGAGGGCGACACCGTCCGTGTGAAGGTCTACCGGGCCCAGGGGGCCTCGGAGGCCATCGGCCAGAACAGCCTGAACCTTGAGAACATCGGGGAAGGCGAATACATGGACTTCACCGTTGTCCTGCGGGTGGTGGGCGCCCAGAGCAGCCTGCTCCCGGTGGAAGAAAACGTCCTGTGACCTTATCGGGTCCCGGCCTCCCCGCGTATCTTGCGCGGGGAGGCGCTTTTTTGCGCCCCTTGCGTTCGGGGCGCCTTTTGTCTATAATAGGGGCAGCGTTTTCGCCAAGGCTTTGATGATTCCGCGTTTTCTGTGCGCCTCCTCCCGGCGCGCCGCGGTCAAAGGATGGAAAAACATGAACCAACGTCAATCCGCCAAAGGCCGTCCGTTGGGCAGCGAAAAGCTCATCGCCCTCACCTTCCTTGTTCTGATCCTTGTGGGAGCGGCCCTTTTGACCCTGCCCGCGGCCTCCCGGTCCGGCCGCAGCTGCGGCTTTCTTTCGGCGCTTTTCACCTCCGCCTCCGCCTCCTGCGTGACCGGGCTGAGCCTGTTTGACACCTATACCCAATGGAGTCCCTTCGGGCAGATCGTATTGCTGTGCCTGATCCAGATCGGCGGGCTGGGCTTTATGTCCTTCGCCTCCGTTTTCTTTTTCATGCTCAACGGCCGCTTCGGCATGCGGGACAGCATGGTCCTTTCCCAGACCCTGGGGGAGGAGGACATGAGCCGCATCCGCCATCTGGCGGGCTGGATGCTGCGCTACTGTATTTTGACCGAGCTCTTTGGCGCCCTGCTGCTGACGGCGCGCTTCTTTCCCGTGTACGGCTTTCACAAGGCCCTGCGCCTGGGGGTGTTCCATTCGGTCAGCGCCTTTTGCAACGCCGGGTTTGACCTGTTCGGCTTTCTCACCCCCGGGGGCAGCCTGACCCCCTTCCATTCCGACCCGGCGGTGCTGCTGATCCTCTCCTTCCTGATCGTGACCGGCGGCGTCGGCTTCCTGGTATGGGAAGAGGTCTTCCGGGTGCGCCGCTTAAGGAAAATGAGCGTCTACACCCGCCTTACGCTGATCGCCACCGCCTGCCTGCTGCTTGGCGGCACGCTGCTGTTTGCGGTCCTTGAATGGAACAACCCCGAGACCCTGGGGCCCCTGCCCTTTTTTGAGAAGCTGCTGGCAGCCTTTTTCCAAAGCGTGACGCTGAGGACCGCGGGCTTTTCCGGCGTGAACCAGGCAGGGCTGACCGAGGCGGGCAAAAGCCTGTCCCTGTTCTTCATGCTGGTGGGCGGCTCCTCCGGCTCCACCGCCGGCGGGCTGAAAACCGTCACGCTGGTGGTGCTGCTTTTGTTCCTTTACAGCAAAATGCGCGGGAAATCCACCGTGGTGGTGTTCAAACGCACCATCCCCATGGCCCAGGTCACCAACGCCCTGAGCATCTTCGGCATCATGATCGCCCTGGTTTTTTCCGGCACCGTGGTGCTCAACGCCACAAGTCCCGTCACGGTGACCGAGGCGCTGTTTGAAAGCGTCAGCGCCATCGCCACCGTAGGGCTCAGCCTGAACGCCACCGCCCGGCTTTCGCCCCTTTCCCAGGTCGTCATCATCCTGTTCATGTATTTCGGCCGGGTGGGGGTGCTGACCCTCAGCCTCGGCTTCCTCAAGGAAAAGACCGAACCCCGCTACCGCTACGCGGATACGACCCTTTTGATCGGATAGGAGGAACCATGAAAACCTTTGCTGTCATCGGTCTTGGCCGCTTCGGAAAGGAGCTGGCCCTGTCCCTTTCCAAGGCCGGCGCCGAAGTGCTGGCCATCGACCGGAACCGGAAGCTGGTGGACGAGGTGGCCGACGAAGTCACCCGGGCCGTCACCTGCAACATCCTGGAAAAAGATGTCCTGGCGGAATTGGGCGTGGGCGACTGCGACTGCGCGGTGCTGTGCATCGGCAGCGACCTGGCCTCCAGCGTCATCGGACTGATGAACCTCAAGGCCCTGGGCATCCAAAGGATCATCTGCAAGGCCTTTGACGAGACCTATATGGACGTGCTGGTCAAACTGGGCGCGGACCAGGTCATCATCCCGGAAAAGGAAATGGCCGTCAAGCTCTCCGCCCAGCTGGTATCCCCCATGGTGCGGGACTACATCCCCCTGAGCGACGGGTACCTTGTGGAGGAGATCTCCGCCCCCAGCGTCTGGTGCGGCAAAACGCTGGCGGACCTGCGCATCCGCTCCAAATACAAGGCGGACGTCATCGCCATCAAGCGCAGCGGAAAGATCACCGTCTCCCCCGGCGGCGACGACGCCATTATGGAAAACGACACCCTGGTGCTGCTGGGGGACACGGATTCCCTGAACAACATCCGCAAGCTCCGCTGAGGGCAAAGGAACGACCGATGAAAAAAGCAGAAA
This sequence comes from uncultured Clostridia bacterium, assembly GCA_946408995.1. GTDB lineage: Bacteria > Bacillota > Clostridia > Christensenellales > Aristaeellaceae > RUG756. The sequence goes on along the minus strand of CAMJUL010000015.1, from coordinate 26,799 downwards.
TCCTGGCCCCCGCCGGCGGCATGGAGCAGCTCGTCGCCGCGGTCCGCTGCGGGGCCGACGCGGTCTATCTGGGCAGCCGGGCCTTCAACGCCCGCATGGGCGCCGAGAACTTCGACGACCTGAAAGGCGCGGTCTCCTACTGCCATGCCCGGGGGGTGCGGGTCTATGTCACCTTCAACACCCTCTTTACCGAAGGCGAGAAAAAACAGGCGGAGGACACTCTCAGGCGGATCGCCGAAAGCGGCGCCGACGCGGTCCTGGCAACGGACCTGGGCGCCGTCCGCCTGATGAAGGCCTGCTGTCCCGCCATGCCCATGCACGCCTCCACCCAGATGACCGTCCACTCCCCCCGGGGGGTGCTCCAGATGCGGGACATGGGCTTTTCCCGGGTGGTCCTGGCCCGGGAGCTCACCCGGGAGGAGATCCGTGCCTGCGCCGCCGTGGAGGGCATTGAGACCGAGGTCTTCGTCCACGGCGCCCTGTGCATGTCCGTCTCCGGGCAGTGCTTCCTCTCCTCCGTTCTGGGGGGCCGCAGCGGGAACCGGGGCCAATGCGCCCAGCCCTGCCGCCTGGACTTTTCCAACGGCAGGCGGGGCTATGCCCTTTCCCTGAAGGACCTGAGCCTGATGGAAAAGATCCGGGAGCTGGAAAGCATGGGCGTGGCCAGCCTGAAGATCGAGGGCCGCCTCAAGCGGCCGGAATACGTGGCCGCCGCCGTGACAGCCTGCCTGAGGGCCCGGGAAGGGGAAACGCCCGACATGGAGACCCTCGAGCGGGTCTTTTCCCGTTCCGGCTTCACCTCGGGCTATTATACCGGGCAGCGGGACGAACGGATGTTCGGCGTCCGCACCGGAGAGGACGCCGAGCGGAGCCGCGCCGTTCTTTCCGGGCTGCGGGACAGCTACCGCAGGGAATATCCCCGCATCCCCGTAGATTTGTATTTGACCTGTCAGACGGACAGGCCCGTGACCCTTTCCGCCGTCTGTGAGGGCGCCCGGGCGGAATGCGTCGGGCCGCTCCCCGTCCCGGCCGAAAAGACGCCCCTGACGGCCCCGGACGCGGAAAAGGCCCTTGGAAAACTGGGCGGGACGCCCTTTTGGGCCCGCCGGGTGGAATGCCGGACGGACGAGGGGCTCTTTGTCCCCGCCTCCGTACTGGGGGCGCTGCGCAGGGAGGCGGCGGAGCAGCTTTCAAACGCCCTCTCCCTGTGTCGTCCCTGGCCCTTTGAGCCCTTTGCGGACGCCCAGGTCCGCCCTTCCCGCTCCCTTCAGGGGGAGCGCCTGGCCTTCCTGACCCTGGAAAGCCAGCTTACGGAGGCGCTCGTTTCCCGGTTTGACCGGGTCTATCTGCCGCTGAGGTTCCTGACCCCGGAACGTCTTGCGGCCTTCGGCGAAAAGCTCTGCGGACGGACCGAACGCTTTCTTTTCGGCCCTGCCGAGGAGGAGGAGCGCGCGCTGCTTGCCTCCCTCGCCGCCCAAGGGCTCAAGGAATGCGCCGTATCCAACCCCGCGGGGCTGCGTTTGTGCCTTGAGGCCGGGGTGGCGATGTACGGAGAGGCCACGCTTGGCCTTCTCAATTCCCTCTCCCTAAAGCAATACCTGTCCCTTGGCCTTCGGGGGGCGGACCTGTCCTTTGAAAACCCTGTGAAAAACCTCCGCCGGGTGGCGGCTTCCGGCCCCTGCGGCATGGCCGTCTACGGAAAGCTGCCCCTGATGAGCTTCCGCTCCTGCCCGCTTCGGGGAAAGGACGGCTGCGGCGCCTGCCCGGGGGGCGGATGCCTTTCGGACCGGACCGGGGAACGCTTCCCCATCCAATGCCACAGGAGGCAGTATTCGGTGATGCTCAACGCCCGTCCCCTGTATATGGGGGACCGGAAGGCAGACCTTCCGTCGGGCGTGGCGCAGTCCTTCTATTTTACCGACGAGACGGCCGCAGAGTGCCTGGAGGCCGTTCTCCGCTTCGACCGCGGCCAGCCCTGGCCCGGCCCCTTCACCCGGGCGCTGTATACCCGGGAACTGAAATGACGCCCTTCAAGGAGGTCCCATGTCCGCAGGCACGCTGCTGATGTTCAATTTTCAAAGGGAAACGGCCGATGCCCTGCGGCTTGCCGTATCCCCCCTGGGTTTAGCCTGCCGGGAGGTCCTCCCCCAGGAGCACCGGCTGCCCCTGCGCGCCCTGCTGACAGGGGAGGGGCCTGCCCCCTCGCCCCTTGCAGCCCCGGCCTTTGACGACCCGCTGCTGGTGTTTTCCATCCCGGACCGTCCCGCGCTGGACCGCCTTCTGGACCTTGTTCGTCCCCTGACCCGGGGCGTGCTCAAGGCGGTGGTGACCCCCACCAACCTGCTTTGGACCGGGGAAAGGCTTGCCCGGGAGCTATTTGAGGAGCACCGCCGCCTGGGCAGACGGTAGTCCCGGCAGCGGCCATGTTCGAGTTGTATAACCAGAGCGGGAGATGGTATAATGGTTTTATCCCATCTTCAGGAGGAGGAGAAAACCATGGAGCTGAAAGGCAGCAAAACCGAACAGAACCTTATGACCGCTTTTGCCGGAGAATCCCAGGCCAGGAACAAATACACCTATTTTGCCTCCGTAGCCAAAAAAGAAGGGTACGAGCAGATTTCCGCCCTGTTCCTGAAAACCGCTGAAAACGAAAAGGAACACGCCAAGATGTGGTTCAAGGCCCTGGGGGGCATCGGCAGCACCGCCGACAACCTGAAGGCCGCCGCCGAGGGTGAAAACCACGAATGGACCGATATGTACGAAACCTTCGCCCGGGAGGCGGAGGAGGAAGGCTTTTTGGACCTTGCCGCCAAATTCCGCGGTGTCGCCGCCATCGAAAAAGCCCATGAGGAGCGCTACCGCGCCCTTCTGAAAAACGTGGAGACGAAGGCCGTCTTTGAAAAGAGCACCGTCCGGGTATGGGAATGCCGCAACTGCGGCCATATCGTCGTGGGGACCGCGGCCCCCGAGGTCTGCCCCGTCTGCGCCCATCCCCAGAGCTATTTTGAGGTCCGGGAAGAAAATTACTGATCCTCACCGATCCTTGGACCCCCGGAAGCGCCCCCAGGCCCTTCCGGGGGTTTTCTGCTGCTCCCCCGGCGGAACGGGGCACCGGAAACGACGCCCGGGAAAAAACGTATGCCCCGACGGTTGACTTAGAGCGGTCTTTATGAAATACAATGGGCTCATCCCCGCAGCGAATGCCTCCCCATTTCGCACCGGCACAAGAAAGAAGGATCGTATGGACAATTTTACGTTTTATTCCCCCACCTTGTTCGCGTTCGGCAAGGACACGGAATCCCAGGCCGGCAGTCTCGTACGCCGCTTCGGCGGAAGCCGGGTCCTGATCCATTTTGGCGGCGGCAGCGCCCAAAAGACGGCCTGCTGGACCGGGTGAAGGCCTCCCTGGAGCAGGAAGGGCTCGCCTGTGAAACCCTTGGCGGCGTGCGGCCCACCCCCCGCAGCTCTCTGGTTTATACGGGCATCGACCTGTGCCGCAGGCAGAACATTGATTTCATCTTGGCCGTGGGCGGCGGCAGCGTCATCGACTCGGCCAAGGCCATTGCCGCCGGCGCCGTCTACGACGGGGATTTCTGGGATTTCACACCGGGAAGCCCGTTGAGAGGGCGCTGCCCGTAGGCACGGTGCTCACCATCGCCGCCGCGGGAAGCGAGGGCAGCCCCGACAGCGTGATCACCAAGGAAGAGGGCATGTTCAAGCGCGGCGCCAGCGGCGATGCGCTGCGGCCCAAATTCTCCATCCTGAACCCCGCCCTGACCCAGACCCTGCCGCCCTACCAGACGGCGGCGGGCATCACCGACATCATGGCCCACCTCTACGAGCGGTATTTGACCAATACCCGGGAGGTGGAGGTGACCGACCGGCTGGTCGAGGCGCTGCTGCTCACCATGATCCACGAGGGGCCCCGGGTCATCGCCGATCCCAACAACTATGACGCCCGGGCGAACATCCTGTGGGCGGGCATGATGGCCCACAACAATTCCTGCGGCGCGGAGCCAGGACTGGAACAGCCACAACATCGAGCATGAGCTTTCCGCCCTGTACGACTGCGCCCACGGCGCCGGGCTGGCCGTAACGCTGCCCGCGGTATTCACCTATGTGATGCATCACGACGTGATGCGGTTCGCCAAGGCCGCCGTGCGGGTCTGGGGCTGCCAGATGGATTTTGACCACCCCGAATCCACGGCCCGGGAGGGGATCGAGCGGCTGCGCAGGTTCTTTGTCTCCATCGGGATGCCCCGCAACTTTGCGGAGCTCGGCGCCCGGGAGGAAGACATCCCCGTCCTGGTCCACGCCCTGTGCCGCGGCGACGGGCGGCAGGGCACCATCTCCGGCTTTGTGACGCTTGACGAAGCCGACTGTGAAAAGATCTACCGCCTGATGCTGTAAGATGCGCGGAACCCGGCCCGGCATTGGGCCAATGCCGGGCAGAGCGCATAAGGCGCAGAAAAGCAGAGCCGGAACGGGTCCATGCCCGTTCCGGCTCTGCTTTTCTGCGCCTGCGTCTTTATGGGGTCCCGGATCAGTCCTTTCGGGATCCTGCTTTTTTTTCGCCCACCTTTGGCACGTGGTATTCACATTTGGGGTCAAAAAAGACCTGCTCCGGCGGGGTCTCCAGCAGGGCCGGGTCGTTCAGGCAGCGGTTCATGGTGGTAAAGAAGCGGGCGAAATGGGCGCCGCTGGTCACGCGCTCGTCCGCGGTGATCCCGATGGGCAGATAGCGCTTCATGCGGGTAACGCCCTTTTCCACCACGGCCTTTTTCAGCACCGTGCCCATGCCAAAGAACAGGCTGGTGGAGCCAAAGTTGTAGATGTGGTGGTTCACATGATGCAGTCCGATGGAGGCGTTGTTGGTAATGAACATGCTGGTGTGGAAGGGCAGGCTGTCCAGCAGGGCGCCCGGGCACAGGCCGTAGCGGTCCAGCAGCTTCACCAGGCCCACGATCAGCGTGGCCAGGCCCGGAACGGCCAGGACGCCGGAAGCCAATTTGTCGACGAAATTCTTGTTCTCCTCCCCCCGGTTGCTCTCGATCACGTCGACCATGCGGTCCCGCACGTCATAGAGGGTGTCGGTGGGGTCGAATTTGATCTTGACCACCGTCTCCCCCAGGTCGGCGTCCCGGGGATCCTTGAGCATGGTGAAGGAAACCGTGCAGTTGTTGCGGCTGAAAAACTGCTTGTTCATGATGTAGCGGTTCACTTCCGGATGCTGGCTCACCGCCCGGACGAAGGCCGCAACGATGATCTGCATATAGGTGATCTTTTCCCCCTTGGCCGTCTGGGAGGCGATATAGCGGGTCAACGCTTCAAAATCCACCTCATGCTGAAGAAAAACCATGGAATCCACGCGGGTGGGCATCAGGTACGGCGTGATCCGCACGATGGGTTCGATGTTGGGCGTTCTGTGGCCGTCGGGTCTGTAACCAAACATAGGCGGGCAGCTCCTTTCAGGGAATAAAAAACACGTTGAACGGTTTTATTTTAACACTTGCCCCCTGTTTGTCAAGTTTTATCCTGTACGGGCCTTATTCTTCCTCGTCGGAGAGGAAATCCCGCAGCATCTGCGCGGCCCGCAGGGCCGCCAGGTCGGAACGGAGCACATCCTTTTCGTCCCGGATGTCCCAGACCGTGCCGTCCCCCAGGGGCACCGCTCCCCCCGCGCGGTCGCACGCGAGGATCAGCTTGCGCGTTTCCTCCGGCGTCCTGTTCTCCAGGATGCCTTTCCCCTCCCCGGACAGGACGGCCAGGCCGCCGGCGGGAAGGGCTTCGCCCACGGTGATCTCAAAGGCATGGCCGTGCTCAAAGTCATACAGCAGGGTCATTTTGTCCCCTTCCCCGGCGTCCAGGTCCTTCAGGGAGGTCTCCTCCAGAAGCGCCTCCTCCTGAATGCCGCCGGGCAGGTCCCTGCCGATGCGCAGAAAGCCGCTCAGGTCTCCCTCCTCCACGTCCTCCGGGAAGAGGACGTAGCGCACGCCCCCGTACCGGAGTTCAAACAGGTGGTTGCCCTCGGCCTCAAAGGCGGCCAGCACAAAGAAGGCCAGGGACAAAAGCCCTTCCTTCTCCGGCGCCCGGAGGGTGCGCCAAAGCCGGTCCGGGGCGTCCTGGCAGCGGACCAGCAGGCGGATGGATCGTTCGCTTGTTCCGTTCATGGCCTCCGGCGCGGACGGCTCTCCCGCGCCCTGCCTCCTTCCCGTGGCTTTCAGCTCCCCAGTTCCTCCAGGACCGCTTCCCCCATGCCTTCCTTTTCGCACACCCGCCGGTGGCGCACCGGCAGCGACTTCAGTTCGGCCATGGGCGCGGGGAGGGCCAGCGCGCATTCCCGGGAAAGGACCGCCGCCGCCTCAAAGGCGTCCAACGTGTCCCCGCACAGTCCCAGGGCCGCGCAGACATCCGGGGCAAACTTGAAGGGCGAGGCCGTAGACACCAGAAGCGGCGAAGCGCAGACCTTTGCCTCCGCCTTCAGATCGCGCAGCACCCGGGAGGCGACGGCGGTATGGGGATCCATGACGTACCCCTCCGCCTGCCAGACCGCGGCCATTTCCGCACGGGTCTGTGCATCGTCGGCCTTGCCGCAGAGGAACTCCTGGTCCAGCAGGCCCTTTTCCGCCTCCGTCAGGGCAAAGACGCCCTTCTCCGAAAGGTCTTTCATCCAGGCGCGGACCTTTTCCTCCCCGCCGATCTCCCACAGGAGCCTTTCCAGGTTGGAGGAGATCAGGATGTCCATGCTGGGGGAAATGGTTTTATGGAAGGTCCTGCGCCGGTCATAGACGCCCGTCCGCAGGAAGTCCGTCAGGACGTCGTTGGCGTTGCTGGCGCAGATCAGGCGGCCGATGGGCGCGCCCATGCGCTTGGCGTACCAGCAGGCCAGGATGTTTCCAAAGTTCCCCGTGGGCACGCAGACGTCCACGGGCCGGTCCATGCCGCACAGGCCCTGCTTCATCAGGTCCGCCGCCGCGGAGAAATAATAGGCCACCTGGGGCACCAGCCGGCCCAGGTTGATGGAGTTGGCGCTGGAGAGCACCCTTCCCCGTTCATCCATTTGGCGGATGAAGTCCGCGTCGCCAAACAGGCGCTTGACGCCGGTCTGGGCGTCGTCAAAATTGCCCCGCACGGCGATGACATGGGTGTTTTGGCCCCGGGAGGTCACCATCTGCCTTTCCTGGACGCGGCTGACCCCGCCATAGGGATAGAACACCGTCACGCTGGTGCCCTCCGCGTCGGCAAAGCCCTCCAGGGCCGCCTTGCCCGTATCCCCGCTGGTGGCGGTCAGGATGGCGATCTCCCGTTTCTCGCCGGTCTTGAGGGCCGCCGCGCGCATCAGCCTGGGCAGCATCTGCAGGGCCATGTCCTTGAAGGCCATGGTGGGGCCGTGGAACAGTTCCAGCACCCTTACCCCCGACTTCAGGGCCGTCACCGGCGCGGGACACCCGCCCTCAAACCGGGCATAGGCCTCCCGGGCCATGGAAAGGAGCTCCTCAGAAGAAAAATCCTCCAGCAGCAGTTTCAGCACCCTGGCCGCCCGCTCCGGATAGGAGACCTCCGCCAGGTCCCTGACAAAATCCTCCCCGACCCTGGGAAGGTTCACGGGCACATACAGCCCGCCGTCCGGCGCGATCCCGCGGACAATGGCCTGAGCGGATGTGACCGGGCCGCTCCCCCGGGTAGATACGTAAAGCATGGGACCAACCTTCCTCTCCTGTCTCCATGATATAAACTGGCGCGGCGGTCCCAAGGATCACCGCGCCAGAGATTCAGGGCAAATTTCGTTCACAGAAAGTATTTCTTGATAAACTCGGGGGCCGCCTGGTCATCCACAGAGCAGGAAATGATCACGTCCACATGGTGGGCTTCGGTCAGTTTCTCCAAGCGGGCAAACAGATCCGCCGTTTTTTCCACATCGCATTTGATCAGCTTCAGGAACGCGTCCACGAAGATCACGCTGATGTCGAAATTCTGGGAAAGCATGCCGCACAGGAATCCGAAGAACATCTCCGGACTGTCGCAGCCGTATTCGCCGGCGTTGACAAAACGAACCTCGTGTTTGAGATCGAACATGTAGCGGTTGTCGTCATCCACAAAGATTACGTCGCCCTTGTAGCTGTTGATGGCCCCGTTGGCCATGTCCAGAATCTTCTTGGTTTTTCCGCTGCCTTTTTTGCCATGAATGACCTGTATCATGGGTGTCATCCCCTTTCGTGGTTTGGAACTGTCTTTATTATACCCGATAATTCAAAAGAATACCAGTCCCATTTTTTCGCGCTGAAAATCAGACCTTCTCCACCTTGATCAGGTTGGTGGAACCGCTCTGCCCCAGGGGGATGCCGGCGATGATCACGGCCGTGTCCCCCTTGTCCACCATGTCAATCTGCCTGGCGCAGTCCACCGCGTGGGTCAGAAGCCGGTTGTAGTCGGACTGGTACAGGGACTTGACCGGGAACACGCCCCAGGAAAGGGCCAGCTGGTGGAAGGTCTTGTCCTCCGGGGTGGCCGCCACGATGGGCTGCAGCGGCCGGAACTTGCTCAGGTTCCTGGCCGTGCCTCCGGACTGGGTGACGGAGATGATGACCCTGGCCCTGACGTCGTTGGCCGCCCGGCAGGCGGCGTCGCAGACCGCGTTGGTGATGTCCTTGTCCGGCAGGTCGTACACGCTGGCCTTCTGCCCAAACAGCTCCACTGCGTCCTCCTCGGCCTGGGCCGCGATGCTGGCCATGGCCTCCACCGATTCCACCGGGAACTGGCCCGCGGCGCTTTCCCCGGAGAGCATGATGGCGCTGGTGCCGTCAAACACCGCGTTGGCAACGTCGGTGATCTCGGCCCGGGTGGGCATGGGGTTGGACACCATGGAATCCAGCATCTGGGTGGCGGTGATGACCATTTTCCCGGCCCGGTAGCAGCGGGAGATCAGCCGCTTCTGGATGCCGGGCAGGTGCACGTAATCCACCTCCACCCCCATGTCGCCCCGGGCCACCATGATGCCGTCGGACTCCTGAAGGATCTCGTCAAAATTGGCGATGCCCTCCCGGTTCTCTATTTTGGAGATGATGCGGATATTGTGTCCCCCGTGGTAATTGAGGTATTTGCGGATATCGACGACGTCCTTGGCACAGCGGATGAAGGAGGCCGCCACGAAATCCACGTCCTCCTGCACGCCAAAGAGCAGATCGCTTTTGTCCTGCTCGCTCATGTGGGGCATATCCACATGTACGTCCGGCACATTGACCCCCTTGTGATCGCTGACCGGGCCGCCGTGCACCACTGTGCAGCGGATCTCGTCCTCGGTGGTCTCCTCCACCCGCAGGGAGATCTTGCCGTCGTTGATCAGGATCATGTTGTCCTTCTTCAGGCAGTGGGGCAGGCCGGCGTAGCTGACCGAGGCCCGGTTCTCGTCCCCCTCCACGTCCTTTGTGGTCAGGGTGAAGGCGGCGCCGTCCTTCAAAAGCACCTCGCGATTTTTGAACTTCTTCAGGCGGATCTCCGGCCCCTTGGTGTCCAGCATGATGGCCAGCGGCACGCCCATCTCGGCCCTAATGGCCTTGAGCATGTCGATGGTCTCCTTATGGTAGGCGTGGTCCCCGTGGGAAAAGTTCAGCCTGGCTACGTTCATGCCCGCCCCGATCATGCGGCGGATGGTGGCGTCGTTCCGGCTGGCCGGCCCGATCGTACATACGATTTTGGTTTTGCGCATCTGTTCTTCCTCCCTCACAAGACGGCGTTATCCCATCTTCCCGAGCGTTTCCAGGTTCCGGGTGATAAAAGCGTCCCTCTGACGGACACAGTCCGCGCTCCTCAGGGGATCCTGAGGCGTATTGAACACATAATCCTTGAGTTTTTCCACGGTGGAGACCGCCACATGCATGCGGGTATCGGAGGAGGCGTAGTAAATGAACACCCTTCCGTCCGGATGGGCGATCAGGCCGTTGGTGAACAGGACGTTGCTCACGTCCCCCACCCGCTCCCCGCCCAGGGGGGCCAGGAGATAGCCGCCGGGCTCCGCAATGACCCGGGAGGGATCCTCCAGGGCCGTGGCGAAGGCATAGATCACATACCTGAGGCCCGCCGCCGTGTTCCGTACGCCGTGGGCGATGTGGATCCAGCCCCGGTCCGTTTTGAAGGGCACGCAGCCCGCGCCGTTCTTGGCCTCGGTGATGGTATGATACCTGCGCAGGGAGGTCATTTTCTCCTCATCGATCACCGCATGGGTGATGTCCTCGCACAGGCCGAACCCGATCCCCCCGCCGGAGCCGGTCTCAATAAAATCGTCCATGGGACGGGTATAAAAGGCGTACTTTCCCTCCACGAACTCCGGATGCAGCACCACGTTGCGCTGCTGGGGGCTGCGCAGGGTCTTCAGATCCGGCAGCCTTTCCCAGGTCTTCAGGTCCCGGGTGCGGACGATGCCCGCCCTGGCCACCGCCGCGGAAAGATCCCCGGAGGCGTCGTCATGGCTCTCCGAGCAGAAGACCCCGTAGATCCAGCCGTCCTCGTGCTGCGTCAGGCGCATGTCGTAGACGTTCGTTTCCTCCGGCACGGTATCCGGAAGCAGGACCGGATGATCCCAGAAGCGGAAATGGTCCACGCCGTTGTCCGACTGGGCCACGGCGAAAAAGCTTTTCCTGTCCATGCCCTCCACCCGGCAGACCAGGGTGAATTTCCCGTCCAGCAGGATCGCGCCGGAATTGAGCACCGCGTTGATGCCCAAACGCTGCATCATGAAGGGGTTGCGCTCCGGGTCCGGGTCGTACATCCAAAAGGGGGGAATATGCTCCCGGGTCAGCACCGGGTAGACATAGCGGTCAAAAATGCCGTTGTAAAACCGGGTGTTTACCCGGTTTTCCCGGGTGATCAGCGCCTCATAGGACTCGTTGAGCTGCTTATAGGTCTTCATATTCCCTCCTGCCGATGACTTCAAGGGTCATCCGTCCGTTGTGATAGGGGCACTTCCAGGGCTCCACAATGGGCTTTTCCATGGGCGTTCCGTCCTTACGTGCGCACCAGAACCATTCCCCGCCCTTCCGGTGATCCCAGATGTGCCCGCAGATATAGGTCCACTGGCCCCAGGCCGCCCGCAGGAAGTCCGCCCTGCCGGTATGGTGCCAGGCGTTCAGGCAGCCAAGAAGCGCCTCGGCCTGCACCCACCAGATCCGCTTTTCATCCACCTTGCCCCGTTCCTTTTCATTGGCGCAGCCGTTGTCCGCCGTCACGGCCTCCTCAAGCACCGCCTCCGCAAGGCTCAGAAGCTTGGGGCGGACGCGCCCGGTCAGGGCCGGGTCGTCCAGGATCTCCAGGGTGCGGTCCAGCAGCCAGGAGGTCTCGATGTCGTGGCCATAGCTTGTCAGGTCGATCAGGCTCTCGTATTCCGGGCCGAAGAAGACCTCCTGGCGGCGGAGCGAGGGATTGTACATGTGCTTTTCCCACAGGGCAAACTGTTCCGTCAGGCAGGCGCGGACGTCCCTGTCCCCGGCCACCCGGTACAATTCCGTATAGCCCTCCATCACATGCAGCAGGGTGTTCATGGTCCGGGCGGCGCTGACCCCGTTCTCGGACAGCTTTTCATTGCTCTCCGGCGAAAAATCCCGCTTGAAGGCCTCCAGATACCCCTTTTCGTCCCGGCACTTTGCCTCCATCAGACGATAGGTCCTCCTGGCGGTCTCCAGGGCTTCTTCGCAGTCCGCCGCCTGGGCATAGGCCGCCAGGCCGTAGACGGCAAATGCCTGGCAGTAGGTATGCTTGGTGGTGTCCAGGGGGGTCAGATCCGGCGTGACGGACCAGTAAAACCCGCCATAGTCCGCGTCCTCCATGCGTTTGAGGGCCTCATAGGCGTGGTCGGCGTACTTTTTCAGCGACGCGTCCCCCGTCACCCGAAGGGCCGTGGAAAAAAACCACAGGATCCTGGCATGCAGGATGCATCCCTTCTCTTTTTCCGGGCGCGGAAGGAGGTCGTACCCCACATAGCCCGTAAATCCGCCCCGATCCCAATCCGCCAGGCCTTCCCAGAAGGGGAGGATCACCCGGTACAGATGGTCCCTCATTTCCCCCCGCAGCCCCGTGTTCAGGCTGTCCATTTCCCCTCACCTCCGCAATGCGTCCCTTTCCGGGCCGCTCATGCTTTTTCCGTCAGTCTTTTTTCAAGTTCCGCGGCGATCTGAAGGCCCTCCTCCCGCTGGATGGACCAGGCGGGATGGGCCCTGCAGCCGTATTCCTCCGGCCCGGCCGGCCTGAGGGACAGATAGAAGCACCTTTCGTCCCCCGCCCGGCGGCGTTCCTCCACCGCCAAACGGAACAGCGCGTCCAGTTCGTTCCCACACATGCCGTAGGCCCAGAGCAGGACCGCGTTTTTTTCCCTGCGGCGCACCGTCTCCAGGAAGGAGACGGCCGCCCGCTTCAGTTCCTCTTTTCGTCCGGGCCTTTCCGCCTCCGGAAGGGCCATAAGGGCCGAATGGTCATTGGTCCCCAGGTTGATGACCACCGCGTCCAGGGGATCCAAAGAGAAATCATAGGCCTCCCCGGCCCCTTCCGGCAGGCAGACGCTTTCGTACAGCCGGGGGATGTTCCCGTTCGGGTCCCCGTTCCAGCCGCAGTACACGCCGTACCCGCCCTGGCAGAGGAACCTGCCCCGGGCCCCCAGGGCCCGCAGGGCCGTGCCCCCATACGAGAGGGTGCCGCTCATCCAGGCGCCGATCCATTCCTGCCCGTCCCCGGGGCCAAGGCACCCCTCCCCCACAGTCAGGCTGTCCCCCAGGAAGCCGATGTTCCACTTGGGCTTTGGCGGGGCGGTGACCTCCCCGTCCGTAAACAGGCGTCTCAGCCGCAGGGCGCCTCCGTCCCCTTCCACGGGCTGGCTGTCCCGCACCAGGGAGATCGCGTGGGCAAAATCCGCGTTCATGCCCGCAAGGACCGTCACGCGGCTTTTGCCCCGCCCCAGGGGGAAGCGCGCCACCGGCGCGCCGTCCGCAAGGACGGCCACCCAGGGGGCGTGCACGCGGTATTCCGCCTCAAATTCCGCTTCCAGACAGGTGCAGGCGGCCGTCAGACGGACGCCGCTGCCCGTCCAGTGCAGGGGGAAGCATTCCTCCCTGCCGGTATACCGGCCCATGCGCAGGACCCTGTCATCCCGCAGGGGATCGATCCCGTAAAGTTCCGGCATGGTCAGCGCTTCCCTTCCTCGGTGTCGTTTCCGCTTACCTGGCTGTTTTCCTTGATGTAGGCGACCACCTCGTCCACGGTGGTGAAGGCCAGGCCCACATAGGTGTCCGCAGCGCCGTAATAAATGGCGATCCGCCCGGTGTCCGGGTCCGCCAGCGCCGCGCAGGGGAATACCACGTTGGGCACAAAGCCCCGTTCCTCGTAGGATTCCTGGGGGGTCAGAAGGTAGTTGGCGCAGCGGTATTTCACCTTGGACGGCTCGTTGATGTCCAGGATCGCGCCGCCCATGGAATACACAAACCCGTTGCAGGTGGAGGACACGCCGTGGTAGAACAAAAGCCATCCTTCGCTGGTCTCAATGGGGGCCGCGCCCGCGCCGATCTTGACCCCTTCCCACCAGTTCCCGCTGGGGTTCATCACATGGCGGTGCTTCCCCCAGAAGGTCATGTCCGGACTCTGGGACAGCCAGATGTCCCCAAAGGGGGTGTGGCCCGAATCGGAGGGCCTCGAAAGCAGGGTGAACAGGCCGTTCACCTTCCGCGGGAAGAGGACCGCGTTGCGGTTGAAGGGGATAAAGGGATTCTCCAGCCTCGTGAAGGTCTTGAAATCCTTCGTGCAGGCCATGCCGATGGCGGCGCCGTAGTTGTCCTGGCACCAGAGGACGTAATAGGTGTCGTCCACCTTCACAAGGCGGGGGTCATAGGCGTAACGGGGCATGAAGCTTTCGCCCTTTTCATCCTTGAAGGGGATCTTGTCCTCCTCCACGTTCCAGTGGATGCCGTCCGCGCTCCTGCCCAGGTAGATATAGGGCACGCCGTTCACCTGCTCGCCCCTGAGGACCGCCACGAAGCCCCCCTCCCAGGGCATGACGGCGCTGTTGAAGATCCGGGCCACCCCGGGGGAGGGCTCCCTGGGGAAGAGCGGGTTTTCGCTGTACCGCCAGACCGGGGCATGGGACCTGTGGGTTGAAGGCTTTTCCTGCCAGGGGATGTTGGGAAGGCTCGGGGTGTTGAGAATCTGAACGCTCATGGGTTTCTCCTTCCGTCCTGGTCGCCAGGACCAGATGATGTATGATGCTTTTCCTTCGGGAGGGCCTGGGCCGCTCCCGTCCGTTTGATCTTGCGGTTCCGGGGATATTATACCACTGTTTTTCTTTCCCGGAAAGAGAGCGTCTCTCCGGTCCTCCCCCTTTTTCGCCCGTTTTTCCCCGTCCATCCTCCCCGGACGCGGGGAAGGGGGCTTCCAACAGGCATAAGCAGGCGGGTGGGCCTCCGCCCCGGGGAAAAGTGCGGTCAGGCGTCTTTCTTTTTTCTCCCGGGAAAAAGCCTTCCGGCCCTGCGCAGGAGGGCGCGCTTGCAGCGCCCCGCCAAGCGCCAGATCCCCCCCACCCGGTGCCAGAAGCGGGCAAGGCGCATCCCCCTGCGGGGGTCCGGCCTAAGGAGCCTGCCGCCCCGCTCGATCAGGACGGCCTTGCCCCAGAGCGCCTCCAGGGGCATCCAGCCGTCCGGGTCCGGGCAGTTGTCCCCCCAGGTCAGCGCCCGGTCCCCCTCCACCCGCCAGAGGCGGTGGAGCACATACCGGTTCCGTTCTGGATCGGCGAACAGCACAATATCCCCCACTGCGGGAGGCTCCGCAAGGGGGTGAATGGTGACATAATCCCGCCGGATCCGGATCAGGGGGAACATGCTGTTGCCGTGGACCTGGATGCGCATGGGCACCGCGGTGCCCTCCAGGGCCCATTGATGCCACTGGGGAAGGGTCAGCGCCACCACGCCGGCGTCCGATCCCTTTGTCTCAAAAACAGGAAGGAGATGAGCGTCCCCCTCCCGGCGGGCTTCCGGGCGGTTCAATCCGCGCGCGCAGGGAGGCCCGCAGCGGTCCTCCCGGGGGCCGTTTCCCCGGACCCTGACCAGATTGCGATCCGCTTTGGAGCCTTCGACCCCCTGCTCCCGGAAGCCGGGCTCCATCCTCCGCGCCAGGCGGCGCGGCCCAGGCCTTTTTGGTTATCCATGAGGCCCTCCTCTTTGTCCATCCAAAATCAAACCGGTCCGACGCCGCCGGCCCCTCCCGCACAGAACGCCGGACGCGCCAAAGGCCCCGCGGCAGGACGGGCTTTTCCCCCGCACGCAGGGCCAGGGCGCAGGGCTTGTCGTCCGTGGGGCCCTTTCCGTTCGCGCCAGGGCATGTCCGCATCGCCCGGCATCCAGTCAAGGCCATCCTACCATTATCGGATGGGCCTGTCAATAACGCCCCCTTGCAGGGTGCGTCCCCCGCCTTCCCCGCGGAGGCGGCCCGGTCCATGCGCGCTTTCCGCCAGGGCCGTCACTCTTGACAAATCCCGCCGGGTTTTCTATAGTAGCGATGCAAACCACTCTGTCACAAAAAGGAGGATCCCCATGATCCGCATTGAATACAGCCCGAAGGAGGGCTCCTTCCACCTGTCCAACGGCCGCGTTTCCTACCTTCTCGCCCTGGCCGGGGGCCATCCCCTGCACGTCTACTTCGGCCGCGTCCTGCGCGCCGTCCGGGAGGACATGCTGTCCCGCCGCGCCGGCCTGACGGAGGAGACCTTTACCCTCCACGAAAGCCCCCTGGACCGCCTGCCCCAGGAGTGCCCGGTCTTCGGCTGCGGCGATATGCGGGAGGGCATGCTTCAGGTGCGCCATGCGGACGGCACCGAGGCCCTGGACCTGAAATACCTCCGCCACACGGTCCTTGACGGAAAGCCCGCCCTGCCGGGGCTTCCTTCCGCCCGGGGAGAAGGCGGCAGGACCTTGTGCCTGACCCTCCGGGACGATGAAAGCGGCCTGGAGGCGGACCTGTACTACACCCTGTGGGAGGATACCGACGTCCTGGCCCGCTCGGTCACCCTGCGCAACACCGGGAAGACCCGGGTGACCGTGGAGAAGCTTTTGTCCTTCTGCCTGGACCTGGAGGGCCACGATGCCCGCCTTCTGACCCTGCAGGGGGCCTGGGCCAGGGAGCGGGAATGGACCGAGCGCCCTCTGGTGATGGGCGACCAGGGCACGGGCACCGTGCGGGGCGCCTCCAGCCAGCAGACCAGCCCCTTCATGGCCCTGCTTTTCCCCGGCTGCACCGAGGAAATGGGCGAATGCCTGGGCTTTGCCCTCTGCTGGTCCGGCAGCTTCCTGGCAAACGTCCATGTGGACCAGTTCGGCGCGGCCCGGGTCATGATGGGCCTGCAGCCCTTTGACTTTTCCTGGCTGCTGGAGCCCGGCGCCTCCTTTACGGCGCCGGAAGCGTATCTGACCTGGTCGGGAGAGGGGCTGGGCGGCATGAGCCGCGCCTTCCACAGCCTGATCCACCGCCACATCACCCGGGGCGCCTTCGCCTCCGCCCCCCGGCCGATCCTGATCAACAACTGGGAGGCCACCTATTTCAATTTTGACCAGCAAAAGCTGCTTTCCATCGCCGAATGCGCCCGGGACTGCGGCATCGACCTGTTTGTGCTGGACGACGGCTGGTTCGGCCACCGGGACAGCGACAACAGCTCCCTGGGGGACTGGACGGACGACCTGCGCAAGCTGCCCGGCGGCCTGGGGGCCCTTTCGGACAGCGTCCACGCCCTGGGCATGAAATTCGGCCTGTGGGTGGAGCCGGAGATGGTCAGCCCCGACAGCGCCCTCTACCGCGCCCACCCGGACTGGTGCATCCACGCCGGGGACCGCATCCGCATTGAGGGACGGCACCAGCTGGTGCTGGACATGACCCGTCCCGACGTGCGGGAGTACGTCTTCACCTCCATCCGGGACGCCCTGGAGCGGGGAAAGGTGGACTACGTCAAGTGGGACATGAACCGCAACATCAACATGATCGGCTCCGCCCTCCTGCCGCCCGAAAGGATGCGGGAGTTCCCGGTGCGTTATATCCTCGGGCTCTACAGGGTGCTGGAAAAGATCACCTCCGCCTTCCCCAAGGTCCTCTTTGAAAGCTGCGCCGGCGGCGGCGGGCGCTTTGACCTGGGCATGATGTGCTACATGCCCCAGGCCTGGACCAGCGACGACACCGACGCCTGGATGCGCTGCCGCATCCAGTATTCCACCTCCCTGGTCTTCCCGCCCTCCTGCATGGGCGCCCACGTCAGCGCCGTTCCCAACCACCAGACCGGCTGCGTCTCCCCCCTGCTTACCCGGGCCGCCGTGGCCATGGGCGGCACCTACGGCTATGAAATGGATCCACGGACCTGGACGGAGGAGGAAAAGGAAACCGTACGGGCCCTGAACAGGCAGGTCCGCGCCTGGCAGGAGGTGCTCTTCTACGGGGACTTCCGCCGTCTGGTCAGCCCCTACGGCGGGGAAGCCTGCGCCTGGATGAGCGTTTCCCCGGACCGGAAAAGGGCCGCGGTCACCCATGTATTTAAGGACGGCCATGTCAACCGCATCCCCTCCCTGCTCCGCCTCACCGGCCTGAGGCCGGATGCGGATTACCGCGTCAACGGCTTGGAGACGGTCTGCGGCGGGGACGAACTGATGGCCCGGGGGATCCCCCTCCGGGAGCCCAGCGGGAACTTCGGGGCCCAGCAGTTCTTCCTGGAGGCCGTGGAATAAGCCATGGACAGAAAGCCCTTCCCCCGCCGCTGCGCCGCCCTGCTCCTCTCCCTCTGCCTGCTTTTGTTCTCCTCCCCCCTGGCCCGCGGGGAGGAGGAAGGCGTGCGGTCCTTTGTCTTTGGCGTCTCCGAACAGGGACGGGACCTGACGTGCTGGCGGCTTGGCCCCGGGGAGGCGGACACGGTCTTCCTGATGGTGTTCGCCGTCCACGGCTTTGAGGACCGGTTTGCCCGGGACGGCGCGCTGCTGACCCAGATCGCCCTCGGGATGGTGGACCATTACCGCCTCCGGACGGAGGCCCTTGGAAACACCGCGCTCTATATCGTCCCCTGTGCCAATCCTGACGGACAGGCGGAGGGGGTCTCCAATCAGGGCTTTGGCCGCTGCGGCGCCCTGGGGCTGGACATCAACCGGGATTTCCCCGAGGGCTGGGTCCAAAGGACCCAAAGCGCCAACCGCACCGGGGACGAACCCCTTTCCACCGCCGAGGCACGGGCCCTGACCGCCCTCACCGAAGCCATCCGCCCGGACTTCGCCTGCGACGTCCACGGGTACGTCAACACCGTCAAATACGGCTCCTGCAGGGCCCTGGCCGCCGCCTTCGCCGGGAAGGATGCCCTGAACACCAAAGTGGAAAAATGGCAGTCCGGCGGCATGCTGTCCCTGTGGCTGGACACAGTGACCTCCGGCGCCGTCCTGATCGAGCTTCCCACGCCCCTCAAGGGCGGCAACGTCAACGTCCTGAAGGACGGATATGTCCGGGACATGACCGAAAGGCTCTGCGCGGGACTGGAGGCCTGGCTTGCCGGAGGGGCGGAAGCGGCAAAACGGAAAACGGAAGACTGAAAAAAAATACGAACGGGGTCAGCGGCCGTACCGTCTTTCCCGTTCCGCCCGCACCAGGTCCGCAAAGTCCGTCTGGAGGACGTCCGCGCCCATTTCCATCAGGCTTCCCCAGCCCGCTCCCGGATTTTCCAGGGACCCAAAGTCGTCCAGGTCCCCGTACAGACGGTCCTTCTTTCTTTCCCCCAGGCGCAGGGTGTTCACCCACACAAAGAGCCCGGCCGCGTGCACGCGCGCCATGGCCTCCGCCCCAAAGAGCGGGTCCTCCGGGCCCGAGGGGATCATCTCCAACCCGACGGTGTTCACCCCGGTCCATTCAAGCGCCTCTTCCACTTCTGCCCAGGTATATACGATGGGCATAAACATGTATTTGACCCGGTGGGCGTCCAAAAAGGAAAGCGCCCTCCGGGCTTTTCTCATCGGCGCCTTCAGAATGCACCGCTCCCGGGCCTTCGGATACCGGTCCAGAAGGGAACAGACCCGGTCCAGGGCATCCCAGGCCCGGTCCACGTTCAAAAACGCCTCCCTGTCCAGGGCAAAGCGCAGCGTCTCCTCCAGGGTGGGGATGATGTCGCCGGTCTCCTGCCCATAGGCGTTCAGGGGCCTGAGGGCCCGGACACCGGAAAGGGGCAGGGTGCGGATATCGAATTCCCGCCCGAAGACCTCCCTTTCGCTGCCATCATGGAAGCACAGCATCTCCCCGTCCGCGCTCAGGCAGACGTCCGTTTCCAGGATGTCCGCGCCCCGGCGCAGGGCCAGGGCGTAAGCGGGCAGGGTGTTCTGGAGGACCGGGCCGCCCCAGGATCCTCGGTGGGCGGCGATCAGGCAGTGCTTCTCCTTCAAAGCCCTCTCAAGGGGCCGGGACAGGGCGGGGGATAAACGCATCGGGGTTCCTCCTTCTATTTGGATCGGCTGCCGGCAGATGAAAGGCAGTGAGCGAAACGCGAAAGCGCCCGGCCTCCTGGGCCGGGTGCCTTCGCGTTTTGTTGGATCAGGCGGCTTTGTTTCCGGTCAGCCTCGCCCGGATCCTGTTGATCCTCGCCCGGCGCTTTTCCTTGCGCTCCAGGCGCTCGGCCAGGTCCCGGGCTCCCACGCCGTAGACCAGATACAGGATGATGCCGGAGACGATCATAATGAATACCGTGGAGGCGCAGCGCCGTCCGGTGGCATTGCGGTTGAAGCCGTTGCGCCCCTCCTCGTCCGTCATGGACTGGATGACCATGGCGTAGGTGGTACCCTCGTTGGAATGGAAGGTGGCGCCCATGTCGTATTCGGTGAAAAGGGCGTTGAAGTTCAGGGCGAACACCGCAAGGACGCTGGGCAGAACGATGGGCAGTTTCACCCTCAGGAAGGTCACCAGGGCGGAGGCCCCCAGGTTCCGCGCCGCGTCCTCCAGTTCGTCATCGATCGCATAGAAGGCCGCCTTGATCATTCGCAGGGCAAAGGGCAATTTCACCACCGTATAGGCGATGATGATCAGAAGCCGCACGTTCTTCTGGTAGTACAGGTTCTGTCCGAACACATAGGGAACGTTGCCGTTGAAGTAGATGCGGTAGCTGTAGCAGATCAGGATGGTGGGCAGGAGCCACGGGAACAAAAGGCAGGCTTCCACGGCCTTGGAACGCTTTTTGTTCTTGTTGCGGAAGATGTAATTGACCGCCACCACCACGATGACGCAGGCCAGGGCCGCCGCCACGGCGGAAAGGACGAAGCTCAGCTGGATGCCGCCGACGGTCTTTTCGTTGGAGAACAGGCCCGAAATCGCGTCGGTAACCACCTTGACCTTGCCGTTGGAACGGGTATAGCTGTAATCCTCCGTGCCAAAGTAGTTGATCATGGTGAAGCCCTCCAGGGCCTTGGCCTGGATGGCCTTCCAGTTCTGGAAGGAGAACAGCACGATCATCACCACGGGGGTCATGTAGATCACAAACAGAAGGTAGGCGTAGGCGTGGGCCAGGACGTTGGCCACGGGGTTCTGGATCTTCTGCTTGACCAGCTTGGCCTTGGTCTTGCTGACCGACAGATAATGCCCCTTGCTTTCATAGTGGTTGAGCACCGTCAAAAGCAGGATGGTGAACATGGCCAGGATCACGCTCAAAAGCGCCGCCCTCGCCTGAGGGAAGGACTCGTCCGCCACGGAGGAGCCCGCCAGGCGCACGATCTCCGGGTTGATGGAATTGTAGCCCAGAAGGGTCGGGGCGCTCATGGCGCACAGGCCTGTGATGAAGGTCATGACCGTCAGCGAAAACAGCGTGGGCAGAAGGGTGGGCATGACCACCTTCATCAGCACCTTGAAGGGCCTGGCCCCCAGGTTTCTCGCCGCCTCCACGGTGTTGTAGTCGATGCCCCGGATGGCGTTCCTTAAAAACAGCGCGTGGTTGGAGGTGCAGGCGAAGGTCATGGTGAACAGCACCGCCGCGAACCCCGAGAACCATTGCTTGTTCATGCCGGGGAACTGCTGCGCCAGCCAGGAGGTCAATATGCCGTCCTTGTCGTAGAGGAACTGGTACCCGGTCACCAGCGCCACGCCCGAGTAGATCAGGGTGGTCATATAGCCAAGGCGCAGTATTTTCGCGCCCTTGATATCAAAGTACTCGGTCAGAAGCACGATGCTGATGCCCACCACGTTGACCGTGATCACAAGGCACACGGCCAGCTTCAGGCTGTTCCAGACAAAGGAGGGCATGGACCCCGCGAAGAAAAACCGGATGACCGCGAAGGGATCTGCCTTCCCCGCCGCGTCCTTTTCCCGGAAAATGCTGGTCAGGGTGTTGAAGCAGGGGATCACCATGAAGCCCAGGAACAGGTACACGAACAGGACGCCGCCGAAAACCTTCCAGAGCAGGCCGAGATCCGGCCCGGAGCGTTTGTTCAGCGTTTTCTGCATAGGCGCCTCCTATTCCGCCGGGTAGGACATCACGTCCGCGGGATGGATGCCCACCCGGACCTGCTGCCCGGCCTCATAGATGTTGATGCCGTCGTTCTTCTCGATCACCTTCAGGGTCTGCCCCATGCAGTCGATGGAATACTTGATGTACAGCCCGTAGTATTCCCGGGACCGGATCACGCCGTCAAAGGCCGTCTCCCCCGCCCGCTCCGGCTGGTTCACCACGACCCGCTCCAGGCGGATGAAGGAACGCTCCGTCTTCTTCAGGCCCATCTGATCGGCGATCCCGGGCCCGATGGGGTTGATGTCCCCGATGAAATTGGCCACGAATTCCGTTTTGGAATGGTTGTAGACCTCGTTGGGGGTGCCGATCTGCTCGATATACCCCTTGTTGAACACGGCGATCCTGTCCGACAGGGTCAGCGCCTCCTCCTGGTCGTGGGTGACGTAGATGGTGGTGATGCCGAATTCCTTCTGCATGTTCTTCAGTTCGTTGCGCAATTGCACCCGGAGCTTGGCGTCCAGGTTGCTCAGCGGCTCGTCCATGCAGATGATGGCGGGCTCGGTCACCAGGGCCCGGGCGATGGCCACGCGCTGCTGCTGGCCGCCGGAGAGCTGGGCCACGGCCTTTTTCAGCTGCTCGTCGCTCAGGTCCACTTTCCTGGCGATCTCGTTAACCTTCCGGTCGATGGTGGCCCGATCCATTTTTTTGATCTTCAGGCCGAAGGCGATGTTGTCCCGCACCGTCATGGTGGGGAACAGGGCGTAGCTCTGGAAAACGATGCCGATGTTGCGCTTTTCAATGGGCACATGGGTGATGTCCTGTCCACGCATGTGCACCGTGCCGGACACCGGCTCGATAAAACCGGTGATGGTCCTCAATGTGGTGGTCTTCCCGCACCCGGAGGGGCCCAGGAAGGTGAAGAATTCCCCTTCCTTCACATGGACGTTGATGTTGTGCAGCGCCTCAAAGCTGCCGAATTTGACCACGATGTCACTCAGGCGGATCATAAGCGTATCCTCTCCCCATGTAAGTTCCGGCCCCTTCCCGCCGCCGGCGCGGGGCCGTCAACAAAAGCGGGGCGGGCCTGCGAGGATGCAAGCCCGCCCACGGCGCGTGTTCTGCTTATTTGGCCTGGGTCAGGGTCGCCCAATCCAGGGTGTCCCACGCGGGTTCCGCCGGCGCGGAGGAATTGTCCGCCCAGTAGAAGCCCAGGTTGGTCATGATGTTGGTCCATTCGGAGGAGTGGGCGCCCACATACTCGGCATAGGTCATGTCGGTGCCTTCCACCTTGTTCAGGGAGAAGTTGTTGATGGCGTAGATGGCGGGAACTTCGTCATAGAGTTCGGCCACAGCGTCGGTGTTGCAGGGATAGGAGTCGAATTCCTCGCTCCAGGCGATCTGGGTCTCCGCGGAGCCGAACCATTCGGCAAAAGCCTTGACCTGCTCGGTCTGCGCCTCGGTGCGGCCTTCCTTCTCTACCACGCCCAGGTACTCGGCAATGTAGTAGGTGCCGTCAGCGATGTCCACCAGGGCCCAGTTCTCAGGCTGCAGGGTGCCCTTGAGGGGGTTGGGATAGGATTCCTGAGCGGCGTCGATGTTGCCGTACAGGGAAGAGGAATAGAAGGTGGAGACCTGCACGTCGCCGCGGATCAGGGGATCCAGGCCGTACTTGTCGCCGGTGCAGTTGCCGTTGGCGCAGTAGGCCCACAGGGTCTTCCAGCCCTCCACGCTGATGCCGCCCGCGGGGGACGCGGGATCCGTGAAGGCGTACAGCATGGCGTTGTTGATGTTCATGTTGGTGGTGCCGCCCACCTTGTTCTGGCGGTACCAGTTGTAGCCGCAGTTCACGATGTCGGCCCAGTGGTCAAAGTGGAGTTCCTGGCCGTTGGTGCCCAATTCGTCGTTGCGGTAGAGCATCAGGATGTTCTGGATGACCAGGCCGTAGGCCTTGCCGTCATACTTGTAATTGCCCACCTTGTCCGCCCAGGAGGGGGTCCAGTCGGCGATCTTCAGGTTTTCGTACTGACCGTTGATCAGCTGGCTCCAGCGGACCTCGTTCAGGCCGAAGATGATGTCGGCGTCCTTGTTCTCGTTGGCGGCCTGCACGGCGGCGGTGTCGCCGGAGATGACGGAGTTGTCGTCGATGGAGATGTCAAAGCCCGCTTTCTTGGCCGCCTGGATCAGCCAGGTGGTGCGCTCGGAAGAGTTGGAGTTGGAGTAAATGCGGATGGTGTAATCCTCCGCCGAGGCGAAGGAGCACAGGGACAGCACCATGACCGCAGCCAGAAGAAGCGCGAAAAGTTTCTTCATATCTGAAGCCTCCTTTGAAATTGTATCGGGGATTCCTTCCCAATTGCCCCGATTATACCACTTTTCCCTTTCTTTGTAAACGCCCCGTCCAAAAAAGCTCCCGTCAGGGGGGGTCTTCCCCCCTTGCGTCCGGAGCCCTCCTGCGGTACACTTGGGACAAACGACCGATATGCAGACAGGAGGAATGCCCCATGAAAAAATGCTTCGCGCTTTTTCTTTCCCTGTGCCTCGCGCTGGGCGTCTTTGGCGCTGTCCGGGCGGAAAATGATATCCCGGATTTTGTTCTGACCCCCCAGGCGGTTCCCGACAACGAAGCCATGGCCTTCCTGCGCAGGATGGGCATCGGCTGGAACCTGGGCAACACCTTTGACGCCAACGACTGCTTCTGGCTGCGCAATCACATGGAATACGAAAAGGGCTGGACCGGATACTACACCACGAGGGAGCTGATCCACAGCGTGGCCGAGGCGGGCTTTGGCTTCATCCGCATGCCCGTCTCCTGGCACAACCACGTGGACAAGGACTTCAACATCTCCGCCGACTGGATGGACCGGGTGCAGGAGGTGGTGGACTGGTGCCTGGAGGAGGACCTGTGCGTCATCCTCAACACCCATCACGACAACAGCGCCGACTACTATTACCCCGACAGCAAGCATTTCGACTCCTCCGTCCGCTACCTGACCGCCGTCTGGGGCCAGATGGCCGAGCGCTTCCGGGATTACGACGACCGCCTGATCCTGGAATCCCTCAACGAGCCGCGCCTGGCGGGGACCGACCACGAATGGTACCTGGATCCGAACGACGCGGCCTGCATGGACTCCGCCGACGTCATCAACCGCCTCAACCAGCTTTTTGTGGACACCGTGCGTTCCACGGGCGGCAACAACGCCACCCGTTACCTGTGCGTGCCCGGCTATGACGCCTCCCCCGCCAACCTCAAGCCCGGCATCTTCGTCCTGCCCACCGACACCGCCGACAACCGCATCATCGTGGCGGGCCATGCCTACGTGCCCTACAACTTCGCCCTCAACACCAAGGGAAACGCGGACTTCTCCTGGGACAACAACGCCCAAAGGGCGGACATCATGGGCAACATCAACGTATTGTACGACCATTTCATCTCCAAGGGCATTCCCGCCGTCATGGACGAATGCGGATGCCTGGACAAGAACAACCTGCCCGCCCGTCTGGACTGGTGCGTGCGCTATGTGGCCTACGCCTCTTCCCGGGGGCTGCCCGTGGCCTGGTGGGATAACGGCGCCTTCAGCGGGAACGGCGAGAATTTCGGCCTTTTCTCCCGCCAGAACGCCTCCCTGGTCTTCCCCGAGATCGTGGAAGCCCTGATGAAATACGCCCTGACCGCGGAATGATCCCGCGCGCAGGATTCTGCGCCTCCTCTGCCGGAAGCGGAAAATGTGCGTATCAAAGAGCGGACCGGTTCAGCGCCCCGGAAGGCCCCGGTCCCCGGAGAAAGCCTGTTCCGTTTCCGGCTTTTCCTGTCCATCAAAGATCAAGAGGAGAAATCGTCATGAAAAAAGCATTCGCATTGTTTTTGTCCCTGGCGCTGCTATTGGGCTGCGCCGCCCCCGCCGCGCTGGCGGAGGAGGAAAAGGGGATGACCCTCGAGGAAATGGGCATGACCCTTCGCCCCGGGGACCTGTTCGGCGGCCTGAGAGGCTACGCCGAGATCGCCCGGGACGGCATCCTGAAGGAGAGCGGGCCCTTCGCCGCTGCCATGGAGCTGCTCTACTACCCCGTCCCCCGGGAAAAGGTGGAGGGGGTGGAAATCCTCTCCGAAGACGTCTTGGAAGACGCTTCTTCCCTGGGGACCTCCGCCCTGATCGTCCTTGTGACCGACGGCACCCCGGAGGAGGTGCTTTCCGCCGCCGGCCTCAACTGGCTGTTCGCCCCGGCGGATCTCAAGGAGTTTGACAAAAAAGACGCCTTCACCTGGTACAGCCTCTCCGTCCCCTGCGAGGGACTTCTGGAGGCCTACGACGAAAAGACCGCGCAGGATCCGGAGCGCTATCCCGCTTCTCTGCGGGACGCCTGGCAAAAGGACCTTCAAGCCCTGCAGACGGACGCCGTGGAGACCCTGCGGGGCCTTGAAAAGCAGACCCCGGCGGATCCGGTGAAAAAGGCCGTCGGCTCCGTTTTGTCCTTTGAGACCGTGGACCTGGACGGGAACCGTGTCACCAGCGAAGACCTGTTTGCAAAAAACGACTTCACCATGGTCAACCTCTGGGGCACCTGGTGCCCCGCCTGCGTGGGCGAGATGGAGGAGCTGGCCCGCCTGCACCTGGAGTTTCAGGAAAAGGGCTGCGGCATCGTCGGCATCCAGTGGGAGCAGCAGCCCGTTGCCGCTGTGGCGGACGAGGCCCGCAGGATCCTTTCGGACCATCAGGTGACCTACCCCAACGCGCTGTATCCCGCCGGCTGCGCGGCCCTGGACGTCCTCGCCACCGTCTTCCCCACCAGCTTCTTTGTGGACCGGGAGGGCAGGATCCTCACCGCGCCGATCCAGGGCGCCTATCCGGACCGTTACCGCGCCGATCTTGAGGCCCTTCTCCAAGGCCAGCAGGCGCAGCAGGACGCCGACGCCTCTGCCGCCGCCGGACCCTACCGGATCACCGTCGTGGACGAGGCCGGCGCCCCGGTCCCGGGGGTGATGATCCAGTTCTGCTCCGATGCCACCTGCACCCTGGGCCAGACGGACGAAAGCGGCGCCGCGGTCTTCGACTTTCCCCCGGACGCTTACACCCTTCACCTGCTGAAGGTCCCGGAGGGCTATGCACCAGACCCCACCGAATACCGCATCGGCCCGAATACCCCCGAAATGACCGTCGTAGTGAAAAAGGCGCAGTAAACGGACACAAGGGCCTTTCCTTCGCCCCTCCGTCCCGAAGGGAAAGGGCCTCTGCCTGTTGCACTTACAGCTTCAGCCCCGGGAAATTCCCGGGGCTGAAGCTTTTTTGTGCGCCGTAGGCGTGAAAAAACCACCAGCAGAGCTGGTGGAATAAAAA
>CAMJUL010000014.1 GCA_946408995.1 uncultured Clostridia bacterium | reverse complement strand
CTTGACAGTGCTAACAAAAGTGCTATAATATGTAGCGAACAAAGGAACAGCGATCCAATAAACCACCGTCCCAATGCTCAAAATCAACATGGCGTGGCTGCCACAGCGGCCCAACACCCGAGGAGGTAAGAGTTATGTTGATGCCGAGTATTATTGCTGAGAATTTGTTCGATGATTGGTTTGATTTCCCGTCTTTCCGGAACATGGATCGTCAGCTCTACGGCAGGCACTTTGCCCGTGAGATGAAGACCGATGTGCATGAGCATGATGACCATTACGAAGTGGACATTGACCTGCCTGGCTTCCAGAAGGATCAGATTCAGCTGAGCCTTGAGAATGGTTATCTGACCGTCACGGCCACGAAAGAGGTCGAGAAGGATAAGACGAAGAAGGGCAAGACCATACGTCAGGAGCGTTACGACGGAACGCTGCAGCGGAGCTTCTATGTGGGCGAGGCGCTCACGGAAGAAGACATTACCGCAAAGCTGGAGCATGGTGTGCTAAGCCTGAACATCCCGAAGAAGACTGAGAAGAAGCTTCCTGAAAAGAAGCTGATCGCCATCGAAGGATAAAGACGCGCATCCCAAGCAAACTGAACCAATCGAGGGACTCATCACCAACCGTGGTGAGTCCCTTTTTCTTACTGAAAGGTCAATGCCCCCTTCCCGGATGATGCAACCCCCTGCACCCCCCTCCGGGTGATGCAACCGGTTGCAGGATACAGGACTGGAACCGGGGTTGCATTTGTATCACAATAAGAGTTATTAGCCAGTAAAGAGCCTTGAAACATAATGGTTTCGGGGCTTTTTTCTTTTGCTTGACCCTAAATTTGGCCCTAAAATCCGGGGTCATGCCCATTGTTTCCAAAGGCTCTCCATTTTTTCAGCAGCACTTTGATGCATGTTTTCGCTAACATGTACATAAATTGACAGCGTGAAACTAACGGACGCATGGCCCAAGGTTTCCGAAATGGTCTTTACGTCAATGCCCTGTTCAAGGCCGAGAGTGGCGAAACTGTGCCGAAGATCGTGCACCCGCAGATCAGGCCGCCCAATGGACGCAGCCAGTTTTTTAAAATGATGTTCCCTCATAGTCATAGCGCATACATGACCGCCATGGAGGCCATGATGGATTGAGTATCCACTTTTCAAAAGGTTTTGACGCCTAAAATTCACACTTTTCAATCGAAAAACATGATGAAAAAACACACTTTTCAAATTCAGCCGCTAATCCTTTCAGGAATTGCGTAGCAATACTCGAAAAAACAGGCATCGGGCCACTGAATTCATCAGCGGCACGCTGCCTGTTATTACATATAAACATTTCCGGTAACGGCAATATCCAGTCAAATCAAAGTGCCTAACTGGTTGATTTTTTGCCGATAATGTGCTATACTATATTCTGGATCGGAGGTGCAGTAGAAAATGGAATTTATCTCTGTTTCGGAGGCCGCAAAAAGGTGGGGCATTTCTGAACGCAGCGTGCGGAATTACTGTGCCCAAGGAAGAATCGCCGGAGCTTTTTTGACGGGAAAGACCTGGAACATTCCCACAATCGCCGAAAAGCCCGATCGTCTCAATAAGCATGTAGACATGCCGAAAACGCTGCTGGACGTACTGCGGGCAGAAAAAGCGGCAAAGCTTCATGGAGGAATTTATCATAGAATTCAGCTCGATCTGACCTATAACTCCAATCACATCGAGGGCAGCCGACTGACCCACGACCAGACGCGCTTTATCTTTGAAACGAACACGATCGGCATGTCTGACGGTGCGGTAAAGGTCGATGACATTGTGGAAACCGCCAATCATTTTAAGTGTATTGATATGGTCATAGACAGCGCCGCCCACGTACTCGGCGAAGCCTTCATCAAGCGGCTGCATGCGACGCTTAAAAGCGGAACGTCTGACTCCCGGCAGGACTGGTTTGCCGTAGGCGATTATAAAAAGCTTCCGAATGAGGTCGGCGGAATGGATACCGCCCAGCCGGAAGAGGTTGCTTCACAGATGAAAAAGCTGCTGTCAGAATACAACGCCAATAAGGAAAAGACCTTCGATGATCTGCTTGATTTTCACTACCGTTTTGAGCGGATTCACCCATTTCAAGACGGCAACGGCAGAGTTGGTCGGCTGATTCTGTTCAAGGAATGTCTGCGAAACAACATCGTTCCGTTTATCATCGACGAGGACACGAAGCTGTTTTACTATCGCGGCCTGAAGGAATGGGAACGGGAGCGAGGTTATCTGCGAGACACATGCCTGGCGGCGCAGGATAAGTTTAAGAAGTACCTGGACTATTTTAGGATTCCGTATGATCATTGAGCATGCTTGTGCATTACAAAGGTACTCTTCTTGCGAATTCTGATGAATCTTTTCGGGCAAACAATATTGATTGCGTACTAGTGTATGGAACAATTCAGACGCTCAATAAAAAAGAAAAAGAAGCTTTTGATAACTATAGAAATGAATTGCGCTCTATAAGGATTATCGGTTTTGACGAGTTACAATACAAAATTGACAATCTATTAAAGCTATTTGAAGGAAAGCCAGATCTTTACAAAAAAGAAGACGAAGAGGAACTGCCTTTTTAATGCCAGTGTTCAATCTTAGGGTACTATCGATTGAAATGACAGTGAGAATTCTCCTTTTGTTGCGGCTATTCACAGTGATAAGTAAAGGTAAAAGCAACATGACGATTAGTCTCCGTGAAAAAGTGGTGACGAACAATGAGTGCAGAATCATTAGGTGAGATTATTGTTTATCAGTCAAACGATGGCTTGACTCGTGTTGATGTACGATTCGAGGGTGATACTGTCTGGCTGACACAAGCCCAGCTGATTGATTTGTATCACAGCAGCAAATCCAATATCAGCGAGCACATCAGGCATATTTTTGAGGATGGCGAACTGAATCAAGAAGCAGTTGTTCGGAAATTCCGAACAACTGCCGCAGACGGAAAAAACTATCATGTTATGTACTATAACCTGGACATGATCATTGCCATCGGATACCGTGTCAGGTCTCAAGTTGGCGTGCAGTTCCGCCAATGGGCAACGGCCCGCCTGAAGGAGTACATGCAAAAAGGCTTCACGCTGGATGATGAACGGCTGAAGGGCAATGGCGGCGGCAACTACTGGAAAGAGCTGTTGGATCGCATCCGGGATATACGCTCCTCCGAAAAAATGCTGTACCGCCAGGTATTGGATTTGTATGCCACCAGTGTGGACTACGATCCGCACAGCGAGGATTCCATCCGCTTCTTCCAGATCGTGCAGAACAAACTGCATTTTGCCGCCCACGGTCACACGGCTGCCGAAGTGATTTATCAACGGGCTGATGCCGAGCAGCCCTTCATGGGGCTGCGCACCTTCTCCGGTGATCTGCCTGTGCTGCGTGACGTAGGCGTTGCCAAGAACTATTTGGATGAGCAGGAATTGCGGGTTCTGAACAACTTGGTCTCCGGTTACTTTGATTTGGCAGAAATCGCGGCGATTGAGCATCGGCCCATGTATATGCGGGATTATATTGCGCAGTTGGACGCGGTACTGACCTCCGGCGGACGCCAGCTTTTGCAGGATGCCGGAACTGTGAGCCATCAGCAGGCACTGGAAAAGGCACAGGCGGAATATCGGAAATTCCAGGCACAGACGCTTTCGCCGGTGGAAGAAGCATACCTGGAAACGGTGAAAGGTCTCGAAAAGACTGCCAAGAAGAAAAATCGGGAAGCAAAACAATAAAGAGGATTGTCTGTCAAGCCCAATTTTCATTGGTCTGAAAGGCATATCCGATGTTGGTACAGTATGAGAATCATCATTTCCCCCGCCCAAAAGATGCGGGTTGATACGGACACCTTTGCATGGAACGGGCTGCCGGTGTTTCTGGAGAAAACCGAAATCCTGATGGACTGGATCAGAAGCCTTTCCTATGCAGAGCAGAAAAAGCTGTGGGCATGCAATGACAAGATTGCCCAGGAAAATGTCTGTCGGTTTGCGGAGATGGATTTGCGGTCCAATCTGACCCCGGCAATCCTGGCCTATGACGGCATTCAATACACCTCCATGGGGCCGTCGGTGTTTGAAAGCAGCCAGATGGATTATGTGCAGCGGCATCTGCGCATTCTCTCCGGGTTCTATGGTGTGCTCAAACCCTTGGACGGCGTGACGCCTTATCGGCTGGAAATGCAGGCGAAGGCTGCTGTGAACGGACATGCCAATCTTTACGATTTCTGGGGCGATATGCTTTACCGGGAAGTCTTGGATGACAGCCGGATCGTCGTGAATCTGGCGTCCCAGGAGTATTCCAAGTGCATGGAGAAGTATCTCGCGCCGGAAGATCGGTTTATCACCTGCGTGTTCGGGGAAATTGAACAAGGAAAGGTGGTGCAAAAGGGCGTTTATGCAAAAATGGCCCGGGGCGATATGGTGCGCTACCTGGCGGAGATCCAGGCGGACGAACCAGAACAGATCAAAGGATTCAATATCAGCGGTTATCATTTTGATGCGGGACGATCCACTGATACGGAATATGTATTTATCCGCACGAAAATTCCCGATAAGCAAAGACAATCGGACGCATAACTGCAAGGAGGAAACAACATGCTGGCGATCGGAACAAAAGCCCCGGATTTTACCCTGGCAGACCAGAACGGAACGCCGCGCTCCCTTTCCGACTATCGGGGGCAGAAGGTCATCCTCTATTTTTATCCCAAGGACATGACCAGCGGCTGCACCAGCCAGGCCTGTTCTTTCCGCGACCTTTACCCGCAGTTCCGGGAAAAAGGCGCGGTGGTACTGGGCGTGAGCAAGGACAGCGTGGCGTCGCATAAGCGTTTTGAGGAAACCCACGGCTTGCCCTTCACGCTGCTGTCTGACCCGGACTTGCAGGTGATCGCCGCCTATGACGTGCAAAAGCGGGACAAGGACGGTCAGCCCACAAAGGGCCTGGTCCGCTCCACCTACCTGATCGACGAGAACGGCGTGATCGAAAAGGCCTTCGGCGCGGTGAAAGCAAAGGAAAATCCCTCGCAGATGCTGGAAGCCTTATAAACTTCACGGCGACACCAGGAGGAGCGGCATGTATATCAAGCTATGGCCGGATCGGGAGATCCGGGTGGAAAAGAAGCGCGTCGGCCGCGTGACCGTGCTGATCCTCCGGCCGAAAGATGCGGTGGCGGGCAAGCCCGGCGTGCTCTGGATTCACGGCGGCGGGTACATCACCGGCATGAAGGAAATGGTGTACATGAGCCGGGCTGTGGATCTGGTGAAGAAGTACGGCGTCACCGTGATTTCCCCGGGGTATCGGCTGGCCTGGCTGCATCCCTGGCCCGCAGCGGCGGAGGATTGCTTCGCCGTGCTGCGATTTATGGACGAAAACCGGGAACGGCTGGGCATCGGCTCCCTCATGGTGGGCGGCGAAAGCGCGGGTGGCGGCCTGGCTGCGGCGGTATGCATGATGGCCAGGGACCGCGGAATTCAGGTAGATTTCCAAATGCCGCTGTACCCGATGCTCAGCAACATCGACACCGAAAGCTCCCGGGACAACCACGGCAAAGTATGGAACACCCGGCGCAACCACTTCGGCTGGCGGCTCTACCTGCGAAGGCAGGCCAAGGAGAAGGTGTCGCCCTATGCCGCGCCCATCCACCAGACCGATTATCACGATCTGCCGCCCTGCTATACCTTCGTGGGCGAAGGCGAACCCTTCTATGCTGAAACGCTGCAATACGTGGAAAACCTCCGGGCCGCCGGTGTTCCCGCGGAGGTGGACGTGTACCCCACCGACATGCATGCTTTTGATATGCTCCATCCCCAGGATGCTGTGAGCCGGGAAGCGATCCAGAATTATGAACAACATTTTGAACAGGCTCTGCGGATGCAAAAAAGCGATGTTCCATGAGGAGAAATCAACATGAATTATTTTGTTGAAGGTTTACAGGGAAGCGGCAAGAGCACCCTGGTTCAAAAACTTTCTGAACTGAACCCCGGATATACCGCGATCCGGGAGGGGGAGTACTCTCCGGTGGAGCTTTCCTGGTGCGCCTATGTTGACGCCGATCAATACGACAGAATTGTGGAAAAGTACCCGGGCCTGCGCCCTCAGATCGAAGAAAAGACCTTTGTTGAAGGAGACAAAAAGGTCATCTGTTATACAAAAATCGTCACGGACAACCGGGCCTTCTATCAGGAGCTTGAGCAGCATGAGATTTACAATAACCGAATTCCTTTCGATACCTTTCAATTCATTGTGCTTGGGCGCTATCAAAAATGGAATTCGGATCGCATGATTTTTGAATGTTCCCTGTTCCAGAACATCGTGGAGGATATGACCCTGTTCCGGCAGGCGGAGGACGAGGAAATCCTGTCCTTTTACAGGCTGATCCGTAAAGCGCTGGACGGAAAAGAATACCGCATTGTCTATCTGAAGGCGAAGGATATTCGGGGAAACCTGGAAGTCATCAGGAAAGAAAGATCGGATGAACAGGGCAATGAAGTATGGTTCCCCATGATGATGGGATTCTTTAACGACTGTCCTTATGCAAAAACCCATAAGTTGAAAGGAGAAGAGGACCTGATCCGCCATTTCATCCATCGGCAGGAGATGGAATTGCGAATTTGCAAAGAAATTTTTCCAGACAAAAGTGTGATTATAGAATCAAAGAATTACTCGGAAAAGGATATTACCTTTTGTGGATGATCAGAGAAAGGACATTCCGATGGAATCCCGCTTGTCTGGTAATTGGAAATACAACCACAGCATCTTCTGATCAAATTGGAGAGAAACAAGAAAATGAAGACCTATCGTTTTTACGGCTGGGAAGCTGCCAATATCCGGGACAGCCTGGGCCTGACCCCACGCGATTATTATGATCTGCTGTCCGGCATCTGGTGCGCGGAAACCTGCGCGCCCCGGATGCGGAAGGACTGGACGAAAGAAAACCCGACCCTGGGCCAATGCTCCGTCACGGCCTTCCTGATCCAGGATCTCTACGGCGGGAAGGTGTACGGCGTGCCCCTGGGGGACGGCAATGTCCATTGCTTCAACGAGGTGGACGGCTGTATCTTCGACCTCACCAGCGAGCAGTTCGGCGATACCCGCCTGGACTATGCCAACTGCCCCGTGCAGGACCGGGCCGTCCATTTTTCCAAGGCGGAGAAAAGGGAGAGGTACGAGCTGCTGAAAGAACGGCTGTTTGCCCGGCGTCCGATCCTTGCTCCGATCACGATGGAGCATCTTAATCGCTATGGGGAAATCTATTCCGCCGCGTTCTCCGGCCCGCCCTGGAGGGATCCCTGGACCAAAGCGGACGCGGTGGTCCACGTGCGGGAACTGCTGGAAGCAAAGACCTCGTATGGCCTGGAGTACGCAGTGGATGGCAAGGTCGTCGGCTTTCTGCTGGGCACCTCCATGCTGTTCCACTATGGCCGGACCTTTGAAATCAACGACCTGGCGGTCGATCCCGCCTGGCAGGGGCGGGGGATCGCGGCCGCGCTTCTTGAACGCTGCAAAGCGGACATGAAGGAGCGCGGCATCGTGGGGCTGCACCTGATCACCTCCGCCGATGGGTTTCTCCCGGCTTTTTATGAACGGCACGGATTTCAGCGGGAACACGAAGTCATCCTGATGGGGATGGAAATGCAATAGAAAGGACGAGCGCACGATGGAATATTATGCGGAATGGCGGCTGCGCGGAGACCGTTACAGCGACGGCTTCGGGAACGGGATCACCCTGTCCTCCAGCGAATCTGTCAAGGAAATGGAGCGGATCAGCGAAGATGCGCAGGCGACCGTTTTCAGGGGCAAAAAGGGGCATCTTCTGAAAGTTTATCATGAATCGAAAATGGGCGTCACTTTCTGCCGGACCGTCTTTGAGAACCCGACCGATGAGACCGCCACCCTGGAGCTGCTGTCCAGCGTGGCGATCCGGGGCCTGAAGGCGGACCGGATCCACCGGGCCACCTCCTGGTGGAGCGCGGAGGGAAAGCTGCTCTCCCAGGATCTGACGGACCTGAACATGGAGCCCTCCTGGCTGAATCACGGGTTCCGGGTGACCCGGTTCGGACAGCTTGGCTCCATGCCGGTGCGGGGGTGGTTCCCCTTCCTGGCCCTGGAGGACCGCGAAACGGGCTCTTTTGTGGGCCTGCAGCTGTACTGCGCCTCCAGCTGGCAGATCGAAATCTTCCGCAACAAGCCCGACATCTCCGTCCAGGCGGGACTCGCGGACCGGGATTTCGGATCCTGGTGGAAGGAAGTGCCGCCGGGGGGCTCCTTTGAATCGCCGCTGGCCGTGGTGGCGGATGGCGCTTCCCTTGAGGAGGTCTGCGACAAACTGGTCAAGGCGCAGCAGCCCCGCATATCTCCTGTAGATCGGGATATGCCGGTGATCTTTAACGAGTGGTGCACCACCTGGGGGAACCCGACGATGGCAAACCTGGAGCGGATCGCCTCCCGGCTGGAAGGAACGGGCGTCAAGTACCTGGTGATCGACGCCGGATGGTACAAATCCCCGGAATACGACAACTGGTTTAACGCGGCGGGGGACTGGAACCCCAGCAGGGAGCTTTTCCCCGAAGGGAACATCGGCGCGGCGGCGGATCTGATCCTCTCCCACGGGCTGATCCCGGGCCTCTGGTTTGAAATGGAAAACGTGGGCACCGAGGCGCACGCCTATCAGGATACGGATCTGCTCCTGTCCAGGGACGGCTTCCCGGTCAGCGTAGGCGCCCGCCGGTTCCGGGATATGCGAAAGCAGGAAAACCGGGACTTTCTCGACCGGAAAATGATCCGCCTGCTGAGGGAGAACGGCTTCGGCTACCTGAAGGTGGACTATAACGAATGCATCGGCGCGGGCGTGGACGGTGCGGAAAGCTATGGCGAGGGACTTCGCCAGGCGGTCTGCGCTTCCCAGGATTATTTCCGCCATATCGCAGACGAACTTCCGGAACTGGTGATCGAAAACTGCTCCTCCGGCGGACACCGGCTGGAGCCCTCCATGATGTCGCTGGTCTCCCAGGCCAGCTTCTCCGACGCGCATGAAGCCCTCTCCATTCCGCTGATCGCGGCAAATCTCCACCGGCTGATCCGTCCGGAGCAGTCCCAGATCTGGGCCGTGCTTCGCGCGGACGCGGACGAACACCGCCTCAACTTCGTGCTTTCCGCCGCCTTCCTGGGCCGGCTCTGCCTGTCCGGGGATGTGGCCGACCTGAAAAAGGAACGCTGGCAGCAGGCGCTGGACGCCATCGCGCTGTACGAAAAGGTCCGTCCTATCATCCGGGACGGCTTTACGGACGTGATCGAATCCACGGTGCGGGATTATTCCCGGCCAAAGGGCTTCCAGATCGTCCGGCGGACCCTGGGAGACGAGGCGCTGCTGATCGTCCATACCTATGAGGGCGGCGCGAATCCCCCGCTGGCCAAATGGATGGCGGGCTACAGGGAGGTCCGGCGTTTCGGTTCCCCACTGGACGGCGAACTGCGCGGCGCAGTGATCTGGTGCAGAAAATAAGCAATCCGGACCGGCCCGCTCATGCCGCGAAGGGGACCGCCCTGCGGCAAGAGGGCCCGCATCCCGGTACGGGTATACGGAAGGAGAGACGCGTCCCATGAAAAAAAGTTTCGTATTCGTGCTCTGTCTGTTTCTAGCGGCTTTCTCCCTGGCAGCAGCGGAGGACCAGACCGCGCTCAAGGAAAATCCGGGCGGACAGGCCGGCGCGCACGCGGAAAAAGCCCCCCAAGAACTGATCGAAGAGCTGGTGGTGACCTATGGCGCCCACGGCGGAACGGCCGATGCGGCCGTGGACAGCCTGCTTGAGGAGCTGCGCAGCAAGGACGCGCAGCTCGGCGAAAAATGGACCGCTGTCCTGGACCTGTGGCGGAAAGTGCAGGCGCCGGACCTGCCCATTTACGCCGGGATCCTGCCGGACGGCCTTGCGCAGACGGATGCGCTCTGCCTCGTGGTGCTGGGCTTCCAATTGAACCCGGACGGAAGCATGAAGGAGGAGCTGCTGGGACGCCTGCAGGTGGCAAAGGCCTGTGCCGAAAAGTATCCCAACGCGTTCATCGTCTGTACCGGCGGCGGCACGGCGGCGGACAATCCTGCGGCCACGGAGGCAGGGCGCATGGCCCAGTGGCTATTGGACAGCGGGATCGCGCCGGAGCGCGTGCTTGTGGAGGATCGTTCCCTGACCACCGCGCAAAACGCGGTCTATACCTTTGAACTTCTGAAAGAGCGCTGCCCGCAGGTCAGGGAGCTGGCCATCATTTCCAGCGATTATCATATCGCCACGGGGATGCTGCTCTTCGGGGCGGAGGCGGTTCTGGAGGCGGAAAGGCCGGGAACAGAGGCCCTGAAAGTGGTCTCCAACGCGGCCTGGCCGGCGCCAAACGGGACGCTGTCCTCCATGTTCCAGGCAGGCGCACTGATCGAGCTTTCCGGAGATGTGGAGACCGCCTTTGAGATCTACTATGATACCTATGATATCCATGAGCTGCCGGCGCTGCCCGAGTGACCCGGAGGGCCCGGCAGCGCAAGCCTGACAGGGAGGTGTCCAAAATGAAGCGATCCCCGTTTTTTCTGCTGTTCCTTCTGCTCTTTGGCGTCTGCGCCGCCTGCGCCGAAGGATACTCGCAGATCGACCAGGAAACCGCCAGGGAGATGATGACCCGGAACGACGGCCACGTGATCGTGGACGTTCGGCGACAGGAGGAGTACGATGCCGGTCACATCCCAGGGGCGATCCTGATCCCGAATGAATCCATCGGCTGCGATTCCCCGGAAGCGCTGCCGGACTATGACCAGATCATCCTGATCTACTGTCGAAGCGGAAACCGCAGCAAACAGGCTGCCGCGAAGCTGGCCGGCATGGGCTATACCCACATCTATGAGTTCGGAGGCATCCTCACCTGGACGGGTGACCTCGTGACCGCAAAGGAGGACCCTATGACAGCTATAACCCTCAAAATCGGAGACCGGACCTTTTCCGCCGCGTTGGAGGACAATGCCGCCGCCCGGGCCTTTGCGGCCCTGCTGCCCATGGAGCTGCACATGACGGAGCTGAACGGCAACGAAAAGTATCATTACCTGATGGGGCCGCTGCCCACCGCGCCGGAGCGGGTGGGATCCATCCGGGCCGGGGACATCCTGCTCTTTGGCGATAACTGCGTGGTGGTTTTCTATCAGTCCTTTGACACGCCCTACAGCTATACCCGCATCGGGCGGATCCACGTTCCCGAAGGCCTGGCCGACGCGCTGGGCGGCAGCGACGTGGATGTGCGCTTTGATTTGGCACAGCGCCCCTGAAGAGGGCCTGCGTTAGGAAAGGGGGAACGCAGCATGGACAGGAACGGGATCGCAGCGGAACTCTTTCGCCTGCGGGACAAGGATTATGCCCTTTTGCAGGCAAAACTCCTTCCCACCGTAAGCGCCGACAGGATCATCGGTGTCAGGACGCCCGCACTTCGCTCCTTCGCCAAAGTCCTGTATCAGGACCGGGATGTGGATGCCTTTCTTTCCTGTCTGCCGCATCCGTATTTCGATGAAGACCAGCTGCACGCATTCGTGATCTCGCTGGAGAAGGATTTTGACAGGTGCATCGCGGCGGTCAGCGCCTTCCTCCCCTTTATTGACAATTGGGCCACCTGCGACCAGCTTTCCCCCAAAGCGTTCAAAAAAGAGCCGGAAAAGCTGCTCCCTTCCATTCAAGTCTGGCTGCGTTCGGAGAGGACCTACACGGTCCGCTTCGCCATCGGTATGCTGATGCAGCATTTTCTGGACGAACGCTTCGACACAAGGTATTTGGACGCGGTGGCCGGGATCCGGTCGGAAGAATACTATGTCAACACGATGATCGCATGGTTCTTCGCGACCGCTTTGGCAAAGCAATATGACCGGGCTTTGCCTTATCTGGAGGGCCGGAGGCTGGCCGACCGGGTGCATAACAAAGCCATTCAGAAAAGCCTGGAAAGCTTCCGGATCCCCGATGCGCACAAGGCCCGTTTGCGTTCGCTCAGGATCCGATCCTGACTCCCGGATCCTTTGATGCCCCGGGCGAAGGAACCCGCTTT
This sequence comes from uncultured Clostridia bacterium, assembly GCA_946408995.1. Taxonomy (GTDB): domain Bacteria; phylum Bacillota; class Clostridia; order Christensenellales; family Aristaeellaceae; genus RUG756. The sequence goes on along the minus strand of CAMJUL010000014.1, from coordinate 47,450 downwards.
ACCGGCCCTCCCCGGGCTTTTTTTTGCAGTCCCCCGCTTATTCCTCAAAGCCCGTTGATGATCTCCGTCAGCTTTTCCCTGTCAAAGAAAACCGCGGGATCGGCAAGGTATACATCCGGTGCGATGCCGGGATCGGCGTCATACCAGGAGCCGTTTTTCACGGTCACCACCGTTTTGAAGCCGGACAAACGAAAGAGCGTGCCCCAGGCGGTGGCCGCGGGCGTCAGGGCGCCGCTCCCGCCCCGGGTGGGCTGCCCGATCAGGGTGACCCTTCCGCTCATCTTCAGCATGGCCGCGGCCAGATTGGCGCTGGAAAAAGTCTGCCGGGAGATCAGGCAGAACAGCTTTTTTCTGCCGTTCAGGGAATCCGCCTCCGTGAATCGGTGATCCCGATTGATATCCGCCTTGTACCGGCTCACCCCCAGGCCGCCGGTGAAGGAATTGGCGATGGTGATATATCCTTCTCCCAGCAGCCAGCAAAGCAGCACGGCGGTGGAATTCACGTCCCCGCCCGGGAGTTCCGGGGCTCGTACGTGCAGACGAACACGCCCTTCTCCGCATCGGTTTGGGCCGTATAATGCTGCACTCCCTCCCCTCCGTCTTCTCCGCCGACGTTCTCCAGACGGTTCAAAAGGGTCATGAATTCCATCAGGTCCACATACGTCAGGTCGCTGACCCCATCCAGGAAATACAGGGGATAGTCGGGCAGCAGCACCCTGTCCGCCACAGGCCGGGCATCCTGGGACGCTGCCTCGTAAACCGGCACAGTCTTCCTCTCCAGCGTATGCGTCAGCGGCTCCCCCAGGGACGGAAGGGGCAGCAGCGCCAGCGTGATAAGCATCGCAAGCATCTTTCTCATTCGGCAGGACCTCCACGCGATAAAGATGGGTATGCTTTCTCTTTTATACTCAGTTTAAGTGCCGGAGGAACCCCTGGAAAATCCGGGCGTTCACGCCGGGAGGACGCGCTGACGCTGCCGCTTTCCATGCGCTACAGCCTGTCCTTTACCCCCAGGGCCTCGTTTTCGTGGGGCAGCAAAAAAACAGTCTTTTTCCGTCGTGGACGCAGACGCGGAACCCGTTCAGCACCAGGCGGGTGTTTTCGTCGTCCAGGTCCCCGCCGTACAGCGCCTCCGGCCGCTGCGAAAGGGCCCGGGAAAGGACCCTCCGGCGCAGGGTCCGGGATCCCGCCCATCGTTTTCCCGTTGTCAGCGGGAACGGCAAAACGACGCTCCCCGTTGAAACGGTACGGACACCTTCGTAACGCAGTCCGCTTCGACAGGGACAAGCCCTTAATCCGCTATTCACAGAACCCGCCTCATGCGGTAAAATAGGCTCAGGGCCTCTTTCCTGACCGCGCCCCGCTGTCCCGCCGGGGTCCTGTGCCGTCAGGGCGCCTTTTTCCTGTCCCCGATTGACAAAGGAGTTGATTCATTTGGAGCAGTCCTTTCGCGTTGAGCACGATTCCATGGGCGAAGTCCGGGTGCCCGCCGACCGGTATTGGGGCGCGCAGACCCAGCGCAGCTATGAGAATTTTCCCATCGGCGTCGGCATCGAGACCATGCCCCGGGAGATCCTGCACGCCTTCGGCATCCTGAAAAAAGCGGCGGCCCGGGCCAACCATGCCCTGAAGCCGGAGAAGATGACGGCCGAAAAGCTTGCCTGCATCACCCAGGCTGCGGACGAGATCCTTTCCGGCAGCCTGCTTTCCCATTTTCCCCTGGTGGTCTGGCAGACCGGCAGCGGCACCCAAAGCAACATGAACGCCAACGAGGTCATCGCCAACCGCGCCAACGAGATCGCCGGGAAGCCGCTGTGCCATCCCAACGACGACGTCAACATGAGCCAGTCCTCCAACGACACCTTCCCCACCGCGCTGCACATTTCCGCCGTCCTGGCCCTGACGGAGCGGCTGATCCCCGCCGCCCGGACCCTGATCGCCACCTTCCGGAACCTCGAAGCGGAAACCGGGGACGCGGTCAAGAGCGGGCGCACCCACCTGCAGGATGCGGTGCCCATTTCCTTCGCCCAGGAGGTCAGCGGCTGGCGCGCTTCCCTGGAAAGGGACGTGGAACTGCTCTGCCTCTCCCTGAAGCCGCTCTATGGCTTGGCTCTGGGGGGCACGGCGGTGGGCACCGGTCTGAATGCTCCCATGGGCTTTGCAGAGCTGGTGGCCCGGGAGGTAGCCGCCCTGACCGGCCAGCCCTTCGTGACCGAGGAAAACAAATTCCACGCCCTCACCTCCCGGGACGAACTGGTTTTCGCCCACGGCGCGGTCAAGGCCCTGGCCTGCGACCTGATGAAGATCGCAAACGACGTGCGCTGGCTGGCCTCGGGGCCCCGCTGCGGCCTTGGGGAGATCCGCATCCCCGAGAACGAACCCGGCAGCTCCATCATGCCCGGCAAGGTCAACCCCACCCAGTGCGAGCAGGCCACCATGGTGGCCGTCCAGGTGATGGGCAATGACGCGGCCATCGGCTTTGCCGCCTCCCAGGGCAATTTTGAGCTGAACGTCTTCATGCCCCTCATCGCCTACAACTTCCTGCAGTCCGTCCGGCTGCTGTCGGACTCCCTTTTGTCCTTTAACGCCCGCTGCGCCGTGGGCATCGTCCCCAACCGGGAGAAGATGCGCGATAACCTCCACAACTCCCTGATGCTGGTGACCGCCCTGAACCCCTATATCGGGTACGAGAACGCAGCCAAAACAGCCAAAAAGGCCTTTAGGGAAAACATCTCCCTGAAGGAGGCCTGCGTGTCCCTGGGCTTTTTGACCCCGGAGCGCTTTGACGAGGTCTTCCGTCCGGAGGCCATGATCTGAACAGTTCCAAATAAAGACGACCGGCGGCAGTCCCGAAAGATCGGGGCTGCTGCCGGTCGTCTTTGCTTTTTCTTTAAAGGTCCACTGGGACCGGCGCGGGACTTGGATCGTCCCGCGCCGGGGCGCTTTACGCCTGCGCCTGTTTCAGCTTCTTCGCCTTGCGGAAGGCCAGGAAGGCCCCCAGGGCAAACAGCACGATCAATCCGGCGTCGATGCCGAACATCACGTTCTGCCAGACGGGCCGCTGATAGCCGATGATGTCGGCCCCCATGGCATTGCTGTTGACCACGGCGTAGAGGATGTTCTTGGTGGCGTTGCGGAGCAATGTGATCTGCGTGGCGTCGTCCGCCTTGTTGAAGGACTTGGCGTCCTGGGTCAGGAACAGGTCGCCGCCCGCGCGGATCATCTCGTCCACATGGGTGTAGGTGTTCAGGCTGTAGTCGGTGATGACCGGGCCCCGGGCGCCCCATTCGCCGCGCAGCACCGCGGTCAGAAGGGGATAGCTGCCGCCGGCCCAGGTCATGCCGATGCGGTTGAAGGAGGACATCATGCCGTTCACCCGCACGTCTGCGGTCTTCACCGCGATCTCAAAGGGCTTCAGGTAGATCTCCCGCATGGCCTGCTCGTTGGCCCAGACCAGGATGCCGTTGTACTCCCGGTCCGTCTCCTGGTCGTTGACGGCAAAGTGCTTCACATAGCAGTACACGCCCTTGGCGGCCGCGCCCTCGATGACCTTGGCGGCAAACTTGCCGGAGAGCACGCCGTCCTCGGAATAGTATTCCCAGTTGCGGCCGGCAAAGGGGGAACGGTGGATGTTGACCGCCGGCGAATACCAGCCGGTGTAGGGCAGACCGTCGCCCTTCTCGTTGCCAACCAGGCCTTCCTCGCCCACCAATTCGCCCATGCGCTTGGCCAGGTCCACGTTCCAGGTGGCGCCCATGACGCACTCCGCCTGGTAGGCGCAGGTGTTGTAGATCACGCTTTCCGACAGGAAGCTGGTAAAGCCGGAGGGGCCGTCCGCGTCGGTGGTCATGGGCTTGTTGACGATGCCGTCCACGCCGCTGACCGGGTTGGTGCGGAAGGCGCCGTACCCCACCAGGGTCTTCATTTCGTCCAGGGTAATCTCGTTCAGCAGCGTCTCCCACCGGGGATCCTCAAAGTCCACATATCCCACGTCTTTGCCGCTTTCGTCTTTGAGCATCGCCTTCAGGGAAAGCTTGCCGTTCACCGGGTCGCCATAGGTCACTCCCGTGACCTCCCAGGGCTTTCCGGCATCGTCGGCGCTGTATTTGCGCTTGATGGAGGCCTTCAGGGCATCCATCAGGGCGTCGGTCAGGGTGCGTTCGCTGTCGTCCATGTAGGCCGCAGGCACGGTGCCGGCGAAGTTCTTGCGGGTGATGAAGGATGCGTAGGTCCAGTCCCCGAAAATGCCCGCGCTGACGTCGTCAAACTGGTTGACCACCGCAACGTCTTTGCCCCACTTGTCCTTCTCCGCAGCGAACTGCACGCCCTCCGCAAGGGAATAGACGGCCTGGGCCCTGGGCTCGTGGGCATTGGCGGATACAAACACGGTATACGCCCCGGCTTCCATCTCATACCCCTTGAAGCCGTTTTCGTTGGCGTCCGCGTAGTCATAGGACTTCATGTCCGCCGCCTTCAGGCTGAGCTTCACGGTCTCTTCCTCGCCGGGCGCGAGAAGCTTTGTCTTCACAAAGTCCCCCAGCACCACATAGGGCTTCTCGATGGCTGGCCCGTCGTAATGGTAGGGAGCGCTGTAATAGAGCTGCACCACGTCCTTGCCGGCGTAGCTTCCGGTGTTCTTCACTTTGACCGTTACGTCGATCGTGCCGTTTGGATCCAGGGCGCTTCCGTCGGCCTTGCCAAACTGCACGTCCCAGTCAAACGTGGTGTAGGACAGCCCGTAGCCGAAGGGATAGACCACGTGGTCCTGATACCAGGTGGAGGAGGCGTCCGCCCGGGCTTCCTCATAGCCCCTTGTCTCCCAGTAGCGGTAGCCCACGTAGATGCCTTCCATGTAGTTGACGAAGGCAAAGTCCGTCTTTTCGCCGTTGTACAGGTAGCGGTTGCCAAACTCGCTGCCGTACACGCCGGTGTTGTACCAGGTGGGGTCTTCGGTAAAGTCCGCGGCCCAGGTGTCCACCGTATGGCCGGAGGGGCTGAAGGCCGTGCCGTCGGTCATTTTGCCCGTCAGCACCTGGCCCACCGCCATGACGCCGGTGGCGCCGGGGAAGCCCATCCAGACCACGGCGTCCACGTCCTGATCCTTCTGGACCTCGCCCATCTCCATGGTGGTGCCCACGTTGAGCAGCACGATGACCTTGGAGAAATGCTCCTTCACATGGGCAAGCAGGGCCTTTTCGTTGGCGTCCAGTTCCAGGTAATGGCTGTCGGCCGCCTCGGCCCCGGCCACCGCCTTGGCGTAGGTGAAGTCCGTCGCCATGGTGCGGGGCAGGTCAAAGCCCTCGCCGCCGATGCGGGAAACCACCACGATGGCCGCGTCCCCGTATTCGGCGTAGCTGCCCGTCACGTCCGACGTGTAGGAGGCCACGGGGGTCTCCCCGGTCGCATAGCCGGACAGGCGCTGGCCGGAGGTCATGGCCGGGTTGTCCGGACGGCCGCCGCCGCTCTTGCCGGAATCCTCGTAAAACTTCTTCAGCGTGGGGTTGAAGCTGATGCCGGCGGCAGTCAGGCTGTCATACAGGGTATTTCCCGCCGCGGAGGAATTGCTGGAGGCGGACCCGGAACCGGAGGTGACGATGTTCACGCTGTTTTTGCCAAACACGCTCACCTTCGCGCCGCCCGTCAGGGGCAGGGCCTGCTCCTGGTTTTTAAGCAGGGTGATGCCTTCCTTTTCCACCTCGATCACAAAGTCCTGGGCGGCCTTCAGCACCGTCTCCTTGGTGCTGTTCTCCTGCTCGTAGACGGTGCCGCTGTCCCCCTCGGCCAGGATGGCCCGCTCCCCGCCGAACAGCAGGTTGAAGGAGTTCCCCGCGATCGGGACCTTCAAAAGGACCACATTGGCCGTGATCGCGATCACCAGCAGCACCGCGGTCGCGATCAGCCAGACCTTGACCGGCTTCTTTTCCTTGGGTTTCCCGGTTTTCTGTTTGCTCATGGAAGGGTGTTCCTTTCATTTTTTCTTTTCCCCGGAAAGGGAAAGCCCGTGTCCTGTGCGTCCCGGCACAAAACACGGGCAGAGGGGCCGTCTGCCGTTGCGCCGGCCTCCGTCATTTGGCTTTAGTCCAGCTCCTCGTGGCTGGCTTCGGATTCCACCATCTCAAGGGCGGCGGAGGTCGTCAGCTTGATGGCGTCAATGGAGGGGGCGCTGGGCAGGTTGGAGCGGTAGGTGTTGTCGCCCGCCACGATCACGATGGTGTTCTCGCCGGCCTTCAGATTGATGTCGCCGATCTTGCGGGTCTTGAAGTTGTTCTGGTCCATGGGGTCGTCGCCGTTGTCGGTGGTGAACTCGTTGTATTCAATGGCTTCTCCGTTGACCAGGATCTTCAGCGTGGTGGGGTTCCAGGCGCAGTTGCCCAGGATGTTGGAGCCGACGATCAGTTTCAGCGTCGCCACGGCGTCCGCGTCCGAAACGATCACGAAGGTGATGGGGCTGGCGGTGCCCAGGTTGCCCACGAAGTAGCCGTTGGAGGCTTTGCCGTTCTCGGTCACAAGGCCAAGGCCCGTGGGGGAACCGGATACGCCCAGGCCTTCCAGGCCTTCAAGCTCGGTGTATTCGGCTTCAAAGACGTATTCGGTGCCCTCGGCCACCGCGGCGGCCGCCAGGGACAGGACCATCAGGCAAGCGAGAATCAGCGAAAGAACTTTTTTCATAAGAAATCTCTCCTTTCAATCTCCGGGGGAAAGGCGGACCGCGCCGCGGTCCGCCCCTCCCTCAGGTTCTTTTATATTACTCAACCACCAGGGGCAGTTCGATGGAAGCGGGGGCGTAGCCTTCCGCGGCGGCCGTGATCACCACGGTGTATTCGCCTGCGGCGGCGGGCGTGCCGGTGATCACGCCGCCTTCCAGCGCGAGGCCCTCAGGCAGGCCTTCGGCGCTGTAGGTGATGGGAGAATAGGCGTAATAGGTGTTCAGCGTCGCGTTGGCCAGGTCAACGGAGGTATACGCCTCGCCGGCCTTGGCGTTGGCCAGGGTGATGTCGACCTCCTCGTCGTCCACCTCCACGGTCTTGGCGTAACGCACCTTGGCGCCCTGCGGGATCTGCATGCTGTTGGAGTTGGCCACCATGTACAATATCTCCTTGGCGGCGCGCTGCATGCAGTAAAGGGTGATGTTGCGGGCATCGTCGTCCATGGCCAGGATCTGGTCCTTGTCCAGGAACACGCCGAAGTTGAGGCCGTACACGAAGGCATCCAGCATCATGTTGGAGCCGGCCTTGATCAGCTGGTAGGCGTTGCAGGCCCAGTACAGGGTGATGTCGGTGACGATGGCGCCCTTGAAGCCCCATTCGTTCCGGGTGATCTGCTGGTTGATGGCATAGCTGCCGCCGCACCAGATCTTGCCGATCCGGGTGAAGGAGCCCATGGCGAACCGGGCGCCGCCCTCTTCGACCGCGATCTGATAGCCCTTCAGGTACACTTCGCGGGCCGTCTGCTCGGTCATCCAGGCAGCCAGACCGTCATTGGGTTTGCCGGAGCCGATGGCGCCCATGCGGTAAGTGGTGGCGCCGCCGCCGTCATTGTGGAAGGCGAAGTGCTTCAGCGTCACATAGCAGCCTTTTTCCAGGGCGCCCTGGCTGAGGCAGGCCGCCATCACGCCGGTCACCACCGGGTCCTCGGAATAGTATTCCGTGGCGCGGCTGTCAAAGGGAGAGCGGTGGATGTTCATGCCCGGGCCGTACCAGCCGGTGTAGGAATACACGATGCCGCCGGATACGGTGGAGTTGCCCCAGATGCCCTGGTCGCCGATGATCTTGCCCATGCGGTACAGGAGGTCCTTGTTGAAGGTGGCGGCGATCATGGGCTCGGAGGCGAAGTAGTTGAAGCGGTCGTTGGTGTCGGTGTAGTTGCCGGTCCAACCCTTCGGGCCGTCGGTATCGCGGGAATAGGGCTTGCCGATGTAGGGCACGGCGCGGCTGTTGAAGCCGCCGAAGTTGACCAGCTCGATCAGTTCGTCGATGGTCAGCTGGGCAACCAGTTCGTCATACCGGGGATCGTCCGCGGGGGCGCCCACCAGGTCCGCCAGGGTAAAGGCATAGGTCTCGCCCGTGCGCTCGGCGGCGTCCGCCGTCTTCACTTCGCCAATGGCCGCCGCGTCATAGTAGGCGTTGAACTGGGCGTCGTCATAGGCGTAGGTGGCGTATTCCTCGGCGGAGATTTCCTTGGTCTCCGCATACGCGTCGGGCATGGTGCCGGCAAAGTCCGCGCGGGACAGGAGCGTGTAGCCCTCCGCCGCGAAGCCTTCGGTCACGTCGTCCAGGCGGTTGGTCACTTCCGCGCCGCCCACGGATTCGCTGCACAGAGCCTTCTCGGCCACCTTGTAGGCGATCTCCGTGTCGTTGGCGCTGCCAAAGTGGGCGTTCTGGGCGATCTTGACGCCGTAGGTGCCGGCATCCAGGACGTAGGTCCTGTCGGTCACGTTGTCATAGGAGGCCATGTCCTTGACGTCGATGGCCACCTGCACGGTGTCGCTTTCACCGGGCGCAAGGAGCTTGGTCTTGGCGAAATCGCCCAGGACCACATAGGCCTTTTCGATGACGGTTTCGTTGCCGGTCTCCTCTTTGCCGTAGGGGGCGGTGTAGTAGAGCTGCACCACGTCCTTGCCGGCCGCGTCGCCGGTGTTGGTCACCTTGACGTCAAAGACCAACCTGTCCGCCTTGGTGACGGTGCTGTCTGCGGCCGTAGCCGGGGTCACTTCCCAGGCGAAGGTGGTGTAGGACAGGCCGTAGCCGAAGGGATAGACCACGTTCTCGCTCCACCAGCCCTCGTTGCCGGCCTTGGCTTCCTCATAGGCGCGGGTCTCGTAGTACCTGTAGCCCACGTAGATGCCCTCTTCATAGCCGACCTCCCAGGTGTTGACGGGGCTGCCGTCCACCACAAACTGGGTGTAGCCGGTCTTGGTGCCCGCGCCGTCCTCGGAATGGGCGTTGGAAGCGGTCTTCACGTTGAAGTTCATATAGGAGGGGTTCTTGGTCAGGTCCGCGGCCCAGGTATCCACCGTACGGCCGGAGGGATTGACCTCGCCGCACAGCACGGGGCCCACCGCGGCAAAGCCGTTGTCGCCGCCCTCGCCGATGTTGAGGATCGCGTCGACCTTCTCGTTCGCCTGCAGGGCCGCCATCTCCATGACGGAGACGTTGTTGATCAGCACGATGACCTTCTCAAAGTGCTCGTCGGCGTAATCGATCATGCCAAGCTGCACCTGGTCGAACTGCAGGGCATGGGTCGCCTTGGGGTCGGCTCCTGCCCGCAGCACGATGATGGCCGCGTCGCCGTACTCGGCAAAGCTTCCCGTCCAATAGGGATACACGGCCCGATAGGCGTAGGTCATGTCCCAGTCGGAGGCGGCGCCCTGGCCGATCAGGGCGGTGTAGGTCTCCTCCAGGGCGGGGTTCAGTTCAAAGCCCGCGTCCTTCATGCTGGAGACCACGTTGGCCTGGGCAATGGCCGCGCCCGCGGAAGCGTCGCCGCCGTTCATGCTGGCGCCGGCGTTGGGATTGTACGCCGCGTAGCCAAACAGCGAGACCTTCGCGCCCTTTGCAAGGGGCAGCGCGCCGTTGTTCTTGAACAGGATCATGCCTTCCTGCGCGATCTCCACGTTCAGGGCAAGACCCGCCTGCAGGGCTTCCGCCTTGCTTGCGTAATCCGAGGTGTAATACACCTGCGTTTCGCCCGACGCGGGGACGACGGAACACAGCATGGCGCAGGAAAGCACCAGCGCCAGCAGTCTGGATAGGGTTTTGCTCATTTCTGATCCTCCTCTTGCTTATGTGGTTTTCGGGGGAAAAAAAGCCATTCCGGACCTTACAACCGCATTATAGCAGACTTGCCCCTTGCGTACAATGTGATTCTGACATAAAATAGAGGTGTCTTGATTGTATGCGACCCACAATCTGAAAGGAGTCTTCCATGTCTTCCTCCCTTCACGAGCGGCTGCTTTTGAACCTGCTGCTGGACGAATGCAGCCTGCAGGAAATGGCGGACGCCTGCGCCCGGCTGCTGGGCGCGCCGCTGCGCTTTGTCTTTCACCAGGGGCAGGAGGGGTTCGTTTCCTCCGCGGAGATGGAGCCGGCCGAAGCCCTCCTGGAGCAGCAGATCATTGATGCGCAGCTGACCCGGCACGGGCTGACCCTCCCCATGTATCTGGCGCGGCTCCTTGAAACGCGGGGCTTGACCCCCTTTATCGCGAATACGGACCAAACCGGTCTTTCCAGGCGGCTTCTGGTCTGTGTGGCCGGGGCGGGAGGCGGCGCGGACGGCCTGCTCTCCCTGCCCGAAGCCCGTCTCCCCCTGGAAGACATCGACCCGGCCCTGGTAGCCCTGTGCGCCAGGTGCCTTGCTTTGTGCCTGCACCAAAGGAGATGGAACCTGCGCCCCGTCCGCTTCCGCCTGGCCATGAACCTCCTGGTCAGCGGCCGATGCCTGAGCTATCAGGACGTATTGCACGAGGCCGGCATCCAGACCCCGCCGGAGTTTGGGCGCTATCACCTGCTCAGCATCCGCTGCCTGACGCCCCGGGAGGAAAACACCCTGGCGGCCCTGGCAGGGCAGCTCGCCTTCGCGCTGAAAACCGACTGGCTCTATGTGGAGCAGCGCTCCGCCCAGCTTCTTTTTGAGGCCTGCAACCTGACGGCAGGCTTTGACAATCGCCTGATGACGCTGCTCAGGCTGTCCGGCTGCGCCGCCTGCCTGTCCCCGGAATACGTATCCCTGCTGGACACCGCCCTCTGGCGGAGCCGCATCAGCAGGCTCCCCCCCTTCCTGAAAGCCGAGTCCGGCCAGCTGGTGCGCTACAGCGACCATCTGGACTGGGGCCTCATGGCCGAAAGCCGCCTCAGGCCGGAGGCGCTGGACGGGTTTGTCCCCGCCCCGCTCAAAACCCTCCGGGAGATCGACCAGCGGGAAAACACCGGTTATCTTCCAACCCTGACCGCCTATTTTGAAAACCATCTGAGCAAAAAGCAGACCGCCCTCGCCCTGGGCCTTCACGTCAACACCGTCTCCTACCGGCTGGAAAGGATCCAGCAGGTCACCGGCGTCCTGGCCGATGACCCGAAGGCCCTCTTTACCCTGCCCGCGGCCCTGCGCCTGATGCAGTATCAGGAGGCGCTCAAGCCCGGCCGCGACGCCTGACGGCCGCCCCGCCGCAGGCCTTCTCCCCCGCGTCTGCCGGGCAAAAAGGGCTCGCTGTGAAGTGCAATTTCGTTTCGCGCACGCTGGCGGTTCGCCCTGCCCTGCCTTACGCCCGCGTCAGTCCTTTTCCTCCGCCGCGTCCTTTTCCCCGACAGGGATGCACAGGTTCAAAAGGAACAGGCTGTCCTCCGTCTCAAACCGCATCAGCCCGCCGTATTTTTCCGCAACGTATTCCATGGACCGCATGCCAAAGCCGTGGCTGAAAACGTCCTCCTTGGAGGTGCGGGGCCTGTCCTCCCCCTTGAGGGTATCCGGCTCGAAATAATTGGTCCCTTCATAACAGCGACTTGAAGCGCAAGAAGGCCGACCCGGACTGGTTCATCGGCGAGGCGGACGCTTCCTTCTACACGCCGGAGCTTCAGGCATCCTGGGAAAAGGATTATCAGGACGCCGCCATCGTGCTTTTCAGCCGGGACGGCGGCGAGGGCAAGGATCTGGCGGTCTCCGACCGGGACGGGGTCTCCCACCTGGCGCTGCATGAGACCGAAAAGGCCCTGCTGAAGATGATCGCGGACAGCGGTAAATTCAAAAAAACCATCGTTCTTGTAAACTCCGCCTACCCCATGGAGCTGGACTGGCTCTTTGACGCGCAGTACCACGTGGACGCCGCCCTGTGGCTCGGCACCCCCGGCCTGAAGGGCTTTGCCGGGGTGGCGAAGGTGCTGACGGGCAAGGCCGCCCCTTCCGGGCGTCTGGTGGACACCTACGCCGCTTCCTCCCTCTCGGCCCCCGCCGTACAGAACGCCGGCGATTTCACCTTCTCAAACGGGAACAACCATTACATCGTGGAAGCCGAGGGCATCTACATCGGCTACCGGTATTATGAGACCCGGTATTTCGACCAGGTCCTTTCCCGGCACAACGCCGACAGCGATGCGGGCGTGTTCATGGGCGAGGCAAAATGGAACTATGCCGACGAAATGACCTTCCCCTACGGCTTTGGCCTCTCCTACGCCTCCTTCACCCAGACCCTGGAGGACCTGACCTGGGACCACAACACCCACACGGTCACCGCCAAGGTGCGGGTGACCCACAACGGCGCCGCGAACGGCAGCGGATATACTGGCGCTGCGAAGCAATCCGTGGTATTATATGTGCATCAGCCCTGGCAGGAAGGCCAGGCCGAAAAATCCGCCATCCAGATGATCGGCTTTGCAAAGACCCGGGACCTGAAGCAGGGCGAAAGCGAAACCGTCACGATCACCGCAGACGATTACCTGTTCGCCTCCTATGACATGAACGCGGACAACGGCGCGGATCCCTCCCGCAAGGGCTGCTGCGTGCTGGACGCCGGCGATTATGTTTTTGCCGTCGGCAGCGACGCCCATGACGCCCTGAACAACGTCCTGGCCCTGACCCATCCGGAGGCCGCCCTGACCGACGCCGCCGGCAATCCGGTCAGCGGGAACGCCGCCCTGGCCCGTAACGTCTCCCTGGCGGAAAGGGACAACCAGACCTACGCCGTCTCCCGGGAGACCGGCAGGATTGTGGCCAACCGGTTCGAAGCCATGGACCTCAACCACTGGCAGCAGGGCACGGTCCCCTGCCTGACCCGCGCGGACTGGAACACCTTCCCCAAGCCCGTGGAAAACGTGGCCCTGACGGACGAAATGAAGGCCGTCCTTGCAAACAATACCTTTGAAGCCCCCTCGGACGCCCCCGCTTACACCGGTTTTGTCATCGGGGAGGATCACGGCATCAAGTTCGCGGACATGATCGGCGTATCCTACGATGATCCCAAATGGGAAAGCTTCCTGGACCAGCTCACCCTTCAGCAGATGACCTCCGTCGTCGGGGAGAATTTCGGCCAGGGCGCCATTGATTCCGTCGCCAAGCCCGCCAACGCCAACAGCGACGGTCCCGCAGGTCCCCAGGGCGCCTATCGCTTCGGCGAGAAATACGCCACCACCGTCCACGTCGGCGAGGCGGTGGCCGCGTCTCCTGGAACACCGAACGGATGGCCCGGCGCGGCAGCTTCATCGGCGAGGACTGCCTGTTCGTGGGCACCACCCAGCTCTGGTCCCCTGGCGCGAACCTGCACCGCACCCCCTTCTCCGGCCGCAACTTTGAATACTATTCCGAGGACAGCGTCCTGTCCTACCTGATGGGCGCCGCCCAGACGGCCGCCATGCAGGCCAAGGGCGTCAACGCCGCCATCAAGCACTTCGTGGCCAACGATCAGGAGACCAACCGGGCGGGCCTGTGCACCTTCGCCCAGGAGCAGGCCTGCCGGCAGAATTTCCTCAAGGGCTTTGAGGGCGCCTTCACCAAGGGCGGCGCCCTGGACACCATGATGTCTTTCAACCGCATCGGTCTTGAAACCATGTACCAGAACGCGGCCACCGCCACCGGCGTCCTGCGGGAGGAATGGGGCTTCAAGGGCGTCACCATCACCGACTCCGTCAAGGGCTCCAAGGAAGTCTATACCGTGCCCTGCCTGGTGGCCGGCTCCGATACCTTCAACGCCGATTCCGGCCGCTCCACGGAGGTACTCAAGTACCTGGTCAAAAACAAGGACGGCTACGTCCTCCAGCAGCTTCGCTGGGCCAACAAAAGCTTCTACTATGCCATGGCCAATTCCAACCTCGTCAACGGCCTGACCCGAGAGACCGCCGTCCAGGATTTCGTGCCCTGGTGGCAGAACGCCCTGAAGGGCATCGACATCGGCCTTGGCGTGCTTACCGCCTTCTGCGCCGTGATGTTCGTCATCAGCGCAGCGAGAAAAGAGAACAGGAGGAAAGCGGGATGAAAAACGTGTTCACAGCCCGGACCACGGGCTTTTACCTGGGCCTTCTGGCCTGCCTGGCCGCCCTCGCCGGCGCCCTCTGGCTCCTTTTCACGGACGCCGGGGACATCACCTTTTCCTGGATCACCATCGGCCTGATGGCGGCGGGCATCGTCTTTGAGATCGTCAACTGTCTGACTGATTGGGTGGCCGCCCCGCTGCTTTCCGCCCTTTTCTGGGGCTGCGGCCTGTCCTGGCACCTGTACATCGGCCTGCCCACCCTGTCGGACATCTGGAACGGCGTCCACTTCATCGGCGGGAACGCCCAGGCGGTCCTTGTGGGCGGCGCTTGTTTCGCCGTCGCCACGGTGCTTTCCATCGCCTCCTGCTTTATGGACCAGCGCAAAACCATCCTCCTCGTCTGATTTCCAACGCGTTCCGGCGCCAAACGGTGCCGGAACGCCTGTTTCGTTTCTCCCCCCCCTGCCGACCGACCAAAGGAAGGATCTGTGGCTATGAAGTACACCATCAACAACCAGAATTACCATGATTTTGACGTGCTTGAGGCGGGCAGGCTGCCCGGGCGCAGCTACTTTATCCCTTATCCTTCCAGGGAGCAGGCGGACTCGGTTTCCCCCAAGGAAAAACGCTATGCCTCCGAAAAGGTGGTTTGCCTGAACGGGCAATGGGATTTCAAATTCTATCCCCGCCCCGCCGACCTGCCGGAGACGCTGGACACCGAAAGCATTGCCTTTGACAAAATCGACGTGCCCGCCTGCTGGCAGTTCCGGGGATATGACCGGCCCTTTTACGTCAACATCCGCTATCCCTTCCCCTTCAACCCGCCCCTCATCCCCACCACCGAAAAGGTGGGCACGGTCTTCAGCTGGCTGGGGGTGGACCAGAAGGTCATGCCCCGGTGGAAGCGGCCGGAGGCGGAATACAATTTTGTGGGGGTCTACCGCCGCTTCATCTCCCTCAAGGCGCCGCTTAAGAAAACCATCCTCTCCTTCCTGGGGGTGGCCAGCTGCCTGGATCTGTACATGAACGGCCAGTTCGTGGGCTATTCCGAGGGGGCCCACAACACGGCGGAATTTGACGTGACCCCCTTTCTCCGGGAGGGGGAGAACGAAATCGTGGCCGTCGTCCGCCGCTGGTGCACAGGCTCCTACCTGGAAGGGCAGGACATGTTCCGCAACAACGGCATTTTCAGGGACGTGCTTATGCGGTTTTCGGAAAAGGAGGATCTGTGGGACGTGAACGCCGTCACCGAGAAGCACGGCGGCACCTACACCCTGCGCCTCACCGCCCAGGCCTTTGAGGACACCCGCATCACCTTCACCCTGGAAGGGCACGGCCTGAAGGAGGAAAAGACCCTTCAGACCTCGGACAAAAAAGCCGAGGCCGTCTTCGAAAACCTGTCCGTCACCGAATGGAACGCGGAGCATCCCACCCTGTACACCGTCCGGTACGAAACTGCCGCCGGCTGTATCCGGGAAAGCATCGGCTTCAAAACGGTGGAGATCAAAGGCGACGTGCTTTACGTCAACGGACGGAAAATCAAATTCAAGGGGGTCAACCATCACGACACCAGCCCCAAAAACGGCTACACGATGACCCCGGACGAGATCGAGAAGGACATCCTGACCTGCAAGCGCTTCAACATCGACACCATCCGCACCTCCCATTATCCGCCGGATCCGCTGCTCCTGGAACTTGCGGACCTTTACGGAGTGTACATCGTAGACGAGAACGACCTGGAGACCCACGGCACCTTCGCCATGCAGATCACCGGCACCTACAACACCCTCAGCCACGATCCCCGCTGGAAGCCCCGGTACCTGGACCGCATCGCCCGCCTCTACGAGCGGGACAAGCTGCACGCCAACACCTGCATCTTCATGTGGAGCCTGGGCAACGAGGCAGGCGGCTACCGGAACACCGACGCCATGTACAATTACCTGAAGGCCCGCTCCCCCCTGCCGGTGCATTACGAAAGCGCGGTTCACTGCCGGCGCATCGCCTATGACGTGGGCAGCGAGATGTACCCCTCGGTGCAGAAGGTGCACGACGTGGGGGAACACCGCCGCCGGCAGAAGCCCCTCAACGACCGCCCCTATTTCCTGTGCGAATACGCCCACGCCATGGGCGTCGGGCCCGGCAACACCGAGGCCTACTGGCAGGAGATCTACCATTACGACAACCTGATGGGCGGCTGCGTGTGGGAGATGGTGGACCATGCCGTCCTGCATCCCGACGGGTCCTATACCTACGGCGGCGACCACGGGGAGTGGGAGCACGACGGCAACTTCTGCGTGGACGGGCTTTTCTATCCGGACCGCACCCCCTCCACCGGCGCGAAGATCATGCGCTTCAGCTACCGGCCCATCCGGGTAAAGCATCTTGACGGCGACCGGTTTGAGCTCTTCAATACCACCGCCTTCACCAACGCCGATGCCTATACCCTGACCTTTCACTGGAACGACGGCACCGAAACGACCCTGTCGCCGGACGTGGCCCCCCTCTCCAAAATCACCCTGACCCTTCCTGTGGGGCAGGAGGCAGACGGGATGCGCGCGGTCACGGTGACCACCCGAAATGCCGCGGGAGAACCCCTCGCCGAGGAGCAGCTCCTCCTCTCCCTGGAGGTGCCCACCGCTTCCGCCTCCGGACCCCTGCCCGCGGGCTGCGCCGTCCGGGACGGGAAGCTGACCCTCTCCGCCCCCGACGGAGAGGTGCTCCTGGCCTCCGCCCAGGAAAGCACCCTTCTGTACCGCGCCGGCACCGACAACGATACCAATCCCTTCTTCGCCGACACCATGAAGCCCTACGCGGCCCAGCACGATCAGGTTTTGTCCGCAGAGGAAACGCCCAACGGGTACCGCGTGGTATCCCGGGTCTGGAACAAAAAGGCCTCCTTCACCGTCACCGATACCTATGAGGGCTGTGACAAGGGGCTCCTCGTCACCAGCCGCATCCACTGCGACCGGGGCGGCGGCATCCTTCCCCGGTTCGGCAAGTGCTTCCGCCTGGACGAGGCCTTTGACCTTGTGGAATACGTTGGCCGCGCCGGCGAAAGCTATATCGACATGAAGGACCAGTTCCCCATCAAAACGGTCTCCTGCCGCGTCCGGGACATGACCGAGCCCAACATCCGGCCCCAGGAAAGCGGCAACCGCTGCGACTGCACCCGGGCAAGCCTCTCCGACGGAAAACGCACCCTGACGTTCCTGGCGGTGGACAAGCCCTTCGAATTGGCCGTCAAGCCCTATACGGACCGGGCGCTTCGGGCCATGCGCCACCGGGAGGACGAAAAGCGCACCGGCACCTACATCACCCTGCAGGCCTTCCAGCAGGGCATCGGGACCGGCGCCTGCGGCCCGGCCATCGCCCCGGAGCACCAGTTCAGCGCCAGGCAGGATTACGAACTGAAATTCATCCTGGTCCCGGGCCCCATGGCGGGGCAGGAAGAATGATCCCCCGGAAGGAGCTCCTCCCATGAACCCCCTCTTTGTCCTCATCCCGCTTTTCATGATGAACCTGCTGTCCTTTTCCCTGATGGCCCACGACAAGCGCTGTGCCCGGCAGGGCCGGCGGCGTGTGCCGGAAAAGCGGCTGTTCCTGGCCGCCGCCTGCTTTGGCGCCCTGGGGGGCGTCCTGGGGATATGGCTGTGCCGCCACAAGACCCGGCACTGGTATTTCACACTCTTTTTCCCCCTGATGCTTCTTCTCCAGGCCGCTTTGCTCCTTTGGGGATGGACCGCGGGGGTCTTTGCATGACCCGACGAAAGGCAAAAGAACCATGGAACAATTCACCGTCATGGACGACGGCATCGCCCTGAGCGCCGTGCTGGAACGGCCCTCCCCCGTGCCCTCTCCCTGCCCGCTGTTCGTTGTGCTGCACGGCTTTACCAGCAGCAAGGACCGCTCCCATACCCTTGCCGCCTGCCGCGCCATGCGTCAGGCGGGCTTCGCCACGCTGCGGTTCGACCTGTACGGCCATGGGGAAAGCGGCGGCGAGTTCAAAAACCACACCCTGTACAAATGGATCTCCAACACGCTTTGCGTCCTCGACTACGCCCGGACCCTTCCGGACGTGGGGGACCTGTACCTGTCAGGCCATTCCCAGGGGGGTCTGACGGCGGCGCTGGTGGCCGGCATGCTGCCGGACCGGATCAAAGGGCTGATCCTGCGCGCCCCCGCCTTCATGATCCCCCGGTGCGCCAGGGAGGGGACCCTTTTGGGCTTCTCCTTTGACCCTGCGCGGATCCCGGACGAGATCGGGGTCCTCAAGGGCCTGACCCTCGGCGGCCATTACCTGCGGGTGGCCCAGACCCTGCACGTGGAGGAGGCCATGCGCCGTTTCCCGGGCCCGGTGCTTTTGCTCCACAGCGATGCGGATGACGTGGTGCCCTGCGGAGAATCCCAAACCGCCGCTTTCCTCTATCCGGACGCCCGCCTGGAGCTCCTTCCCGGGGAGACCCATCATTTTGACCGGGATCCCGGACGCATGGAAGCGCTGATCCGCGATTTTCTCCGCCAGCGGGCAGGAAGCTTCTGCACTGAAAACTGAAAACTTAAAAACATAAAACGGTCCGATGCTTCGGACCGGAACAGGCAGTGCGCTCAGCAAGGCAAAAGCGCACGCAAAAAAAGAGCCTTTCCCCAGAGGAAAGGCTCCTTTTTTTGCGTGCACCGACAAAGGAATGCTGGCAGACCAAAAAAGCCTGTCAACCCCCGTCCTCCGTCATTCCACTCTCCACATTCCACATTAGCCCCGTCCCTAAACCCTAACTCCTAATCCCTCCCCCCTTTTCAGCTTCCCGCGGACCGGTAGGACCGCATGGCCCTTGAAAACAGGAAGGCCATCAGCCCAAACACCGCCGGGCCCGCCAGGGGACAGAGCCAGGCCGTCCAAGTCGGCCAGGGGAAAAGCGGCTTTTCCAGGATGCGGGAGGCGGGCACATGCATCACCAGGGCAAAGGGCGCCGCCACCGTAAACAGCACCCGCAGGGGCCGGGGAAAGGCGTCCACCGGGTACTGGCAGGCGCTGCGGCCCCCGTAGGTCAGGGTGTTGGCGATCTCCACGGATTTCACGCTGTGGATGCACAGGATCGCCTCGGTCAGAAACAGCCCCAGGATCAGGAAAAACCCGCAGAAAACGCTCTCCAGAAGCAGCAGCGCCTTTGGCAGGGTCCAATGGACCTGCGCCATGCGGCTGCCCAGCGCCAGGCTGACCGCGCCAACGGCGATGCAGGCCACCCGCCTTGGATCCACGGCGCTGCACATCACCTGGGTCAGGATGCCCCGGGGGCGGACCAGAAGGGTGTCCAGATGCCCCATGCGCACCATGGAAGGAAACTGGCCCGTAATGCCCCGGCCAAAGCACTCCGTCAGGTAAAAAGTCACGCTCATCAGCCCGAAGAAGAAATACAGGTCCCCGCCGCTCCATTGGTTCAGGTGGTCAAACCGGTCCACCAGCAGGACCACCGCCAGCATCTCTCCCCCCTCCATGACCAATTGGGCCAGGGTCTGCATCAAAAAGGAGGCGGGATACTGCCACTGGCTCTTGAGAAGGATGCCCATGGAGCTTAGGTACAGCCTCAGCGTTTTCACCCCCATCATCCTCCCTGCACAAGCAGGCGCTTCCGGTTCCGCCGCCACAGAGAAGCGCCCAGAAGGATCAGCGCCCCGGTCCAGACCGCCTGGATCAAAAGCACCTCCCCGGCCCGCTCCGGGCCGTATTCCCCCGTATACAGCCGGATGGGCGCGTCCAGCATCTGCGCGTAGGGCAAAAGTGCCAGCACCCGCTGCCAGCGGTCCGGGAACAGCGTCAGCGGCAGCACGTTGCCGCACAAGATCATCATCGCCAGGTTCATAAGGGCCTGGATGCCCCGGGGGTCCAGGGTCCGCATGGTAAAGGCCATGGTGATGTTCTCCATGGCGCAAACGCACATCAGCCCCAGCAAAAGGGCCGGCAGGGCCGCAAGCAGCGCCTGCGGGGAGGCGGGGGCGCACAATCCCCAGCCCGCCGGCAGCAGGCAGGCGAACACCAGCATGGGGATGCCCCGCAGCAGGCTGCCCATCAGCTTCTGGGCCATGATGCGGGCATAGTAAAACCCGTACAGGTCCAGCGGCCTGCAAAGGTCATAGGCGATGGCCCCGGTGCGGATTTTGTCCATCAGGTCCGCGTCCGAAGACAGCAGCATGCGGAAAAAGGCCTGCTGCAGCCAGACGTAGGCCGCCACATGGGCAAAAGGCCGCTCCTGGGGCTTTCCCATGTACAGCGTGCGGTACAGCGCCACCAGGATCAGTCCAAAGAAGATCTGGCACAGGATGCCCCCCAGCACCGCGCCGCGGTAATGGGTCTCCATGCGCAGCCGCATGCGGAAAACGGAAAGGTACGCCCTCATAGATCCATCTCCCGGTACATGTCCGCGATCATTCGGTCGATGTTCTGCGGTTGGACGGTCAGCTCCCGGATGGGGCCCGCCTTCTGTAAAAGGGAAAGCAGTTCCCCGGTGGGAAGAGTCTCGGGCCTATAGCAAAGGCGATAGCCCTCCCCTGTCCTTTCCACCCGAATGCCCTCCGGAAGGACGGGGACACAGTCCTCCCGGTCATAGCGCACCTCCGCGGTCCGCAGCCGGTCATAGCGTCCAAGGAGGGTCTGGAGGGTCCCGTCGTACAGCTTCCGTCCATGGCCCAGCACCATCACCCGGGGGCACAGGGCCGCGATGTCCTCCATGTCGTGGGTGGTCAGCAGCACGGTAGTGCGGTACCTTTGGTTTTCCCATTTCAAAAAATCCCTCAGCGCCAGTTTGCTGACCGCGTCCAGGCCGATGGTGGGCTCGTCCAGGAACAGCAGCTCCGGCCTGTGCAGCAGGGATCCGCACAGCTCGGCCCGCATGCGCTGCCCGAGGCTCATCTGCCTCAGCGGCGTGCGAAGAAGCCCTGAAAGATCCAGGGCTTCCGTCAGTTCTCCAAGGCGCTCCCGGTAGCTTTTCTCCGGGATGCGGTAGATCTCCTTCAGCAGGGTATAGCTGTCCAGCACGGGGACGTCCCACCACAATTGCATCCTTTGCCCGAACACCACGCCGATGCGCCGGACATAGCTTTTGCGCTCCTTCCAGGGCACCTTTCCGCAGGCCCGGACTTCTCCCCCGTCCGGGGTCAGGATGCCGGAGAGGATCTTGACGGTGGTGGATTTCCCGGCGCCGTTTGGGCCGATATACCCCACCAGCTCCCCCCGGGCAATGTCAAAGGAGACCTCCCTGAGGGCCTGCACCGTTTCCTTCTCCCGGAAAAGCGCCCCCGGTTCCCGTTTTTTTCTCAGAATAAAGCGCTTGCTGAGTTCCCTGACCGAGATCAGCGGGGTTTCTGTCCTGTCCAAACCTGATCCTTTCCGTCCTTTGGCTTACCTGTCCTCCGTCCGCACATCTGCAAGGGCCGCCTCCAGCAGCCTTCCCAGGGGGCGTTCGTTCTGCCCGTCCTCCTTTAGAATCTGCCCAAGGATGGCCCGCATCAGCCGCCCGAATCGCATGATGGTGCTTTCCTCATACAGCGTGGCCGTGTAATCCAATAGCAGCGACATGCCCCGGACCCCGTCCAGCACCTGGATGTCCAATATCGTCTGGGAGGCCGCCCGGTTCTGCCGGATGGGCACGTGCTCCAGCAGGGCGCCGTTGATCTCCATGGGGTCCCGCAGGTCCTGCTGGTAAAGCACGCAGATGTTCCCGCTGGCCATGTCGGAGAAGAAATTGTCCACGTAAGGATAGCAGCTGTGCCCGATGCCGTCCTGCACCCGCTCCCGCACGTCGGCGAAGAAGGCGGAAGCCCCCTGGCTGCGGTCCACGTGGACCCCCGCCGGAAGCTCCCTGAACAAAAGGCCCGTGGTAGTGGTCAGGCGTCTTTCCTCCCGGCCGTTGTAGATCCAGGACACGTACACGTCGTCTTTATCATTGTACGCGGCCAGGGTCAAAAGCGCAAGGCCGATAAACAGTTCGTTCCGGGTCAAATGGTACCTTTGCTCGGCCCGCTCGGTCCCCGCCCGCTCCGCCGGCAGGGGCAGGGCGCACTCGCCGGCGGTATTGTCCCGGGACTCATGGTCAAAGGGCGGATAGGCCGACCAGTCCGTCCCCTCATAAAGGTCCTCAAAATACTTCCGGCTCTCCTGATACAGGGTACTGCGCTCCGCCTGCTGGCGCTTTTCCAGCATGCGGTAATAAAAATCCGGCCTCGGCGCGCCGCCAGCGTACACCGCGGAGATGTCCTCCATCAGCACCCGGAAGGACCGGCCGTCAAACACCATGTGATGGACGTCCAGGAACAGGTATACATTCTTTTCCGTCTCGAAGACCCGGCAGCGGTACAGCGGTTTTCCCATCAGCCGGTAGGGCTGCACCAGGGTGTCCTTCAGGGCCTCCAGCTCCGTTTCCGACAGCTTTTCCACCTGAAGGGGGGTGAAGGTCTCCGGGGAATACCGTTGCAAAACCTCGCCGTCCTCGTCAAAGAACAGCGTGGTCAAAAGGGACGGATGCGCCTGCAGGACCGTCTCCACGGCCTCCGAAAGCCGCTTTGCCTCCACTGCCCTCCGATCCAGGCGGAAAAGGGCAAACAGGTTGTACATGGTGGATTTGGGGGTATACAGCTGATAGTCCAGCATGTACAATTGCTCCGTCGTCAGCCGGTGGGGGCGGGAAAGGGCCTTGCGGTTTTCCTCCTCCGGGTCCAGGAGCCCCTCCGGATGGGCCTTCAGATACAGCGCCGCGATCTTCCGCGGGGTCCTGCCCTTGAAGACCTCCCCCACGTTCAGGCCCTCCAGGCCGCTTTCCAGCACCAGGCGGATGGACCGGAGGGAATCGCCCCCCAATTCGTAAAAGTCCTCCTCCGCCCCGATCTTTTCCAGGGCCAGGACCTTTTCAAAGCCCCTGCAGAGGGCGCGTTCCGTCTCGTTCTCCGGGGGCGTGTAGGCGCGGCGGAAATCCTCCGCCGTGGGCTTGGGCAGGGCCTTCCGGTCCATTTTCCCGTTGGGCAGAAGGGGCACACGGTCCACATGGATCAGATGGGTGGGGATCATGTAATAGGGCAGGTAGGCCATCATCCGCTTCCGGACGTCTTCCGTATCCGGGGAGATGTCCGCCGTGTAATAGACGCAGACCGCCGCCTCTTCCCCGGGCTCTGAAAAGACCCGGGCCGCCGCCCAGTCCACCCCCAGCACCTTTTGGGCCACGCTCTCGATCTCTCCCGGCTCCACCCGGTTGCCGTTGATCTTGACCATGTCGTTTTTACGCCCCAGGATGACCAGGTTGCCGTCTTCGTTCAGCCGTCCCAGGTCGCCGGAATGGTAATAGCCCCCCGAAAAGGCCTCGGCGGTCTCCTCCGGAAGGCGGATGTAGCCCCGTACATAGGGGGTCTGATAGACGACCTCCCCGACTTCGCCCTCCGCCGCCTCCCGGCCATCTTCCCGAAGCAGGCGCACGTCCAGAAGGGAGGTGGGCCTGCCCACGGGGGCCGAATCATAGATCCGGTCGATTTTGAAGGCGGAGATCAGGAACAGACTTTCGCTGGAAGCGTAGAAATTGTATACGTCGACCCCGGGGAAATGGATACCGCAGTCCCTTTCGGACCCCAGGACCAGCGTTTTCAGGTATTTCTGCACCATCGGCCCCAGCACCCGGGCATAGGAGGGGGACAGGAAGAGCGTGTTGAAGCGGTATTCCTCAAACAGCCGTATAAAGGCCTCCGGGTTCTTGACCGTGGAGTAGGGCACGATGTACATCCGGGCAAAATCCGCGGTCATGACCCCGATCAGTCCGATGATGGCCGCCACAAAGCTCTGGGAAGCCGTAAAGGGACGGAAAACCTCCCTGCCCAGCAGGGGATTCCCCTTGATCCTCAGGGACCGGGCGCACAGTTCCAGGTTGCCGTACTCGTGCAGCACCCCCTTGGGGGTGCCGGTGGTGCCTGATGTATAGATGGCGAAGGCCGCGTCGTGGGGATCCGTCTCCTCCCTTCCCCGCAGCGGCTCGTAGCGGAGGATCTCCGCAAGGGCCGCCTGGTTCACCTCCGCCCGGCAGGCGCAGTCCTTCCGGATGAAGGCCACCCGCTCCGGCGAATAATGTTCCTCCACGATCACAAAGGCCGCGCCGGCCCGCCACACGCCGATGGCCGCAAGAAAGGGCAGGACGCCCCGGGGGAGATTGATAAGGACAAAGTCCTCCTTCCCGATGTCCCTGTCCTTCAGCCAGGCATAGACCCGGCCGGAGAGTTCCTCCGCCTGATGGTAGGTGACCCCGTTCTGGTGGGCGTCGTCATAGATAAAGACCGCGGACGGCGCCTGTTCCGCCTTCAATAGAAACCGCTCCAACGGCAGGTTCATAGACCTCCCCTTTCTGTCCGTCAGTTGTCTTTCCGATAAAAATCCCTGGGGTTCAGGGTGGAGGACCCCTGCCAGAGCCCCTCCAGCACGGTCATGTTTTTCCCGTCCCAGTCGATCTGCACCAGGTCCAGTTTCAGGGGACGCATCATAAAATCCTCCAGGACGTATTCCAGGTAGTAGCTCCCTGCGGGCAGGTTCATTTCCTTCACCTCCAGGCTCCGGTACATGGTCATGGGCGTGCTGAACTCATATGTGGGTTTCTCCTTCGGGTCCCTATGGTCCACCTCATACAGCAGGCGGTATTCCCGCCCCGCCATCTCGGAAAGGGCCTTGACGTTCCGGTTGAACATTTTGCTGTCCATGTCAAACCCTTCCCACAGGCCGTACACCTCATAGGCGTCTTTGGCTGTCCGGTAGCCGCACCTTAAGTACCAGGTCTGGGAATTCATCTGGATGGGGATGTTGAACAGCGTATCGTAATTCCCGTCCCGGGGATAATTGAGCATCTCCACCTGGCACAGTTTCCCTTCGATGGAGGGCCAGAGCCACAGGTCGTATACCCGGTAATAATCCCTGTCCCCGCTGGTTTTGTCCAGATACGCCGGGGCCGTGCCCAGACAGACCACCCGCCCCGTATCCGGATTGTGCCAGTATAGGTTGTAGAACACCGCGCCAACGTTGTTTTCGTCCCCCTCCCGGACGGCGAAGGCCGGCGTCCCGTCTGTGTGGAAAAACCGGTCGATGTGGATCTGGTACTGATCCAGGGTTTCGATGTCCGGCAGGCGCTCGGTCTCCGCGTACACCCTTTCCGGGGCGGTCCAGGGGCTGATGGCGTCCAGCAGCGCCAGATATTTCGCGTTGGGACAGTTGTACGAATACGCTTCCAGCTCGGACTCGGTGAAATTGGAGGCAAAGCAGAAGGAAAGGCCCCGCGCCGCGGGACGTCCCGACCCCTTGACGCAGTAGACCACGGTCTTTTCCAGCGCCTTCTGCATCCTCAACTGCAGTTCCTGGGGCGCCACCAGGGTGAAGGGCGCCTGGAACAGCGTGCCCGCCACGTCCACCATGTTTTCCCTGTTCATGCCATAGAGTTCCGAGGAGAACACGCTCCTGCAGTAGCTGGCCAGCTTGGTGGGATTCTCCTTGTAGTATTTGATCAGTTCCTCAAACAGGGCGTCGAATTCCTTTTCAAGGCCCCTGATCTCCTTCAGGTCCACCACCGACCAGGTGATCAGCTCACGCACCTTGGTTTCGTCGCTGTTGGCGTATTTGACCTGGGTCATATCACAGATCCAGTGGCCCAGGCTTTCCCCGTCCACCAGGGGCAGGTAATACAGCTGCTGCAGCCAGTCGCCGATGGCCGTGCCCTTGCCCGCCACCAGTTCCTCCGAGGCCACCATCCACTTCGCACAGTCGCAGATGGCGCTGGCGGTCTCGATGTTCGCCATCAGGCAGGCGTCAAACAGCACCAGTTCAAATTGGGCGCCGCCCTCCCGGAGGGCTCTTTGCAATTCGATCAGGGTCATGAAATCATCATCAAACAATTCGTCGATGAAAATACCGGTCTTGGCTCCCCCGCCATGGTCCCACAGCACCAGGGCCGTTTTTTTTGCGGGATAGGTCTCGGTGCCGTAGCGGATGAATTCCGCAAGCGTGTCCGCATCGCCCATGCTGGAAAGCGGCAGCTCCTTTTCCAATTGGAAGCTGTCCCCTTCCGTATCCATGGGCATGGGGGAATACCGCCAGATCTGCAGCCGGTCGCTTTTCACGTCCATGCCCAGGCTGTCCGCGTGCCACTCCCTTGCGCCGCCGGTCTCAATGAGCACGTTGACCTTGGCCCGCTCGTCCCTGGCATAATCCCCGCCCGAAATTGCTTGGATGTACTCCTCCGTAGGCACCCTGAACCTTGAGATTTCCTCCAGGTTCCCGGTGGCGTAGCTGTATTTGGATTCCAGGTCCGACCCGCACAGGTAGATCAGCACCGTCCATTCGTCCATTTCCGAAGGGTTTTCCTCCGCCCGGGAGGGTCCCGGGGCACACAGGAAAAGCGCGCACAGGATCAGGCACAGGGGTATCAGCTTTTTCATGGTCATCATTCCTTTATGGGTTCACCCTTGGTTTCCTGTTTCTCTGCTTCTATTTATAACGCAAAGGGGAACCGTTTGTCAAACGGTTCCCCCTGTGTTTGCAAGGCACGCCTCAGGCGGCGTTGCCTTCTGCTTGTTCGGTCTCGACGGGTTCAGCGGTCGTTTCGATCCACTTGTCCTCGACCAGCTGATACTGTCTGCCGCCGATGTCCCGGGCGGAGTCCTCGCCTGTCCATTCAGGCCAGACGGGCTGGCCGCCCTTGAGGGTCACATTCAGTTCACCCGTGCCGATGCCTTCCACCCTGGTGTAATCACTCTCGAAGGTGTTGCCGTCGAAGGTGGCTGTGTAGCCGCCGTCAAACAGGTTCACCTCGCCGTCGGTGATGTCGCACAGGACGAACAGGTGGTCGCCGATGGAGTACACCGGGAAGTCCGCGCCCTCCACCTTCATCGCGCGAAGCGGGATGTACAGGGGCCTGGGCATCTCGATGCTGCGGCCTTCCAGCAGGTCGGTCACAACCTTCACCAGGCTCAGTTCGTTCTCCTGGGTGTCGAACCAGAACGCGTTGTACTTTTCAACTTCCTTCCGGTCAGAAGAGGCATCGCGGTACAGGTACAGCGACACATCCACCTTCTCGCCCGTCTTGAGCATGTTCACGCTGGTGCGGAAGGCGTCCACCTCATCGGTCTCCTCTTTCACAAGCAGGTAAATCAGCGTCTGGTCCGGATCCTTGGCCGTCTCGGGCGTATCGCCGATCCAGTAGGTGTGGATGCCGTCCGCGAGGCCGCCGTCCTTCAGGGTCTCCACGATGTCGCCCTCGGCCAGGCTGCCGTTTCCGGTGACGGAGGCGTTGATGGCCTCCTGGTCCGCCATCAGGGTGCGGATGAAGCCTTCCTCCATGCTCCTGAGCAGCCATGCGCCGGAAATCTCATGCAGGTACAGTTCAAAGTCCGCCTGGGCCGGCACGTAGAAGGTACCGGTTGTGAAGTCCAGGGCGCCGCTGGAGCCGATGGGATAGCGCGCGCTCTTGACGGCGTTCTCCGTCAGGGCGCTGATGACTTCCACCTTGTGCTCCCTTCCGTCGTTCATGAGGTCCGCGGAGAGGATGTCGGTCACGTACTGCATCCTCAGCCAGTTGCCGTTCTCGGCGTACAGCCTGGCCGCGTTGGGCAGCATGTACACATCCAGGAAGGTCTCGGAGTTGGTCCACATGCGGTAGGGCGTCAGGGCGTCGGCGTCAAGGCGCGCGTCCTTGTGCAGCATGGAGAGGACGTCGGTCACAAACAGCTTCTTGAGCGCCTCGTTCTCTTCATCGCCGTAGCGGGCCTTGAAGACCACGGTGGTCATCCCCATGGGCGCGTTCAGGTAGGTCAGCGGCAGCAGGCCCTTGGCCAGGCGCACCGCGATCAGCAGGTTCGGGTCTACGGGGATGTTTCTGGTCATGTTGCGGATCAGGTCGATGTTGGCCATGGCCGCCTCGTAGGCGTTCCTGTAGCGCTCCTCGATGGTGTCCTGCTCGGTGGGCTTGATGTCCACCTCCTGGCCGGTATGGCAGAAGTCGCACCGGTCGTAGACGTACCACTTGGCGTCCTCCACCACCTTGGCCTTGGTCAGGGTGATGGTCACCTTGGTGAAGAGCAGGTTGATGACGATCTCGTTGCGGGTATAGGAGGCCTTCACGTCGTCCCAGACGGTGTTGCGGGCGTTGGTGGCCTCGTGGGTCAGCTTGTAGCCCTGCTTCCCGTGAAACTTGACCTTGCTCTCGTTCTCGGTCAGGATCTGGTTCATCTGCACGCCAGAGATACGGGAGGTGGGGGCCACCTTGCCGGCGATGCCCTTCAGGGCCGCGTGGGACGTGGAGATCAGGTGGGTGCGCTCGTTGCCGGCGGTGCCGTTGGAGGCAAGCAGGGTGATCTCCGCGCCCTCCAGGCCGTAACTGTTGGTGTAGAAATCGGTGTCGTTGGCCAGGATGGCGTTCTGCAGCGTGGCGTTGTTCCAGGCCGTGGCGTTGCTGACGCCGAACCCGCCCTTGCCCTGGGCCAGGGCGTCGGTCTTGGCCGTCAGGCCGTTGTTGTTGGCCAGCACCCGGGTCGGGCCCTGGGCGTCCGAAGTGCCGATGCTGATATCGCTCCAGGTGCCGTGCTGGACGCCGTCGTTGACCACGATGACGGTGTTGAAGGTCAGGTTATTCCGGGCGATGCCGTTGGGCACGGCCACCAGGCCCAGGCCGTCCACCTTGCCGATGGTCTCGATGCCCGGCGTGTTGGAGGAGGCGCCCTTCGTCTGATAGCTGGTGGCGACGGCCTCCAGGGTGGTGCCGGTCGCGCCGCGGACACGGGCGCCGGCGCCGATGATGACCTCGGCATTGCTGGTCACATCCGCGGTCGCCGTGGCCTTGGCCACGGTGGCCAAGCCCGCGCTGCTGGTGTAGGCCCGGGTGTAGATCTTGTCCCCCTGGCCGGACACGGCGCGCACCGTGGCGCTCTTGCCCTGGGTCGCGTCAAGCCAGACGTTGCGGGTGTTCACGCGCACCACCCGCTCGATCTGGTTGCGGGCCTGGGCGTGGCTGCCCTCCAGCAGGCTGCCGCCGTTGTTGACGGTCTCAGCTTCGGCCTTGGTGGTCTGCAGGGCCTCCACCAGCACGTCGCCTCCGTCGGAATAGATCCGGGCGCCGGAGCCGAAGTCGATGTTGTTCTCCTGCCGGATCACGTTCTTGCCCATCATGGTGTTGAAGTTCATGCCGATACCGATCTTGCTGCTCTCCACTTTGGAGGTCGCCGTGGGCTCGTCCACCGACCGGATGATCACGTCTTTCCCGTCCAGGCTGGTGTTCTTGCCGACGGAGATCAGGGTGGAGTAGTAGGATTCGGTGGGCACGCTGCTGCCCTTGACGTTGCCCAGGCTGACGGCGGTGCCCTCCACCAGGGAGGACTTGGCGCTGCCCTTGTTGATGGCCTCCAGAAGGATGGTTCCGTCAGTGGACATGCGCACGTCGTCGCCGATGATCACCGAAACGCTCTGCTTGTAAAGGCTCTGCTTGTCGTTGTCGCCGATGATCTCCGAAACGCTCTGCTTGTCGTCGTTCCGGCCGACCTGGGCTTTGATGTCGCTGACGCTGTGCTCCAGCAGGGCCGCGCCGCCGGGGTTGCTGCCCACGGCTTCGGAAGTCGTGCTGCCCTCCGCCCGGACGGTGATGCCCTTTCTGCTGGTCGGGAACATGCCCTCAAGAACCGCGCTGACGGTGTCTGTGGAGGAGGCGTCGGCCATCAGGCCGCCGGCCACCGCGCCGCCGAAGGTCTTGGCGCCGTCGGTGCGGGCCTCCGTCTTGGTGCCGCCGCTTGCGTACACGTTGATGGAGCCTGCGGTCAGGCGGTTCATGCCGGCGTTATACAGCGGGACCTCCACGTCCATGTCCACCAGTTTCTCTTCCCAGACGCTCTTGGTCTGGTAGGTCTTTTTGTAGTTGGGGGTCTCCTCCCAGTCGAAGAGGCCCTGCTCGTCCGCGTAGGCGATGGCCACCTTGTAGCCGACGGTGTACAGGTCGCCTGTGGTGTTGTAATGGGACACTTCCCGCATGATCTGATGACTGTTCTTATCCGGGTAAAGTTCGTACAATGCTGTCTGGGTAGCCGCCGAAAGCTTCTTCCAAAGCCCGTCGATGGTACCGACCCGCCAGGGCTGGTCAACACCCAATTCGACCAGACTTGCCCGAAGGGCCTTGACCTCGTCCCGGGCGTTGTGGTAGCGGGTGACTGCGGACAGCATCTCCTTGCTGCGGTCCCCGTACTCCTTGTACTTGTTCACGCCCAGGTAATAGAGCATGAATTCGCGCTTGACTTCGAATTCGTCCTTGCTGGAGGTGACGGTCTTGGTGGTGTTGGGCACCTTCAGCTTGTAGGTAACGCTGTCCACCATCTCGTAATCGTAGTCGTAGACGGTCTTGGTGACGTAGTTGCCGTTGTCCACCTTTGCCGTGCGCTTTTCGATGGCGTAGGGGGCGCCCACCAGGCCCGCGGTGCTGGTCAGGTTCTCCCTGGCCACGGCCTTGCTGATGTCCATGCTGCCAAGGGCGATCTTGATGCCGTTCTGGCCCGCGATCGGGGAGATGGCCGCCGTAGCCCGGGCCATGCTCTCCTTGGTATCGGGGTCGGTCTTGATCAGGCTCTGGATGTCGATCTTGCCTTCCACCTTCAGGTTGTCTCCAAGGCGCATGGAGGCGGCCTGCTTCATGCTCAGGTCCGATACGGCGAAGTTCGCGCCGGCGGATAGGCCGCTGACGGCCAGGGCCGCGGTCTTCACCTTGGCGTCGGTGATGGCGGCGCCGTTGACCTTCACGTTCACGCTGCCGCGCACGATGGAGTCGTTGCCGTAGATGCTCTTTTCAAAGTCCGCGCCGGCGTAGGCCGTGTTGCGGGCAAAGGCCGCGTTCACGCTCAGGCTGCCCAGGCTGATGTCCAGGCCGTGGGTGGAGGGCGTCACCGTGGCGATGCCCCGGACCTCGTAATCGGTCTCCAGGTTCACGTCCC
The DNA here is from genome assembly GCA_946408995.1 of uncultured Clostridia bacterium. Classification (GTDB taxonomy): domain Bacteria; phylum Bacillota; class Clostridia; order Christensenellales; family Aristaeellaceae; genus RUG756. The sequence continues at coordinate 16,525 of CAMJUL010000014.1, read as the reverse complement.
CGTTGACGGTGAAGTCGCCGCCCGTCAGCTGCACGGCCGTGCTGTACAGGTCCTGGCTGTAGGCCGCGCCCACCATCGCCGAGGCGCTCAGAATGTCAAAGGAGGCGTTGTCGATGGTGCTGGTGGTGATGTTCTTTGCGGTGTTCTTGGCGTCGATGGAGGCGTATTCCCCGCCGCCGTGGATGACCGCGTTGATGATGGAGCGGGTCCGGCCGTAGGCCATGGTGGCCGTCACCTTGGCGCCGTACAGGCTGCCGCCGCCGGTCAGGGCCTTGGCGGTGGTCTCGCCCTGCATGTCGGCCTTGAAGTCCAGGCCGTCCTTCGCCTTCAGGTTGGTGACGTCCCTCACGGACCAATCGTCGGTGGACTGGCCTTCCTTCAGCTTGGTGACGATGACCGTGGTGCGCACGTCCGCGTCGTTCAGGGCCACCACCGTGGTGGCCGCCGCGCTCTTGACGCCGATGTTGATGCCTGTCATGTCGGCGATGGCCGAGGCCTTGCCGTTGGCGGCCATCTCCAGCTTGTTGAGGTCCATCAGGTTGCTGCCGTCGCCCACCACGGAGGCAAACGAGCGGCTGTTGTTCCTTGCGATGGCCGCGTTCATGCCCGCGGAGATAAGGCCCGCGTTGGCGGCCACCGTGTGGGCCTCCGCCAGGGTCTTGTACTTGTCCGGGTTGTTCCGGTTGGTCATGACCAGGGCCTTTTTGCTGGTGGTGACGGAGCTGTTGCGGATCAGCGCCGTGTTGTAGGCGCGCATGTCCGCGTAGTTCACGCTGAAGCCTACGGCCACCAGGCCCACCGTGGCCGCGGTCAGGCTGGACTTGGCTTCGCCGCCCAGGTCGCCGACCACTTCCAGGGTCTCCGCGGTCAGGTCGCCGTTGTCCACCATGGCGGCCGCTTCGCTCTCATTGAAGGCCAGCAGGAGGTTGCCGCCCACGGCCACGCCGCCGCCGGCCACGCTCAGGGCCTGGGGAACGGCATGGCTGGTGATGTCGTTGTTGATAAAGATGTTCTTGGCGCTGACCTTGGCCGCCGGCATGTCCTTGGCGTCCGGGTCGCCTTCGCGGCTGCCCTGGCTTTCACCGATGTAGGTGTTGACCTTGGTCGCCACGTTGCTGACCGCCGCGTTCATGCTGACACCCACCAGGCCCACGCTGACGCCCAGGAGGTAGCTGTTGGCGCTGGTGTCGCTGGTGGCCTTCACAAGGACGTCGTTCGTGGTCTTCACGTCGGCGCCGGCGGCGATGCCGGTCTCCTGCGTGAGGCGGTTCAGGCTCACGGCCACGCCCGCGTTGACGGCCACCACGCCGCCGCCCACGGTGGCGGCCAGGGCGTCGGAGCTGGCGTTGGAATTGGTGGTCACGTTGATGTTGCTGTCGCTCTCGATGACGGCGTTCCGCTCGATGATCGCCTTCACCTTGCCGCTGGCCTGGGCCACGGACACGCTGGCGCCCGCGCCCACAAAGCCCGCTGCCAGTGCGCCGGTGCCCGCGAGGACGGAGCCGTAGTCGTGCTTTGCGCTGACGCCCACGCTGCCCGCGCCGGTCACGGTGCCGCCCAGGATCGCTTCGGTGGTGTTGTCGGTCAGGGCCACGGCGGCGCTGACCGCCGCGCCCACGAACCCGACGCCCACGGCCACGCCCAGGACGCGGATGCTGCGGTTCTTCACCATGCTGGCAAGTTTGTCCTTCAATTCGGCGTGATCCTTGTCCTTCTTTGCCTGTTCTTCCTTGCTGAGCTTCTCGTCGTTCTCGTTCTTGGGCTGGTTGGACAGGTATTCTCCCGCCGCCTTGTTGCGCTCCTCTGCGTTGTTGTCCAGGGCAAAGGTGCCGTTGTCGGAGGCGGCGGTCACGAACACGCCCTCCGTGGCGCCGTCAATGTCCGCGTAGCTCGTGGCGGAAACGTTGCTGTGCAGCACGGCCACGGCGGTGCTGACGCCCACGCCCACCGTGCCGCCGCCCAGGGCCGCGCCCAGAAGATCCAGGGCCACGGGCTGATGGGCTTCCACGTCCACCCGCTTGGTGGTCAGGGAGACCTGATCGGTGATGCGGGCGATGACTGCGTCGGTCGGGGCGTAGTAGGTGTAGCTGTTGATGTTCTTGGCTTTGCTGACGTCTTGCGTGTCGCTGATGTCCACTTCCTGGGCGCCGGGGGTGTCCTCGGTGACCTCGTTGCCATCCTTGTCCACGTATTTCTTGACCTTCAGGTCTTCGCCGCGGCCCTTTTTGCCCTCGTTGTCGAACTGTTCGTTGTCCAGGTCGCCGCTGCGGTACTTGGAGGTAGCGTCGAAGGAAACTTTGCCATCCTTGTCCAGGCCGCCCACCTGCGTTTTGCTCTCGTGGTGGTTGTTGCCCTTCAGGTCTTCGTCCAGGGTCTTGGCGTCCAGGGTCTGCCCGTCCTCGCCGTTCTTGTAATACTGGGAGGCGACGCCGTTCTTTTCCATGGTGTCAAGGAACGTGCCGGCGTCCAGGCCGGTCTTCTTATCCTTATTATCGCCGTTGCCGTACATCAGCATGTCCGCGGCATCCTGGCTCATGGGCGCGCCGGCGGCGACCACCATGACGGTCACGCCCGCGCCCACCGTACCGGCGACCCCGGCCGCGATGCCGATGTCGATGATGTCGCGCTTGCCGCTTGCGGTGACGCTGACGGATTTGGCCGCGATCTTCGCCTTTTCGGCGGCCGGGTTGGTCGCCTCGTTGGATTTCACGCCGCCCAGTTCCGCGATGGTGCTGCTCTTGAGCACGCTCACCACGGCGTTGACGCCCACGGCCACCGTGCCGGAGAGCGCGGCGGAGCCGCTGGCGGCCCGCAGCTTGTAATCGGACACGGCGTCCACCTTCAGGGCGTTCTGGGCCGTCACGGCCACGTCCTTCATGATGGCGGCCCTGTTGGTATCCTTGCTGACCAGAACGTTGGCGGTGCCGGAAAGGCCCACGCCGCTGCTTACGGCCATACCGGCGGAATACAGGTTCACGTCCTTGTTGGCGGTGGTGGCCACGGTCACGTCCTTGGCGGAAACCGTGGAGCCCTCGTCCACCAGGGCCTCGGTCTTGCCCTGGAAGTAGGTCACCACGCCCACGGGGGTGGCGGCCACGCCGCCCGCCGCGGCCAGCAGCGCCGCGCCGATGTTGTAGAGCTTCGTGTTGTTGTCCGCGGTCACCTTGAAGCTGCCCTGCTCGGATTTGACCTCGCTGCCCACATGGGCGATGGCCTTGGACCGGAGCACCTGCACCGCGGCCCCGACCTGTACGCCGCTGCCGCCGGCAAGGCCGACGCTGATGGCCAATTGCTTGACGTCGTCCCGGTTGGTCGCGCTGACGGTGATGTCCTTCAGGGCGTCCATGTCATGGGCCAGGGCCTGCACGTTCTTGTTGCTGACCAGGGTCACGACCGCCGCGCCCGCGCCGGAGCCGAGGCTGGCGCTGACGCCGCCCGCCAGAAGCAGCTGCTGGGTGTCGTCCTTGGCCACGACGGAGATGTCGCCGCCCGTATGGGTTTCCGGACCGTATACCGGCACGTAGATGGTATCGATGTTGCCTTTGTTGATCGGGTAGTAGGTGTTGCCGACCTTGTAGCAGTATTGCCCCATCGTTGCCCGTCTGGTGGTCAGCCGGGAGAGGTCGGACGCTGACAGCTTCCTGTATCTGCCGGACAGGCTGATCGCGCCTGTGGCACTGGTATCCTCGTACACATCCGTGTTCCACTTGTGGCCCAGGATCGGCGTGGTCGTAACGCCCTTGGCCGTAAGATGGGCCTTGGAGACGTCCGCGATCGCCTTGTTGTTGTTGACCAGCACCGTCACAACGCCATTCACGGCGGAGCTTCCGGCCACGGCGACGCCCGCCGCGCCCACGTACTGGGTCTCGCTGGCGTTGGCGCCCACGTAGATGCCGGTGACATCCTTGCGGGACAGGCTCCTGACGGCCTCGGTGCCCTTCGCGGAATTCACCGTGCTCTTGCCCAGGTTCGTCAGGATCTCGTTGTTCTTGACCACCGTCACCACGGTGGCGCCCACGGCGCTCTTTGCAAGGGAGGCGGCGATGGAGCCCGCCACGTTCACCGCGTAGTCGGAGAAGTAGCTTTCGATCAGCGCGTTCCTGCCGGCGTCCACGGTCATGCCGTTAGCGATGTCCGCGTGGATCTTGTTGCTTTCCACCATCACCAGGAAGTTGCCGGCGATGGCGCTGCCCACCACGGAGCCCGCCACGGTCAGGCCCGCCAGGATGTCGGTATCCTTGCCGCTGGCCTGGACTTTCACGTCCCTGCCGGCCTTCAGGGTGCCGTCCTTCAGGTTCACCTTGGCTTCACGGCCGATCACGTTGATGTTGAAGGCCGCGCCCACGCTGGTCTTGGTGCCGCCGGCCGCCGCCACGGAGGCGTTGAGCAGCCAGGCGTCGTTCGTCGCCGTAACGCCCAGGTCCCCATTTTCGGAGGTGAAGGCGGCCCCGCTGCCCACGTTGGTGTTGGCAACGGACTTGCCGACGATCACGTTGGCCACGCCCGCGCCGGCCTTGCCGTTCTTGAGGGCCGCGGCCACCGACAGGGAAGCCGTGCCGGAGAGCAGCCGGTCGCTGACGTCGGAAGCGACGGTCAGGTCGCCGCCGGAGGTGATCTTGTTCTTGCTGCCGACGGTGGTGTAGGACTTGGCCGCGTCATAGATGAAGTTCACCGTGCCGCCCGCGGCCACGCCGGCCCCCGCCGTTACGCTGGCAGAGCCGGAGATGGTCATCAGGTCCATCTTGGTGAGGCTGGTCACGTTGGCCTTGCCCTTAACGTTGATGGAACCGTTGTTGAGGGCGGTATTCTGGTTGTTGCCCAGGATGTTCTCCGCCCGGTTCTTTGTCACGATCACGTTGATCGCGCCGCCCACGGCCGCCTTGGTCTGGATGCCGGCGGCCACGCTCATGGTCGCGGTGAAGGCCTGGATATCGCCGGTGGTTTCCGCGTGGTGCGTGAAATCGCCGTCCGCATCCACCTTCAGGTTGTCGCCGCTCTGGGCCAGGACCGTGTCGTTGTCCACCAGGACCGATACGGTAACGCCCACGTTGGCCTTGGCCGGGGATGCGGTCAGCGCGCCCGCGATGATGCGGGTGGTAGCGCCGTTGGCCGCGTTCACGGTCATGTCGCCGGACTGGGATTTCTCCTCGTTCTTTGTCAGCTTCACCTCGGCGTTGCGGCCCAAAGTGGCCTTGACGTCGTTATTGGAGACTGCCACGGCGAAGGAGCCCGCCAGGGACAGGTAGCTCTTGTTTTCGATGCTGGGCTCATCGTCGCTGGCCTGGCCGGTCATCACGGAGCCCGCGATGGCTTCGGCGTAGGTGTTCTGGGAAGAGAGGAAGTTCAGCCCGTCCATGGCTTCCAGCAGCTTCTCGCTGGACAGGTTGATCTCCACCTTGTAGCTGTCGTCATTGGCGCCCTTGTGGATGTCGATCAGGCCGGTCTTGGCCGTCTCGCGCTCCGTGTCGGAGAGAGCGCTGGAATCGGTGATGAAGTACTTTTTGTCGATCAGGTTCTTGTAGTCCGCGAAGGTCACGGCCTGCTTCTCCGCGTTCAGCTTGAAGGAGCCGCCGGTGATGCGCACAAAGTCGCCCACCTGGGCCGCGACCGTGTTGTTTGAAATCACGTTGGTGGAAGCGATGCCCATGCCCACGCTGGAGCCCTTGCTCAGGCTCAGACCGCCGGCCCTGGCCGCCAGCTTGGACTTGTCGGTGGCTTCCACGGTGATGTTGCCGCCGGTCAGCTCGTGCGTCAGGGTGCGGCTTCCGCCGTCCACGGTGACGGTGGATTCGCCGCTGGACACCACGACCGTGATCGCGCCGCCGATGGACACGTCGGAATTCTTGCCCGCCACGGACCCGGACAGGGCCTGGGCCGCAAGCTTGCCGGCGAAGTCGCCGTCCAGGTTCTGGGTCAGTTTGCTGCGGACGGTGATGTCCTCGTTCTCCCGGCTGATGAGGGAATTTGTGACATGGGTGTTGGCCTTGTTGTCGTTGACGCTGACGGCCACGCCCGCCGCGATGGAATTGGCGTGCTCCGCCAGGGACATGGCGGCGCCGGTGCCCATGGTGTTGAAGTTGCCGGTGTTCTCGGCGCCCACGGTGATGGCCTTGTCCGCCAGGATCCTTCCGACGCTGGTGGTGGCCTCATGGTCGGATACGGTGACGCCCACCGCCGCGGCCACCTGCCACTTGCTGCCGGATTTCTCCCGCTTCAGGCCCACGTTCTGGACGCCGGTCTTGTCGGTGATCTGGTCTTCCAGGGTGGTCAGGCCGATGCCGTTGCCTTCATCGTCCTTGCCCACCTCGTTGGCCGTGTCCTCGCCCTGGGACTCCACGCCCATGGACCGAAGGACGTTGGTGGAGGTAGACGTCCTGTTGCTGGTGGAGGCACCGCCTTCCTTCTTCTTTTCGTCCAGCCTGCTGTTGATCTTGTCGGCGGTCTTGTTGTCGCTCTTGTCGTCCTTGCCGATCTCGTCGATGTAGGAGCCGTCCAGGAGCTTGTTGCCCTTCTCCTCCAGCTGGTCCGCCTTTTCGTTGAGCTTGTTCAGGTTCCGGGCGATATCCGCGCCCATGGCCGTCGCGATGGCGCTGGTGGTGTCCTCGCTGTGGCTGACGGCGTTCACGTCCGCATTGCCGGCCACCCAGGCGCTGCCCAGTTCGGCGTTCACCTTGGTGGAGGCGATGTTCACGGCCACGCTGGCGCCCACCGCCGTCGCCCCGCCCACTGCAAAGGCGCTGGAGGTGGTTTCGGTGATGGAATTCTCGTCGGCCTTGACCTTCAGGTCGCCGGACTTCGCTTCCTCGCCCTCTTTGTAGCCCTTGGTCTCCACCAGGGTGTTCCGGTCGACCTTGGCGTGGATGTTGTTGTCCAGGATGTTCAGGGCCACGGAGGCGTCCAGGCTGAATTTCTTGGTGTTTTCCAGATCCGTCTCGCCCGCGACGGGATCGGTGCCCGCGGCGCTGGCGATGTCCTCCTTGTGGTCGGAGGAGGCGTTCACGGTCAGCGCGCCCGCGCTGATGCCGATGCCGGTCCGCTTGCCCACCTGGGCCTTGGTGGAGGAGTCGCCGTAGACCATGGAGAAGGCCGCGCCGACGCCCACGCCCTTGCCGGTGGCATCCTTGGCGGTGGTCTTGGATTCTTCGGTCTTCTGCTGATCCTCGCCCTCCACGAAGGAGACCGCGATGTCCGTCACGTCCGCGTCGGGCATCTCAAAGGTATAGACGATTTCCTTTTCATTGGCGGTCACCAGGGTGAAGGCCTTTTCCTTCGTGGTTTCCCCGGAGGGATTCAGTTCCACGTCATGGATCGCGCCGTTGGCGTCCGTGTAGGAGTAGCCGATGACGTTGACCTTGCCGCCGTTGACCTTGGCCTTGTCGATGCGGACCTCGACCAGCTCGCCCACCCGGGCGGACAGCTTGCCGTTCTCCACTTCGCGGCCCTTGACGCCCACGGTGACGGCGCCCTCCTCCACCTTCACGGTGGACAGGGAAGCGTCCGGGGCGGGAATGTTGTGCAGGTTCTCCTTGGGGATCAGTTCCAGCTTGATGCCCTTGTCAAAGTCGATGTACTCGGCTTTCAAATCGCCGGAAGCGGTGTCCAGCACCCACTGGTCCCCTTCCTTCTTCAGTTCCACCTCGCCCAGGGTCGTGGTGCCCGTCAGGTCGGTGTAGCTGAAGGAGGCCTTGTTGCCCTCCGGCAGCACGTAGCCGTCCTTGAGGGTAATGTAGATCTTGGGCTGCTTGTCCGCCATGTCGCCCTGGCGGATCATGCCGGTGGCGCCCACGCCGATATCCAAGGTCACGTTGGCGCCCTTGACGGTGGTCTTGCCGTCGCTGCCGCTGCCCACGTCCTTGTTGGCGGCATCCTTGGCGCCCTTGTTGGCGCTGGCGTTGCCCTTGCCGTCCACGGCGGCGGAGGCCACGCTGTGCACGTTCCTCAGTTCCGTGGCGTCCACGGTCATGTCGCCGGAGACCTTGATGTCCCCGCCGTCGGCGATGGTGGCTTCGGTCTTCGCGTTCAGCACGGTGACGGCCACGCTGCCGGCCACGCCCACATCCCGGGCGCCCGCGCCGGCGATGGCCTGGGTGTCGATCACATGGCCCGTCGCCTTGGCCTGTTCCTTCTCGATGGCCAGGTCAAAGTGGTTGCTCAGCGCGCCCAGGGCTTCGTTGGTCAGCGTGACCGCGGCTTTCTTGGCGGCGGAACGCAGGCCATCCTTGATCTTGGTGGAAAAGTCCGTGGTGGTCAGCTTGGTGATCATCGCCTCGTAGTCGAACACGTTCTCCCGGAAGGCGTCGGTCACATGGGAAGCCGCGCTGCTGAAAATGTTGCTCAGGCTTTCGTTGTTGTAGGCGTCCTTCAGGGAATTGAAGGCGCGCACGATCCGGTCCCCGTTCTGGGCGGTCACGCCGGGGATCTCCACGTTGAGCAGGGTCTGCCTGAAGATGTTGACCGCGGTCTCCTTCAGCTTCCCTTCCACCGCCTTGCCGATCTGCTTCTTGGCTTCGTCCATGATCTTGCCGGCGGTGTCGCCGATGCCGTCCGTAAACACACCGGCCAGCAGGCTGAACACTTCGCCGCCAAGGTACTCCAGCATGCCGTCCTTGACGGAGCCCATGATCTCCTTGACCACGCTGGTGGTCTGGTTCTTGAGCTGCTTGGTGAATTCATCCACCAATGCGGCGCCGATCTTCTTTACGTCCTCCTTCTTGAGGTCGCGAAGGTCCACCGCCTCCTCAATGGCGGACATGAAGGGCTCCATCAGCTTTTCGGGCAGGGAGAGCAGGCCGTCGACGCTGTTCATCACGCTGTCTTTGGCCTTTTCGTATTTCTCGGACAGGTCCCCGCCGCCAAGCAGGTCCTTGAGGCCCGTGGCGTTGAGCAGCTCGTTGACGGTCTCGGCCACCACGGGATTGAGGATCTCGCCGATCATTTCAGCGGAGATAAAGCCGGGCAGGCCCATCTCGTTGATCAGGTCCGTCATGTATTCCTGGACCAGATCGCCCAGCTGCTTGGCCAGGCCGTCCATGTCCTCGACTTTATCCTTCTTTTCTTCCGTCTTCGCCTCGGGCTGCTTGACCTTGGCGTTGGCCGCCACCTTCAAAGCCGCAGCGTCGATCTTGCCGTTGCCCACGGTGGCCAGGTTGTTGAGCCAGATGATGTTTACGGCGACGCCCACGCCAACGCCCACGTCGGAATTGGTGGTGGAGGCGTTGGCCTTCACCTTGGAGGTGGTGCCGTTGAGTGCGGTGACCGCGACCACGCCGCTGGCCGTTACGTCCACACCGTTCAGGATGCGGGAAATGCTTTCGTTGGTCTGTACGTTGACCACCACGGCGCCGGCCACGCCGACCGTTCCCTCACTGGTCTCGGCCTTCTGGCGGTTCTTGGTGGCGTTCTGGATCTTGCCCGGGGTGACGCTGGAGGACTTGTTCTTGCCCGCCAGCTTCGAGGCGGTGCCCAGCAGACCGTCGGCCTGCTTGTCGGGGCTCTTGGCCTGGCCCTCCTTCTTGCCGCCGGAGGCGCTGGCCGTGGCGGTGCTTTCCAACCCGCCCATGCCTTCGGTGGACACGGTCACCTTCTGGGCAGCGATGCTCTGGTTCAAAGTGGCGTTTGCGGAATCGGACACGACCGAGACCGCGAAGGCCGCGCCCACGCCCACGCCCTTGCCGCTGGCAGAGGCGTCCGCGCTGATGGTATGGGTGCCGTTGTTGACGGCGGAGACGCTCATGTCCCCATCCAGGGTCAGCGCGTCCGCGCTGACCTTGCCCATGTAGGCTTCCGCCCGGGCGCCGGTCACGTCGACCGCGGCCACGGGGACCACGGCGGTGCCGCCGGCAGCGCCGGCCTTGGCGCTGACGGTGTCCTTGACGGTCTGGTTGGCGGTAATGGCGATGCCGCGCATATTGTCCGCCTTGTTGGCGGCAATGCCCGTGCCGTCCTGCACGGCGGCATACACGTCGGAGCCGTTCACGGCCACGGCGATGCCCGCGCCAACGCCCACCTTGCCGGCTTCCTTGCTGCCGGAGGCGTCCGCGATGACGCTGAATTCGGTTTCGGCCTTGCTGCTCACGCTCAGCTGACCGTCCAGGCTCAGGTCCGCGTCCTTGTGGACGAGGGCCTTGCTGTCCATGGAGGCCACCTGCACGGAGATCGCGCCGCCCACGCCGATGTTGCCCTTGCTGTAGCCGGCCTTGGTCTCGGTCTTGGCGCCGCCGGCGATGGCGGAATCGACACTCACGCCGCCCGTGCTTTCCACGGTGCCCTTGATTTCGGCGCGGCTCTCGCTGTTGACCACGGTCACGGCGATGCCGGCGCCCAGGCTGGTCTCCACAGAAGAGCTGTCGCTGTTGCCGGGCTCAAACTCGCCGGTGAAGGACACGCTGACCTTGGAGGGATCCGCGATATCCGCCGGCATGATGAAGGTATAGGTCTTGTCGTCCTGACGGGCCATGAACACCTCTTCGGTGTAGGAGCCGTCATTGGCCTTGATCACGGCCTTGAGGGTGCCGGATTTGACCTTGAAATTGGCTTTGGGCGACACGCTGACGGTCACCTTTTCGCCCCGGTCCGCGTAAGGCGTGCCGGTCTTGAAGGAGCCAAACTCCTGCGTGGCGTCCTCGATCTTGATCTCCTTCAGGCCAAGCTCCGCGGTGACTGTCAGCTTCGCGTCGGCGGCCGTCTCCTTGGGCACGGTGAAGGAACCGTCGTTACTGGTGGCAACGGTGCTGCCGGTGCCGTCCTTGACGGTGACCTTGGTGATCTTGTAGCCGGCCTTCTCCTTGTCCTCGCTGGGGGATACGCTGACCTTGTCCCCGGACGCCACGTTCTTTTCGGACAGGGTAAAGTCCTTGGCGTCGTCCTTCTCCCCGGCATAGATGCCGATGGACTTCATCTTGAAGGAGGCGCTCACCTTCACGTCGCTGTCCGCGGTCAGGTCGGGCACGGTAAAGGTATAGACGCCGTCCATTTCCTTGCCGTCCTTGTCCTTGGCCTTGGTCAGCTTGCTCTTTTCGTCGCTCAGCTTGATGGTCTGCTTTTTGCCGTTGACGCTGTAAGTGACGGTCACGTCCTCCAGGGCGTAGCCGGCGTTGGGCTTGACGGTGATCTTGGGGGCGTCGCTCTGCTTGATCTTTTCGTCATGCAGCGTCACGGTGCCGTTCTTGGTTTCGTCCGTATCCACGCTGAAGCCATGCAGGTCCTCCTTGAAGGCGCCCGTCACCACGATCAGCGCGCCCGCGGGCACCCCGGCGGGATCCAGGTACCACAGCCCGTCCGTCTTCTTCTCCAGTTCCTTTTCCTGCTTTGCGCCGGAGGCGTCGGTCCAGGAGGCCTTCAGCTTCCCGTCCAGGACATAGCCCTTGGAGGTCTCGGGAACCGCGTCAAACACATAGGAGAGCTTTCCGTCCTTGTCCGTTACGCTCTTTTTGTAATAGACATGGCCGGTATAATCCGCCACCTCGTTCTTCTTTTCGTCCTTCAGGGCGTTGTAGGTGATCTGAATGGCGTTGGGGATGATCACCTGCGCCTCCTGGCTGGAGACGGTGACGCCCACCGTGCCCTCCTTGCCAAAGACGAAGCTGACCCGGCCTGTGGACCCTTCATCCATGGCAATGTTGTCCAGGTCCAGGGCATAGGTGCCGTCCTTTTGCTTCTCCAGTTCGATGGTCTTTTTCTCGCCGTCGCTGTAATAGGTCAAAAGCGCGGCCTGTACCGAATAGCCCTCCTCGGGCGTCGCGGTAAAGGTATAGGTATAGCGCTTGGCATCGCCCTCGTTGGCGGCGAAGGTCACCTTGCCGTTCTCGGTGGCATCCATCACCAGGCCGTACTTGGTGTTGACGTCATAGCCCTTCCAGGCGATGGAACCGGGCCGCTTGATGCTGCTGTCGTCCGCCTTCTTCCCGGGCTCGGCGCCTTCCTTGGACACCGCGGTGCCGTCCGCCACGTTGGTGACGCTGGTCTTGGTATCGGCGTTCACCTTGACGGAGCCGCCGGACACCACCTGGGCGCCGTCTGCGATCCGGGCAAGGTTATCGTTGCTGGCCACCGTCACGGCGATGGTGCCGGTCACCTGGGTCTGGGTCTCGTCGGCTTCCTTGCCCGCGTTGCCGTCGTCCACAAATTCCGCGGAGACAAACACGCCGGCAGTCTCGTCGATGTTCTCGGGCACCTTGAAGATATACCGCCCCTGGCTGTCCTTGTTGACGACATCCTTCTTGATGACGCTGACGCCGTTTTCCTCCACAGTGTAGGTCACCTTCAGGCCGCCGTCCTTGAGCTTCATGCCCTTGTTGGGGTTGGGCACCAAATGCAGGTCCTCGCCCAGCACCACCTGCTCCAGGCACTTGGTGGGGTCTTCCGGGTCCGTTTCATAGGTCAAAACGGCGCCGCCGGAGCCCTCCAGCTTCAGGTCCGCGTATTTCAGGTTTTCAGACATCTGCCGGAGCTGCTCGTCCAGGTTGCCGTTATCCCCGGCGTCCGAGTTCAGATCGTCCACCAGCTTCTGCAGATCCACGTCGTCGTTGCTGTTCTCTTCCTTGTCCCCGAACAGATCCTTCGCGGAATAGTCCAGATCGTCCTCGTCGGTATCCTCGTATTCCACAAAAATGGTCACGTTCTGGGCCGGCAGCAGGAACGCGCCGTTGGCCGTTTTGATTTCACCGGTCTTGTAGCCCGTATCGCCGGGGTTGTAGCCGCGCCAGGTGATGGATTTCACCTTGTGGCCCGGCCAGGGGGACACTTCCACCTTGCCGGACACGCTGCTGTCCGTGGAGGCGCCCTTGTCCACCGTCACCTTGACCTCGCCGTATTTCTGGGCGTCCGCGTCCAATTTAACGCTGTGGTCGCTGGAGACGACTTTCTTCATGGCCTTGTCCATTTTGGCCTGGGCGCTGTCGTCCCCGATCTTGTCCTTGATGGCGGGCCAGAGGGTATCCTGAATAAAGCCGAAGATGGAGGTCACGACCTTTTCTTCGTCCGATTCCGCGTCCACCTTGGCGGCGCTCGCCTTGTTGTCGATCTTTTCATTGGCGGTGGAGAGGACCTCCACGTCGCCCTTTGCGGTCACCTTCGCGTTCTTGGCCACTTCGGACGAAACGTCCTGCAGGGCCACGGTCACCGCCACATACCCGCCGGAAATGCTCTTTTGCCCGGCGCCCTTGTCCGCGATGGTGGACGCGGTCACATTGCCCTCGGCGGCCGCCTTGACGGAGCCGTTCTTTGAGGTCACCGTGCCGTCCACGTTGGTGTGGGCATCGTTCACCAGCACCGACACCGCGATGGCCGCGGGCAGGCCGCCCAGGCCGGAGTCGGCGCGGGTGGAGACCTTCTGCCCGGATTTGGCGGAGAGGGAGACGTCCTTGGCCGCCTCGATCACCGCGTTTTTGGAAACATTCATTTCCGCGTCGGCGCTGATCACCGTCACCGCCAGGGGCAGGCCCATGGTGGCCTTGCCGTCGCTGTTGTAGCCGACGCTGGTGCTGATCTCGGCATCCGCCCGGATAGAGCCCCGGTCGCTGCGGGTCTCGTTCTTGTCAAAATCGTAGCCGGCGTACACCTTGCCCGCGATGTCCACGCTGGCCTTGGCCACCTTGACGTTCACCAGGTTCACGTCCGGCAGCAGGGTGATGATTCCGCCGGACTGCTGCACCTTCGCCAGCATGATCACGTCGCCGGTGGAATAGACCGCGGCCTTGTCCCCGATCACGATGGTGGCTTCGTCCCTGACATTGATCAGGTCCATGGCCAGGCCTGCGGCGTTCTTCAGCGGATTGCCGGAAAACATGTCCTTCACGCTGTGGCTGTACATCCCGGTGCCGTCCAGGGCCTGCAGATCGACCAGGTCCGCCTTCAGGGTGCCGTTGACCTCGATGTTCTTGGCCTTCAGCACCAGCTTCAGGCCCCGCACGTCCACGGTGGTGCCGTCGCTGATGACCAGCTTGTTGTCCCCGTCCCAGGTGGTGTCGGTGTCGATCAGCACGCTGGAGAGGGCCAGGGCCTGGTTGTCCTTGGTGGTGATGACGATGTTCTTCAGTTTGCTGGCGGGCGCGTTGATGTGGTAATTGGTGAACGCGTCCTCCACCTCGAAGGTGAAGCTGCCGGATTCTCCGGGCGTCAGCTCTTTTGTGCGCTTGTTTTCCAGGTCATCCGTCAGGCTCTCGATGCCCTCGGCCGTGACGTTCAGTTTGTTCCCGTTGGGGCCGGCCAGAACCATGTCGCTCTCCGAGCCGGTGGCGCGCTTGTCCTCATCCACATCCCCGTCCAGGGTGCCGGTGATGTGCAGATGGTCGTTGCCCTCTTCGCCATGGACGTTGACCTGCTTGACCGCGTTGGCCAGGTTCAGGTTCATTTCCATGTCGTTGATGCCGCTGCCCAGGTTCACGTCCAGGTTCCCCACGGGGGTGGTGCCTTCGCCCTGGTTATACACGACCACCTTGTCGTTGTCTTCACCGGTATCCACGGTGATGCCTTTTCCGCCGGTGCGGGCGTCCAGTTCCACCTTGTCATTGCCCGCGTTGGTGGCAACCTTCAGGCTGCCGGTAGCGGATTCGTCCGTCACCTTCACCGTGTCGTCGCCCTCACCGGTGGCGATGTCCGCGGAACCGCCGCTTTGCAGCGCCGCGGTCACGTTATCGTTTCCAAGGCCCGTATCAGCCGTAAGCTCGGCCCCGTCCTTGGCCGTCGCGGTCACGTTATCGTCGCCGTCCCCGGTCAGGACCGTGGCTTCGGCGCCGCTCAGGGTCAGGTCGGCCTTGTCGTCGCCATCCCCCGTATCCACGGTGACCTGCGCCTCTTTGCCGGCGGTCACGGTCACCTGGTCGCTGCCCGCCGCGGTTTCCACGGTGGCCTTTGCGCCTTCGGCGGCCGTCAGGGTCACGTTGTCGTCCCCTTCACCGGTCACGACCGTCGCCTCGGCGTTCTTCCCCGCCTCAACGTCAACGGTGTCCGCGCCCTTGGTGCCGTAATATTCCAGATTCGCTTCCGTTACGGAGATCTTCTTGCCGGAGGCCACCGCCACGCCCATGATGCGGACGTTGATGCCCTGCACGGTGATGTTGCCGGCGATGGAGCTGGTGCCCTCGGACTGCAGGTGATCCTCCCCCGCGTCCTCGGCCACAAGGTCAATGCCAAAGCCTTCGCCGTACGTCGTTCCCTCTTCCTTTTGGATGGTCACGTCGCCTTCGTAGGCGGTGTCCTTCTTGAGGGTCACGGTGATGCGCTCGTTCAGGGTGCTGGCCTTGATTTTATCCAGAATGGCCTGCTGAAGCTCGCTGACGGCGGACGCGCCAAGCATGACCGGCGCGTTGGACTTCAGCGTGGGCGCCATGCGCAGCACCGGCGCCTCGGCGGGAGCTTCTTCGGTTCCTTCCTCGGCAGGAACTTCCTCGGTCCCTTCCTCGGCGGGAACTTCTTCGGTCCCTTCCTCGGCAGGAACTTCTTCGGTTCCTTCCTCGGCCGGAACTTCTTCAGTCCCTTCCTCGGCGGGGACTTCTTTGGTCCCTTTCGCGGCAGGAACTTCTTCCGTTACTTCCTCGGCAGGAACTTCTTCCGTTACTTCCTCGGCGGGGACTTCTTTGGTCCCTTCCGCAGCAGGAACTTCTTCGGTCCCTTTCGCAGCAGGAACTTCTTCGGTCCCTTCCTCGGCGGGGACTTCCTCGGTCCCTTCCTCGGCGGGGATCTCTTCGGTTCCTTCCTCGGCGGGGATCTCTTCGGTTCCTTCCTCGGCAGGAACTTCTTCGGTTCCTTCCTCGGCGGGGATTTCTTCGGTTCCTTCCCCAGCAGGGGCTTCTTCAATCCCTTCCTCGGCAGGAACCTCTTCCGTTACTTCCTCGGCAGGAACTTGTTCAGTCCCTTCCGCAGCAGGAACTTCTTCGGTTCCTTCCTCGGCGGGGACTTCTTCGGTCCCTTCCGCAGCAGGAACTTCTTCGGTCCCTTCCTCGGCGGGAACTTCTTCGGTTCCTTCCTCGGCGGGAACTTCTTCGGTTCCTTCCTCGGCAGGAACTTCTTCGGTCCCTTCCGCAGCAGGAACTTCTTCGGTCGCTTCCTCAGCAGGAACCTCTTCCGTTACTTCCTCGGCAGGAACTTGTTCAGTCCCTTCCGCAGCAGGAACTTCCTCGGTCGCTTCCTCGGCGGGAACTTCCTCGGTTCCTTCCTCGGCGGGGACTTCTTCGGTTCCTTCCTCGGCGGGGACTTCTTCGGTTCCTTCCTCGGCGGGAACTTCTTCAATGGCTTTAGCTGCGGGCGCTTCTTCGATCGCTTCCGCAGCTGGAACTTCTTCAACGGCTTCAGCTGCGGGCGCTTCTTCCATCGCTTCCGCAGCAGGAACTTCTTCAATTGTTTCAGCAGCAGGCGCTTCAACCACAGGCTCCGCGGCGGGCACTTCAACCACCGGCTCCGCAGCGGGCGCTTCAACCACAGGCTCCGCGGCGGGCGCTTCAACCACCGGTTCCGCGGCGGGCGCTTCAACCACCGGTTCCGCGGCGGGCGCTTCAACCACCGGCTCCGCGGCGGGCGCTTCAACCAC
>CAMJUL010000013.1 GCA_946408995.1 uncultured Clostridia bacterium | reverse complement strand
GCGGGTTCGGGTCTCTCACCCGTTAGAAACGTGCGCCGCCGGGCGCACCCAAAAAAGAGCTGCCGCGGATTTTTTCCCTTCCGCGGCAGCCTTTTCTGTTTTAAAGCCTCTTCAGTCTCCGCACGATTTCCGCCGTCATCTCCACTCGCCCGAAGGGCGTCACCACATAGAACCCGTCGCACAGGTCCCGGCAGACCCGGGCCGTCTCCACCGCCAGGGCGATGCCCCGCGCCTGGGCCGCTTCCCGGTCCAGACCCGCATAGGAGGCGATGATCTCTCCGGACAAACGCATGCCCTGCACGTTCCGGTCCAGGAACTCGGCGTTCCTTTGGCTCACCGGCGGGTAGAGGCCGCACAGGATAAAAGCCCCCTTCAGTTCCTCCCTTGCCCGGCGCAGGCAATCGACCGCCTCCGGGGACAGGACCGGCTGGGTCAGAAACCCTACTGCGCCGGCCGCTATTTTTTCCCGGCACAGGCGCAACTGAATGTCCGGGTTCGCCGCGTTCACGTTCAGGGCGCAGAAAATCCGGAAGGGCGAGGGCAGCTCGTTCCTGCTGACGGCGGAAACATAGGCCGTCAGCTTCCGGGAATTAAACTGGTATACGCTCTTGACCTCGTCCCGCTCCGAGGTGGGCACCGGGTCCCCGGTCAACAGCAGCACGTCCCGGACGCCCTCCGCCCACAGGCCCAGCAGCAGGGCCTTGGTGGCGTTCACGTTCCTGTCCCGGCAGGTCAGATGGGGCAGGACGTCCATATCCAGTTCCCGCTTGACCTTGCAGGCCAGCAGGCTCGGGTCCATGGAAGCCCGTCCCATCGGGGAATCCGCCAGGGTCAAAAGATCCGCCCCGGCGGCCTTCAGCGTTTCCGCGCCCCGCATGAAGGCATCGGTCCCCGCTTCCCGCGGGGGATCCAGCTCCACCGCGATGACCCTCCTGCCGGCCTTCAAGCGGCGGAAAAACAGCGTGTCCCCCCCTTCGCCCGGCTTCACGGTCCCCTCTTCCTCGTCGGCGGCGGCCGTCTCCCCGGCCTCCTCCACACGGACGCAGGCGCGGATGTACTCGGGCGTGGTGCCGCAGCAGCCCCCCAGGAACACCGCCCCCATGCCCACGCACCGGGAAAGCACCCGGGCAAACCCCTCAGGGTCCCCCTTGTACACCGTCCGGGTGCGCGCCACCATGGGCAGGCCGGCATTGGGCATGACCGTCAGGGGACGCTCCCGGAAATGGAGGCGTCCAAGCAGCCTCAGCATGCCCTGGGGCCCGCAGACGCAGTTGAGGCCGCAGACATCCGCCCCCAGGCGGGCCGCCTCCCGGAGAAGGTCCCCGGCATAGGCCCCCGTACGGCTGTAGCCGTCCTCCCCGACGGCAAAGGAGACGGCAACGCAGACCCCCTCTTCCGCCCGGAGGACCTCCAGGGCCTCCCGAAGGCCCTCGCAGTCCGGAAGGGTCTCGAAAATAAACGCCCGGATCCCCTGCCGCAGCATTTCCTCCACGCAGGCCCGGTAAGCCCGCCCTTTTTCCGATGCGTCCTGCCCCTGGGCCGGGCCCAGGTCCCCAAAGACACGGGCCTTGCCCGCGGCGGCCTCCGCCGCCAGGGCGCATCCCGCCCTGAGGAGGCGCTTTTCCCGATCCCCCGGCACGCTCCGGCTCAGGGCAAAGGTGTTGGTGCGTATGGCCCTGCTGCCGGCGGACAGGTATGCCCGGTGGATGGCCAGGATCCTGTCCGGATGGGTCAGGTTGCTTTCCTCGCAGGCGTCCATATCCTCATGGTACAGCGACGCGAAATAGGTGCCCATGGCGCCGTCAAACAAAAGCTTCCCCTCGCCAGGCGTCCAACCGTCCTTCATACGCGCTCCTCCCTTCAACCAAGGACCCTTCTGGCCGCGTCCGCCGCCGCCTTGGCGTCCCCTGCATAGGCGTCCGCCCCGATGCGGGCGGCATGCTCCGGCGTCAGCACGGCGCCGCCCACCAGGATAAAGCAGCCGGGGCACTTTTCCCGCACCAGGCGGATGGTTTTCTCCATGGCGGGCACGGTGGTGGTCATCAGCGCCGAAAGGCCCAGCATGGGCGCCTGCAGCCGGGCCGCTTCCAACGCCACCCGTTCCGCCGGCACGTCCTTCCCCAGATCCACGACGGTATAGCCGTAGTTCTCAAGCACCACTTTAACAATGTTTTTGCCGATATCGTGGATGTCTCCCTCCACCGTTGCCAGTAAAATGGGCCCTTTTTGAGTTTCGTTTCTCCCCGATTCGGTCATGCGGGCCTTTACCGCGGCGAATCCCCGCTGGGCCGCGGAGGAGGCGCTGAGCAATTGCGGCAGGAAAAGCGTTCCCTTCTCGTAGCGATCCCCCACCTCGTCCAGGGCGGGGATCAGGTGCTTTTCCACCACCTCCATGGGGTCCGTATCCTCAAGAAGGGCCCGGGTCAGCCGTTCCGTCTCCCCTGCCATGCCGCGCAGGACCGCCCCCAGAAGGCCTTCCGCCCGCTCCTCCGGGGCCGGAGCGGCCGCTGCCGCCTGCTCCTGCCCCCGCCTGAGGGCAAAGCGCCGGGTATAGCTTTCAAAGCCCCGGTCCTCCCCCTTCAGCGCCCTGAAGCACGCCACAGCGTCCAGGATCTCGGTCCGGTTGGGGTTCACAATGGGCATGTCCAGGCCGGCGTACATCGCCATGGTCAGGAAGGAAGCGGTCAGGATCTCCCGGCAGGGCAGGCCGAAGGAGATGTTGCTGACCCCGAGGCACGCGTGGGTGCCCAGTTCCCTGCGCACCCGGGTGACGGCCCTCAGGGTCTCCATGGCCTGGCTTTGGGCGCTGGCCGCCGTCATGGTCAGGCAGTCGATCAGCAGATCCTCCGGCGCCAGTCCCTCCTGCGCCGCCCGGGAGACGATCCTGCGGGCGATCTGAAGTCTCTCCTCCGCCCCGGCAGGAAGGCCCTTTTCATCCAGGCACAGCCCCACCACCGCCGCGCCGTAGCGTCTGGCCAGGGGCAGGATCGCCCGAAGCTTTTCCTCCTCCCCGTTGACGGAGTTGATGACCGCCCGTCCGCAGGCCGCCCGGAGACCGGCCTCGATCACCTCCGGCGAGGAGGAATCGATCATCACCGGCAGGTCCGTCACGCTCTGCACCGCCCGGACCACCTGCTCCATGGTCCGCTTTTCGTCGATGCCGGGAAGCCCTACGTTGATGTCCAGCACGTCCGCCCCGGCCTCCTCCTGCTCCACGGCCCGGGCCATGATATGATCCAGGTCCCCTTCCCGCAGGGCCTGCTGAAAACGTTTTTTGCCGGTGGGGTTGATCCTTTCCCCGATGATCCGCACCCCGGACAGGGGGACGACCCTGGATTTGGAGCAGAGGACGTCCCTTGCCGCCGCTTTGCGCCCGGCGACCTGCCCAAGGCCCCGCAGGGCGGAAATGTATTCCGGCCCGGTGCCGCAGCAGCCCCCCAGGTACCTGACCCCCAGGGCGGGATAGACCGCCATCTGCCGGGCGAATTCCGCCGCGTCCAGGTTATACCTGCCCGTTTCGGGGTCCGGAAGGCCCGCGTTGGGCTTGACGATCAGGGGCTTGTCGGTCAGGGCCAGCATGCGCTCCACCACGGGCCGCACCTCCGCCGGGCCCAGGGAGCAGTTGACCCCCAGGGCGTCCACCCCCAGGCGGTCCAGCGTTACCGCCATGGCCCCCGCCTCGGTGCCGGAGAAGGTACGCCCGTTCTTTTCAAAGGTCATGGTCACAAAGACAGGAAGCGCGCTGTGCTCCCTGGCCGCCAGCACCGCCGCCCGGGCCTCCGAAAGGTCCGACATGGTCTCGATGAACACCAGGTCCGCCCCGGCCGCCGCCCCGGCCCTCACCATGCGGGCAAAGGCCCGATAGGCTTCCTCAAAGGTCATGTCCCCCAGGGGCTCCATCATTTTTCCCAGGGGCCCGATGTCCAGGGCCACCCTCGCCCGGCCGCCCGACGCTTTTCCGGCGGTGCGCACATTGCTTTGGATGACCTCCTCCGCCTCCCATCCGCTGCCCTTCAGCTTGAGGGGATTGGCACAGAAGGTGTCCGCGAGGATGATCTCCGCCCCCGCCTCCACGTATTCCCGGTGGATGCGCTCCAGGACCTCCGGGTGGGTCATCCCCCACACCTCCGGCAATTGCCCGGTCTCCATTCCGGCCTGAAGCAGCCTTGTCCCCATCGCCCCGTCCAAAAGGATCTTATCCATGGCAGTATCCTCCCCGCTGCCTGAAAAGGCAGCCCTCTTTGGCGGCGCACCTGACGCATCCGCCCTCCCCAAAGGCCCGGTGGGGCTGGGGAACGGGGCAGACGCCCATCAGCGCGGTCACGGTCTTTTCCGGCAGCAGCATAAGGGACTCCGTCAGGGTCACGCCCAGGCGCCTGTCCGTCTCCAGCAGGGCGCAGATCTCCCGCTGGACCCCCAGGGGCAGATCCCCGTACCCGGGGGAAAACCGGTCCGTCAGGAACCTTCCCCGGGCACGGAAGGCTTTGGTCCGCTCTCGCTCCCATTCGTCCAAAGCGCCCTCCAGCAGGGCGGAGGCGCAGGCGTCCGCGATCAGCCCCTCCGCCGGATCCATCAGGAAGCGCCGCCGGATCCACCGGGCGCTTTCCTCCCCCAGCGTGCCGCAGAAAAACAAGATCTCCTCCGCGTCCTTCAATAGCCCCTTCACGTCCTCCCCCGGAAGGGCCGCCCCTTCCCCGCCGGAGGACGTTTTCTTCACCAGGCGGGAAACCAGACGGAAGCGCAGGGTCCTTTCCGCTTCCGCGCCGATACGGGCGATTTTCGTCCTCTCCCCTTCTTCAAGGGCTTTCCATTCGCAGCCCAGAAACCGGGCCGCCGCCGTCAAATCCAGCGTCAAGGCTTTCCCCTTCCCTTCCCGGCCATTGTAAGGGACGGTCCGCGGCCGTGGCAAGTCAAATACATTTTTAGCACAGTCCCCTTTTACACCCGGATCTCCCCAAGAACGCGGCTAACGTCCTCCCGCAGGACCAGGCTTGCCCTGCCGTCTGCCGGGGTGGGGGTCCTGTTGATGACCACCAGCTCCCTCCCGTCAAAGGAGGAAAGGAAGGAGGCCGCCGGCTCCGTTTCAAGGCTGGTGCCCGCCACGATCAGCGTATCGCACCCGCTGATTTCCCTCAGGGCCCCGGTCACCACCCATTTGTCAAGCGGCTCCCCGTAGAGCACCACCTCCGGCTTGACCAGCCCGCCGCAATCGCAGCGGGGCAGGCCCTCCTGCCGGAGCATCCAGGAAAGGCCGTAGTGCTTTCCGCATTCCAGGCAGACGTTCTCGTGGACGCTGCCGTGCAGCTCATAGACTCTTTGGCAGCCGGCCTGACGGTGCAGGCCGTCGATGTTCTGGGTGACAATCCCCCGGAGTTTGTCCGCCTTTTCCAGTTCGTACAGCTTCCGGTGGGCGGCGTTGGGACGCGCCTCCGGATGGACCATGTACCGGAAATAAAAGCGGTAAAAGGCCTCCGGCTGCAGGCAGAAAAAGGTGGAGGACAGCACCGTTTCCGGCGGGAGGCCCTCGAATTCCGTCCCGTACAATCCGCCCTCTCCCCTGAAATCCGGGATGCCGCTGGCGGTGGAGACCCCCGCGCCGCCAAAGAACACCAGATGTTTCGTTTTGTCCAGGATCTGCTGCAGCGTTTTCATGGCCGTATTCCTTTCCCTTGTGCTCTCGCCCTCCAGTATACCCTTCCCGGGGCAATCCCACAATGTCCCGGACGTTTGAAAAACAAAAAAAGGGGGGCCTGTCCCCCACGCCTGCCCAAAGCAGGCATTTCACGTCTCCCGCAAGGGAGACATTTCACGTTCGCCGTCAGGCAAACATTTCACTCCCCAACGGAAAGAGGTCCTGCGGAGGTGAAATGCCCCTGGGGGGCGTTATCCCCTCCCGTCAAAACCGGCCAAAGCCGCCGCGGCCCCAGCCCCGGGCCTCCTCCCGTCCGCCATGCCGGGGGGCATAAAGCGCGCGCATTCCCCGACGGCAAAGGTCCCTGACAAGGAAAAACGCAAACAGAAAACGTACCAGCATCTCAAGGCACCTCCCGTCCTTATTCCGGCGTTGGAGCCGGTCCCGCGGCAAGGCCTCTATCGCCTGCCGTGAGGACAGTATACCCCGAAACGGTCCCCGGCGCAGCGGCTTTTGTCCAAATCCCGCCCGGGCGTGGGCCAACTGTCGTTTTTTCGCGTTTTCCCCATGGTCCCGCGGTCCCGAAAAGGGCCGCAGCGGAAGCAACGCCTCCACTGCGGCCCTTTTCCATCACGCAAAGCCCCGAAAGCGTTCCCGGGGCCCCTCGTTTTTATTTTTCAGCTTTCAGTCTTCAATACTCAGCCCCAGCTCGCCCGGCTGGAACCGGGGACAGACGTTTTCCCGGGTGGCGATGACCGATGCCGCCAGGCGGGATCCGATGACGCAGGCCTCGGGGAGGGACTTGCCGTAGGTCAGGCCGATGGCCGTCCCGGCGAAAAAGGCGTCCCCCGCGCCGGTGGTATCCAGCACGTCCACCTGCACGGGCGGGCAGACGCCGCTATCCCCGTTCAGGGTGGCCCATACCGCCCCCTGGTCACCCATGGTGACCACCATGCGGGGGATCCGGGCGTGACGGATCCTTTCCGGCAGGGAACGGGCCATTTCGGAGGGCGTATAGTGGGACATCTCCTCGGAAAACAGCATGCCTGCCTCCTGCTGATTGCAGACAAAGCAGGAGGTGCGCATGATCAGATCCCGCCGCTCCACCGCGATGGCCATGTTGGAAACCACCGCGAACACCTGCTTATCGTATTTCACGCACAGATCGAAGATCTTCCCCAGCAGGTCGCTCTCCATGTCGATCTCCACTACCACGCTGTCCGCGCCGGAGATGATCTCGTCCCCCTTTTCCTTCAGCACCGTATGGAGCACCCCCAGGTCCGGCCGTTTGGAGATGGAGGCGGTCACGTCCCCGGCGTTGTCAAACACCGCAAGCCAGGTGCCCAGGCCATCCTCGGTGCGGGTGATGTACCGGGTGTTGACCTTGTGGCGGTTCAGCTTTTCGATCACGTCCGCGCCAAGGCCCGTCTGATCCACCACGCTTACGAAGGTGGGCCTGAGTTCCACGTTGGCGATGTCCTCCGCCACGTTCCGGCTGACGCCGCCGTGCACCTGGACCACCCGGCCCACGTTGCGGCCGCCAGGAATGTACTGGTCCAGGGGATAGCCCTTGATGTCCACAAAGGAGGCTCCGAAAACGACGATTCCGTTCCTCAACGCGCGTCCTCCCTCCCGTAAAACAAAACCGGGCAGAAACGCCCTGCCCGGCTGATGGGTCCCTTATTCCGCCGAAACGGCGGTAAAGCGGATCTCGTTTTCCTCAATGTACAGGGACACCGTGTTCCCGTCCTTCCGGAACAGGTAGGTGCTCTCGTCCGTCGTCACCTCCGGGTATACCCCGAAGAAGGACCAGCAGTCATTGACCGCTTTCAGGCTCAGTCCCCCGATGCGTTCCGCGTCCACCGGCTCCAGGACCCCGGAAAGCTCCATGGGCCATTCCGAAAAGTCCAGGACATAGCGGCAGGGATACACGCCGATGTAAATATACCCGGTGTTCTCCTCCGGGGCGGCGGATGCCTCATCCCAGGTCAGGTTGAACCAGGGAAGGCAGATGTCGTTTTCCGCCTGGGCGAAGGACAAAAGCGGGCTGAGCAAAAGCGCCAAAGCAATCATCATACAAAGGTGTTTCTTCACGTCCTTTGCTGATCTCCTTTCACGCGAATTGGCGATGTTCAGGCCATCGTACGGTACAAGTATACACCCTATTCACACATTTGTCAAAATGTGTTCCAATGTTTACATCCAGTTAACACAATCCGGGGGGCCGACGGATCCCTTGCCCCAAAAAAGTCCAAAAAGGACCCGCACGGGGCGGGTCCTTCCAATGGAACAGGGCTCAGTTCGCCTTGACCACCGCGTCCAGGACGCAGCCGGAGTCAAACTCGATGGTGCCCTTGTAGTTCTTGATGGTGCCGCTCACGGTCACGACATCGCCCACAGCCAGGGTCTCCACGCCCTCGCCCTTGAGGCGGTAGCACTGCACCTTGTAGTTCTCCAGGCCCGCCGCCACGATGTTGACGGTGATGTTGCCATACTGCTCGCTGTAGGCGCTGGGGATCTCGGTGACAACGCCGGTCATCGTGGAGGGACGGCTCATCGCGGCGCTCTCCTCCAGGGAGTAGGCGTACAGGGCCACCCGGGCGGACTGGACCTCTTCGGCGGGGATCAGCACGCAGCCCTTGTCGAACTCGATGGTGCCCTTGTAGTTCTTGATGCGGCCGGCCACGGCCACCTCGTCCCCTTCGGCCAGGGCAGCGGCGCCCTCACCGGTCAGGCGGTAGCACTGCACTACCTGGTCTGCAAGGTCGCCCACCTGGATGTTGACGGTGATGTTGCCGTACTGCTCGCTCCAGGGCGTGGGGATGGCCACGACCTTGCCCCTGAGGGCGGTGTCGGCGGGCAGGGAGGCGCCATCCTCCAGGGTGTAGGCGATGGCCACGATCTCCTCGTCGGAGAGGATGTCCAGGTTGATGGCGGCGGGCACGAAGCGCTCAAAGGACACCTCGGCGGTCTCTCCGGCGGCGTTGGAAATGACGGCTGTCAGCACGTAGGCGACTTCCTTGGGGTTGTCCTCGTTGACGTCGATGGTCACCATGCCGTCTTCCCCGCGGAGGACGGTGATGGTGTCGCTGTCCGTGGTCCATTCCACGGTGTAGGGCTCCCCGTCACTGGGCACGGAGCCGATCAGCTGGTAATCCTTGGGGGTGGAAGCGGGCTTGTTCTTGTACATCAGGTTGACATAGCTCCTGGCGTCCTTCAGGCCCGGATCCTCGGCAAGGACCGCGCCGCAGCAAAGGCAGAGTACCAGGCAAAGGCAAAGGGCCACAAATCCTTTTTTCATGGTGTTGAACTTCCTTTCTGTTACCGGAGCGCCAACCCATCCGGGGTCAGCACCTCGATCTGCGTTTCGTTGTTGTAGTGCCCCACGATCCCCCGGACCCGCGCCACGCGGCCCCGGAGGGCCTCATGGGTCAGGGGCTGACCGCTTTCATCCTTCAGGGGGATCGTGCGCAGCTGGACCGCCGTGCCTCCCTGGGTGCAAAACAGCGTCATGGCGCCGTTCTGGGAGGTGTAGCCGCCCTGGACGGTCACGTCCTCCAGGGTCACGGTGGTGCCCTCCGCCAGGAAGGCGAGGGAAAACTCCTCCATTCCTTCTTCCCCGGGGAGCAGGACCGTGCCTTCCTGCAGGGTCTTGGCGTCGGTCACCGTCCACTGCGGGGCGTGGCCTTCGCTGATCTTCTGCAGGTTGTTCGGGTCCTTGGGCTTCATCATGCGGTAGGTGACGCCGGAAACCTGCCAGGCGTCCCCCGCCTCGTAATACTGGACCTTGCCCACGATGCGCACCCGGTTGCCGACCCTGAGGATCTCCAGGCCGCCGCCGCTGAGATGGTATCCGTAATACACGGGGATGCCAAAGACCAGGCCGGTCTCCGCATCCAGTTCCTCCACGAAGACGGAATTGTCGTGATTGACCGTGACGACGCCCTCAAAGGCCACCTGGATGCCCTCGTAGGACCGAAGATGGGTCCGAAGCTCCTTCAGGGTCATTTCCACGGCGTCGCCGTAGTAGAAGTCCGGGTCCTTTTCGCCGGAATAGACGCCCTTTTTCAGGTCCCTGGCCTGGCGGATGGCCGCCATGCAGGTCTCCCCGTAGCGGTTGTTGGCGCTGGAATAGGCGATGGCCAGGCCCATCTGCAAAAGCTCCACGTTCAGATTCCGCCAGGGGCCCCCGTCCTCCCGGTACCAGACCCAGACCAGGATCCTTTCCCCGGAGGAATCCAGGTTCCAACTGCCGTCGTCGGATTCCAGGAGGATGTGGGAGGCGTTTTCAAGCCTTTGGCGGGTGAACAGGGACGCGGCCTTGCCCCAGGGCTCAATCTTGCCCGTGGACTCCGGCGTGTCGACCGCAAGGTAGCGGGCCTTTAGGACCTGACCAGGGTCGTCCACGGAAACAAAGTGGGTGGTGTCCCCGTCAATGAAGGTCTTCACCCTCACGGACAGCTGAAGGGTCTCCCCCTGGGACGCGGGGGAGATCGAAACGGCCAAATTCCCTTCCCCGGCGGCCTGCTCCGCCCAGCCCGGGGCCAGGAGGAGCAGGACAGCCAGGAACAGGCTCAGAAGCTGTACTCGCATTCATCGATCGCGTCTTCAAACGCGTCCTCAATCTGGGCGTCCACGTTGTCGCCGCTCATGGGCAGGCACTTGTTCAGGAGGATGTCCACCTGGTCCCTGGCCGTGGAGGAGCCGTTGAAGGCGGGAGAGGTGTAATAGGCGTCCGCCTGCTCAAGACATACCTTGGCGCTCAGGGCGGAAATGTAGTTGCCGCCGTCCGCCTTGGACAGGAAGTCGGCGTACACCTCGTTGGTGTCCACGCTCTTGAGCACCGGCACGTACCCGGAGGCCATGGAGAATTCCGCCTGGAAATCGGTGCTGGTGGTCAGGTACTTGACAAACAGCCAGGAGGCGACGACTTCCTGGGGATTGTTCTTCTTAAAGATGCACACGCTGGGGCCCTGGGAGATGACCTTGCGGTTGCTGGCGTCCACCTGGGGAATGGTGGTGATGCCCACCTCAAAGGGATAGGTGCCGTCGGCGTTGGCCGCGGGGCGCTGATAGGTGGCGCCGGCGGAGGAGCCGATGCACATGTAGCAGCGGACCTCGGAGGTAGAGGTGAACAGGCCGGAGGTGTAAGCGCCGTAGAGCTTCTGGGTGGTCAGGTAGCCCTTGTTGTACCACTCGCTGAAGCGCTTGATGAAGGCGCGGTTGGTCTCGTTGTTGAAGAGGAAGTGGGGCTCGGTGGCGCTGGTGTACTCGGACCCGTACTGCTCGGTCATGGTGATGAACCAGTTGGCGGAGCTGTCATACCCCAGGGGGATGGAGTTGGGGGCGATCTCCTTGATCTTCGCGCAGGTCTCCTCCATCTCGTCCCAGTTGGTGGGGACGGTCAGGCCGTTGGCCTCAAAGAAGGTTTTGTCATAATAGAGCACTTCGGTGGATTTGGAGAAGGGCATGGTGTAGGTCAGGCCGTCGCCGAACTCCTGGCCCTCTTTGTAATAGCCTTCGATGAAGTCCGCCCGCTGCTCCTCGGTGAGGCCCAGCTTCTCGGTGCTGCCGTCGGCGCGGGTAACGGTCACGTCGCTTTCGATCAGTTCGTCCAGGGTCTGGACCGCCTTGGCCAGGTTGTACAGGGCCACGTGGTCCGGATAGCAGTAGGCGATGTTGGGCTGGTTGCCCACGGTGATCTCGGTGCTCACCTGGTCCCGCACATCGTCATAGGAGCCCACGGAAGAGTACTCCACGTGGATGTTGGGATACAGCTCGTTGAACTGGGCGATGTACTCGTCCAGCACCGCGGTCAGGTTGCTGCCCATGGTGTTGTAGAAGGTAATGGTGACCTCGCTTCCGTCATACCCCTCCGCAGGAACCTCGAACGCGGCCAGGGACGGCGCGCACAGGCCCAGCATCATCAGCAGGGCCAGGAACACGGATACAAGCTTTTTCATGGAGACAGACCTTCCTTCTTGTAAGATTTATTAAAAGGCAAATGCCGATTAACCCTTGATGCCGCTGCGGCTGACGCCGGACATGATGTATTTGCGCAGGAACACGAACACCAGGAACAACGGGAGGGAGACCAGGGCCACGGCGGCCATCTGCACGGGGTAATTGACGTCCCCCGTGGTGTCCGTAAAGGCGTTGCGCAGTCCGTTGGTGATCAGCCGATGGGCCTCGTCGTTGGCTACCAGGCGGGGCCAGATATAGCTGTTCCAGGCGCCCATCATCTTGAGGATGGTAATGGAAATCAGCGTGGGCAGGGACAGGGGCACCATCACCTTCCACAGGTATTTCCAGTCGCTGGTGCCGTCCACCTTGGCCGCCAGGTACAGTTCGTTGGGGATCTGCAGGAAATTCTGCCGGAGCAGGTAGATGTAGAACACGCTCACCAGGAACGGCACGATCAGAACCGTGTAGGTGTTGATCCAGCCGAAGGTGGTCACGGTGGAGTAATTGGTGATGGTAAACAGTTCCCCGGGGATCATCATGGTGGCCAGGAGCGCCGCGAACAAAAGCTCCTTCCCCTTGAACTCAAGCCGGGCGAAGGCAAAGGCCGTCAGGACCGTGATCACCAGGGACAGGATCGTGGACACCACTCCGACGATCAGGGTGTTGACAAACAGCCTTCCCAGGGCCGCGGTGGTAAAGGCCTCCGCGTAGTTGCCAAGCAAAATCATCCTCGGCCAGAGGGTGGGGGTGCTCAGGCGGTATTCCTCCAGGGACTTGACCGAGGAGATCAGCATCCAGTAAAAGGGGAACAGCACAATCAGCGCCATCAGGATCAGAAAAGCGTAGATGCCGAAATACACCAGGGCCTTGCCCGCCTTCTGGCGCGCGCTGGTCTTCCCCAGATCCCGGTCATGCATGACCGACATGGATTTCTGTGTCATGTGCGCACCTCTCAATAATGAACGCGTTTTTTGCTCACCTGCAGGTTGATCAGCGTCACCACCAGGATGATGCCGAACAGGATCAGCGCCGCCGCGCTGGCGCGGCCCTGGTTGTTGGCGCTCAGGCTGTCATAGATAAACCCCACCATGGTGTTGAGCCGCCCCGCGTCGTCGGGAGGGCCCATTTTCTCGCCGAAGATGCCCACGATGCTGGTATATTCCTTGAAGCCGCCGATAAACCCGGTGATGATGACATAGGCCAGCATGGGGGAAAGCAGGGGCACCGTGATGCGCCAGAAGACCCGGCTGCGGGGAGCGCTGTCCACCTTGGCCGCCTCGTAATACTGCTTGTTGATGCTCTGCAGGCCGCCAAGGAGGATCAATATCTTGAACGGAAGCGCGTTCCAGACGATGTAGACGATCATGACGGTCATGTTCGCCATGTAGCTGGAGCCGTAGTTGATCCAGTTGACCGGCTTCCCGCCGAAAAACTCGATGACGTTGTTGATGATGCCCGCCGTGACGATGATCTCGTTCTGGGTGCCGTAAAAGCTGCCCACGATGTTGAACATGGCCGCAAAGACCATGCCGATGGCGATGGAGTTGGTGACATAGGGCAGGAAAAAGATGGTCTGCAGGGCCTTCTGCAGGGGCTTGATGGAATTGAGGGCCACCGCGATGAGCAGGGCCAGGAAGGTGGAAATGGGCACCGTCCACACGCACAGGAGCACCGTATTCCTCAGGCACTGCACAAACCTGCGGTACTGAATCACCTTTTCAAAATTGCCAAAGCCGAACTGGAACGTCGCCCCGCCGGCCGCCTTGAGGCCGCTGTAGCCCTCAAGAAGGGACATACGCACGGTGTTGACGATGGGCCACACGGTGAACACCATCAGAAGCACGATCGCCGGCGCCAGATACAGCCAGGCCTTCCATTGCTGTTTGCTTTCAACCATGCTGCTTCACCTCAAACGGGATCCTTTTCCCGCTCTCCCGGTCAAAAAGGAAGAGCTTGTGGGGCTTGATGCTGTAGCGGACCGTGCCAGAGGAAATGTCCGCGCCGCTGTCGGCGTTGATGATGGAGCGGACCATGGGGTTCTCCGACGCGGGATGGGTGGAGACCACGCTGACGTCCCGGCCCATGACCTCCACGTTCAGGGGGCTGCAGCTTAAGGGGCCCTGGGGGTCCAGAAGGAAGCCTTCGGGCCGGATGCCCACGTCCACGTCCCCGTCCGGGGCGCCGGACACCTTCAGCACCGCCTCCTCCCCCAGGTACAATTGTCCTGCGCGGACGCTGCCCCTGAAGACGTTGATGGGCGGGGTCCCCAGGAATTTGGCCACGAACAGGTTGGCCGGGTCGTCGTACACCTCCTGGGGTTTTCCGATCTGCTGGACCACGCCCAGCTTCATCACCACGATCATGTCGGAGATGCTCATGGCCTCCTCCTGGTCGTGGGTGACAAACACCGTAGTGATGCCGGTCTCCTTCTGGATGCGGCGGATCTCCTCCCGGGTCTGCAGGCGCAGCCGCGCGTCCAGGTTGGACAGCGGCTCGTCCAAAAGCAGCACCTTGGGCATTTTGACCAGCGCCCGGGCGATGGCCACCCGCTGCTGCTGGCCGCCGGAAAGCTCGCTGGGCTTGCGGTCCAGAAGCTGGTCGATCTGCACGAGCCTCGCGGCTTCCTGGGCCCGGTCCAGCATCTGCTCCTTGGTCAGTTTATCCTTCCCCTTGAGGTTCTGCAGGGGGAATAGGATGTTCTGCTTGACCGTCATGTGGGGGTACAAAGCGTAGTTCTGGAACACCAGGCCGATGCCCCGGTTCTCCGTGGACAGTTCCGTCACGTCGTCGTCCCCAAAGAAAATCCTGCCGCTGGAGGGTTTCTGCAGACCGCTGATCATATACAGGGTGGTGGACTTGCCGCAGCCGGAGGGGCCCAGGAGACCGATCAGCTTTCCGTCGGGGATCTCAAAGTTGAAGTTGTTCACCGCGACCACTTCTTCGCCGGATTTTTTGTTCCGGCTGGGGAAAATCTTGGTCAGGTTCTGGAGAACGATTTTCATGGGTCGTGTCCTTTCTTCCGCGCGGGGCCGCATTCAGTCGCGCTGCGCGGCTGCCCTTTCGGTATGCTTTTGTTCGAGCCAGGCGATTTTGTCTTCCCGGGTGTCAAAGATCCGCTGACTGGGATAGTCGATGACCACGGTGTCCGAAAGAAGATCGTGGAGGAGGGCGTTGGTGGGGGTCGCAAACAGCAGCGCCGCCTCAAGCACCAGGAGCAGCCCAAGCACCGCCGGGCCCACAACGCCGATGGACCCCCAGTAGATCATCAGGACGATGAGGACGGGGATCATGGTCTCAATGGCGTACTTTCCAAGAATCGCCCGGATGAACAGGGATGGCCCCCGGACCCGGATGCCCTCCCTGCGCATGACCCCCAGGGAGAAAAGCTTCTTCCCCACGGACCTGCCGTCCCCCAGGCATAGGGGCACGGCGAATTCCAGGACCGCAAAGGCCAGAAAGATCCCCAGGGAGGTAATGGTGACTGTCAGCTGCATCACCATGTCATAGGCCCGGACCGCCTCGCCGTCCGAAGACAGGGCCAGGTAGGCCTCCTCCAGACGGGCCCTCTCCGCCTCCGTCTGGGCGTCATAGGCCGCCTGGTCCATGCGGAAATTCACGCCGTATTCCGCGCCGTACCGGGCATAGGCCTCCTCCAGGGTCCTCTGCCAGCCGTCGTAGCCGCACAGGGCGCTCAGCGCCCAGGAAAAGAGCACTGCCGCGATGCCCAGCAAAATCATGTCAAACAAAAAAGCGGAGGCACGTTTCCACAGGCTCGCCTTCTGCAGGTCCTCCATCGCCGGAATGCCTCCTCCAAATGGTTCTTCTTTTGTTCTCTTTTCCACGGGCATTTCTATTATACCGAAAAAATGGATAAAATCCACCCCCGTCGGAAGAAAAAGACGGAAAAATCCTTCCGTCACATCCAATCGTCGTGCGTCTCCTTCCAGGTCCGGACCGCCTCGTCCGCGTCCCGGATCAGGGCCTGGGCCTCCCCCCGGTCATAGACCGTGCTGCCGCTGGCAAAGGCGTGCCCGCCCCCCCGATACCTTCCCGCAAGACCGTCCACGGGCATGTACCGGCTGCGGAGCCGCACCCGGATGCCCTCCCCGGCCGTCGGGCACTCGATGAAGGCCAGGGCGCACAGGCAGCCCCGGATGGAATCGATCAGCGAAATAGCGTTGGAGGCGTCCTCGAAGGTCAGGCCGAACCGCGCCTGGTCAGCCCGGCTGATGTACACCCAGGCCACGCCGTTTGGGGTCTTTTCCATGGTCTCGTACACGAAGGAGGCGAATTTCAGGCTTTCGAATTCCTGCAGATACAGGTTCCCGTAAAGCCGGACCGTATCCACCCCCTTATCCAGCAGGGCCGCCGCCAGGCGCAGCGTCTCCCCGGTGACTTCGCTGGTCCGGAACCGGCCGCTGTCGGTCACCATGCCCATAAAAAGAAGCTCCGCCGCCTCCCTGTCCAGGCACAGGCAGTCCCTGAACCCAAGGCAGAAATCCGCCACCATCTCGCAGGCCGAAGCGCGCTCGTCCTCCACCCAGTTCAGGTCCCCGTAGGGGTCCGTCTCGATGTGGTGGTCGATCTTGATCAGCTCCCTGCACAGGGCGTACCGGGGGTTGGAGATCCTTTCCCGGTTGCCGGTGTCCACCACGATGCCAAGGGCCTGCCGATAGACCTCTTCCCCCACCTCGGCGTCGTCCACCCCGGCGAAGGAGAGGTAATCGCTGTGCTGCCCGTCAATCAGCAGCACCCTTTTTTCAGGAAAGCTTTTCTCTATCACCCGCTTGAGCCCCTTGGAGGCGCCCACGCAGTCCCCGTCCATGCGCTTGTGCCTGAAGAGCATCACCGTATCGTATTCCCGGATCTTCTCAAGGATCCTTTCCCGGATCTCCCGCTCCATGGTCCTTCTCCCCCTTCAACGCCCTTTAAGAAGTGTGAAATGTGGAGCGTGCAGTGTACAGCGTTCAAAGGGAAAGTGAAATGAAATCGTTGTCCTCGTCATTTCACTTTTCACTTTCCACATTCCACTCCGCACGCTTCCCATTCCGCATGAACCCCGTCCCCCGTCCTCTAAGCATTTGTTTTTCCGCCGGCCACCGCATTGAGGTCTTCCAGCATCCGCATGGCCTCCTCCCGGTCCCGTACCCGGGCGCCGCTGGCCTTTTCATGCCCGCCGCCGCCGTACTTGACGGCCACAGGCTGGATGTTATAGCGGGAGGAGCGCAGTTCGCACAGGACGCCCTCGGGCGTTTCGGTAAAATTGACCCACACGTCCACGCCCCGGATGTCGGCCATGACGTTGGCCATCCCCCGGGAGACGCCGAAGGCCCCAAGGCCGGTCTCCTCCATTTCCTGAAGGGGGGTGTAGATGTACGCCACCCCCTGGGGGGTCACCCGGATCTTTTGGATGAAACGCGCCCGCCACTTCAATTGTTCAAGGTCCGTCGCGTACAGTTCCCGGTAGATTCCAGAGGTGTCGATGCCCTTTTCCAGAAGAAATCCCGCCAACTCGAAGGTACGCGCCGTGACCGCGTCAAACCGGAACCGGCCCGAATCCGTCACCAGGCCCGTAAACAGGGAGGCCGCCGCCAGGGGCGGCACCGGAAGGCCGCACTCCCGGGCAAAGAAGGCGATCATGCCGCAGCAGCTTTCAAAGGAGGGGTCCAGCACCTCGGTGTCCGCGATCTTCTCCACCACCAGATGGTGGTCCACCCGGGCCGTTTCCCGCGCCAGGTGATACCTTTCGTCGCTGATCAGCTTCCGGGCCGCGGTATCCAGAAGGATCGCCAGGGCGTCGGGATACGTTTCGTCCGGGATCGTGTCCATGACAGAATCTTCCATGAAGGCGTACCGCCCCGCCTCGTCCCCCACCATATACACGTTTTTCTCCGGAAATGCCGCCTTCAGGATATGCTTGAGGCCGATCTGGCTGCCCAGGGCGTCCCCGTCCGGGTTGAAATGCCTGTGCAGGATGATGGTGTCGTACTGCCGGATCTTTTCAAGAAGTGCTTCGAACATGTTTTCCCCCCGTTCCGCCGTCCCCAGGACGGCCAGATGCGTGCTGAGACCATCATTGTATCCCATCCGCCCGCCCGTGGCAAGAAGGCGCGAATCCTGCCCCGTCCCCTTTTTTTCTCCGCCCCGCCCGGAGCGGTTGACTTCTTTTCCGCGTGCGCATAAAATAGGAACAGTGACAAACCGGCCCCGGACAGACGCCTCACCGGGCGGAAAACAACTTTACATAAAAAGGGATGCGTGCATATGAAAGTGGTATTGCAGAATCTGACCAAGCGGTTCCCGGCCCGGAGCAAAAAAGAAAAGGACGTCATCGCCGTCAACGATTTCAACTTCGAGATCCCGGACGGCAAGCTGATCGGCCTTCTCGGCCCTTCCGGCTGCGGCAAATCCACCACCCTGAACCTGATCAGCGGCCTGGAAGCCCCCACCTCCGGCCATATCTTTTTCGGGGAGGACGACGTAACGCGCCTGCCCCCGGAAATGCGCGGCGTGGGCCTGGTCTTCCAGAACTATGCCCTGTATCCCCACCTGACCGTGCTTGAAAACATCCTCTTTCCCCTGCAGAACCTCAAAGGGAAGGACAGGCCCGGCAAGGAGGAAATGCTTGAGAAGGCCCGGGAGGCCGCGAAGCTCGTGCAGATCGACGGGCTCCTTGAGCGCAGGCCCGGGGAAATGTCCGGCGGCCAGCAGCAGCGGGTCGCCATCGCCCGGGCCCTGGTCAAACGGCCCAAGGTGCTGCTCCTGGACGAGCCGCTGTCCAACCTGGACGCACGGCTGCGGCTCCAGACCCGGGAGGAGATCCGCCGCATCCAGCAGGAGACCGGCATCACCACCATCTTCGTCACCCACGACCAGGACGAGGCCATGAGCATCTCCGACATGATCGTGGTGATGAAGGCCGGCGTGGTCCAGCAGATCGGCCAGCCCCAGGACGTGTATGACGATCCGGTCAACCTGTTTGTGGCCACCTTCCTGGGGACCCCGCCCATCAACGTATTCGACGCGTCGGTCCGCTCGGAGCGCCTTTTCATCGGGGAGGAGCCGGTGCTCCCGGTCCCCGGCGTCAAAGACGGCCAGGTCGTCGCGGCCATCCGGCCCGAGGGCTTCGTCCTGGACGAAAAAGGCCCCTTCAGCCTGGAGCTCAGGCGGGTGGAGGTCATGGGCCGGGACACCAGCGTGGTCTCCGTCCATCCCGCCATGCGGGGCGTTACGGTGCGCTCCATCATCCCCTCCCGTCAGAAGGGCGCCGTCGGGGGAAACCGCGTCCGCTTCTCCCTTTTGAGCGAAAAGGTGTTCCTGTTCGACCGGGAAACCGAAGCGCGGATCCGCTTTGACGCGTAAGGAGGGATGTGCGCATGAAAAAGAACAGCCTCAAGGGCTGGCTCTATCTGCTGCCGGCGATGCTTTTCCTGGGCTGCTTTATGGTCTATCCGCTCATCGACGTGCTGATCTATTCCTTTGAGGAGGGGTACAACTCCGCCTCCCAGACCTATTTCGGCGTCGGACTGTACAACTATTCCTACGTGCTGCGGGATCCCTACTTCCTGCAGGCGGTCAAAAACACCTTCCTGCTGGTCATCATCACGGTGCCCCTGTCCACGGGCATCGCCCTGCTGATCTCCCTGGGGCTCAACGCCATCAAGCCCCTGAAGAATCTGTTCCAGACTATCTACTTTCTTCCCTACGTCACCAACACCCTGGCCGTGGGGCTTGTGTTCATGATCCTCTTCAAGAAGACGGCCTACACCGACGGCCTGGTCAATCTGCTGATCCAGGCCTTCGGGGGCAGCAGCGTGGACTTCATCGACGGTCCCTACTGGGCCAAGATGTTCGTATTGTGCTTTTACACCATCTGGGTGGTCATGCCCTTCAAGATCCTGATCCTGACCAGCGCCCTGGCCTCGGTCAACCCGGATTATTACCGGGCAGCCCGCATGGACGCCACCGGATCCTTCCGGGTGTTTCACAAAATCACTCTGCCCATGATCTCCCCCATGATCTTCTACCTGATCATCACCGGCTTCATCGGGGCCTTCAAGGCCTACAGCGACGCCATCGCCCTCTTCGGCACGGACCTGAACGCCGCCGGCATGAACACCATCGTGGGCTATGTCTACGACATGCTGTACGGCAACAGCGGCGGCTATCCGTCCTACGCCTCCGCCGCGGCGCTGATCCTGTTCGCCATCGTGCTGACGATCACCTGCGTCAACCTGCTCATCAGCCGCAGGCGCGTGCACTATTAAGGAGGGGCCGTGATGGAAAACAAACTGGATTTTGACCTGCTGGAAAAGCGCGCGGCCCAAAAAAAGGCCCTGTCCCGCTGCGTGATCTATTTCTTCCTGGTCCTGTGGGCGCTGATGGTGCTGTTCCCCTTCTACTGGATGGTGCTGACCAGCGTCAAAAGCTATTCCTCCTACAACTCGGAATACATCCCGAGCTTCTTCACCCTGAACCCGACGCTGCAGAACTACGCGGACGCCTTCACCGCCGTGCCCCTGGGCCGGTATTTCCTGAACACCCTGATCTTTACCCTGGTGACCACGGGCCTGATGATGGTGGTGATCATTCCGGCCGCCTTCGCCTTCGCCCGCCTGGAATTCAAGGGAAAGCACCTGGCCTTCACGTTTTTCCTTTCGCTGATGATGATCCCCAACGAATTGGTGGTGATCACCAATTTCGTCACCATCACCAACCTGCACCTGCGCAACACCTTTACGGGCCTGATCCTGCCCTCGGTCACGTCGGTGTTCTACATTTATCTGCTGAAGGAGAATTTTGAGCAGATCCCGGACGAGCTCTACCGGGCCGCCCAGGTGGACGGCACCTCCGACTTCAAGTACCTCCTGCGCGTCATGATCCCCATCAGCCGGCCCACCCTGACCACCATCGTCATCCTGAAGGTGATCGAATGCTGGAACGCCTACGTCTGGCCCCGGCTGATCACTGACGACCCCCGGTACTACCTGGTGTCCAACGGCATCCAGGAGATCCGCGAGAACGGCTTTGGGCGGGAAAACATCCCCGCCATGATGGCGGCAGTAGTGGTGATCTCCGTCCCCCTGATCGTCCTGTTCCTGGTTTTCCGCAAAAAGGTCATGGCCGGCGTATCCCGGGGCGGCACCAAGGGCTGACGCCCCCGCCCTGCCGGTGTTCAACGAAAGGAACGCTGAAACGATATGAAGAAATTGCTCCTTGCCGCCCTGCTTGTGGTTTTGTGTCTTGGCCTGTGCGGCTGCCACGGCTCCAGGGACTCCTCGGCCTTTGAGATCCCCGCCTCCTTTGACACCTCAAGAAACTACGACATCACCTTCTGGGCCAAAAACGACACCAACGTGACCCAGACGCGGATCTATGAAAAAGCCATCCGGGATTTTGAGGCCCTGTACCCCAACATCACCGTCCACCTGAAGCTTTACACCGACTACAGCCGCATCTACAACGACGTCATCACCAACATCGCAACCTCCACCACCCCCAACGTGTGCATCTCCTACCCCGACCACATCGCCACCTACCTGACCGGCAGCCAGGTGATGGTGCCCCTGGACGGGCTGATGGCCGATGAAAAATACGGCCTGAAGGGCAGTGCGCTCCTGTTCGATTCCCCCTCCAGGGAGGAAGTGGTGCCCCAGTTCCTTAATGAGTGCGTCATCGGGGACGCCCATTACGCCCTGCCCTTCATGCGCTCCACCGAGGCCCTGTACATCAACAAAACCTTTGTGGAAAAGCTGGGCTACACCCTGCCGGAGGTGCTGACCTGGGATTTTGTGTGGGAGGTGTCCGATGCCGCCGCGCAAAAGAACGCCGACGGCGTCTACCCCCTCAACGGGCAGAAGGTGATGATCCCCTTCATCTACAAATCCACCGACAACATGATGATCCAGATGCTCCGGCAGCTGGACGCCCCCTATTCCACCGCCGACGGGCGGATCGAGATCTTCAACGACAGCACCCGCTCCGTCCTGTACGCCGTGCGGGACCACGTGAAGACCGGGGCCTTCTCCACCTTCAAGATTTCCAGCTACCCCGGCAACTTCCTCAACGCCGGTCAGTGCGTCTTCGCCGTGGATTCCACCGCGGGCGCTACCTGGATGGGCTCCCGGGCCCCCCACATGGACATCGCCGCGTCCCAGGTGGTGGATTTCGACCTGGCGGTGCGGCCCATTCCCCAGTTCGACCCGGAGCACCCCGTCATGATCTCCCAGGGGCCCAGCGTCTGCGTCTTCAACAAGACCGACCCCCAGGAGGTCCTGGCCTCCTGGCTGTTTACCCAGTACCTCCTGACCAATGACGTGCAGATCGCCTATTCCCAGACGGAGGGCTACGTCCCCGTCACCTACAAGGCCCAGCGGGACAGCGTCTATCAGGATTACCTTTCCCGGCGGGGGGAGAACAGCGACCTGTATTACGACATCAAGATCGACGCGGCCGGGGTGCTGATGGACAATACCCAAAACACCTTCGTCACTCCGGTGTTCAACGGTTCGGCCTCCCTGCGGGACGCCGCCGGGCAATTGATCGAGGAGACCGCCAAGGCCGTCCGGCGCAAGAAAACCGTGGACGACGCCTTCATCGACGGCCTGTACGACCAGATCTCCTCCCTTTACCGCCTGGACCAGCTCGGCGCCCAGGCCGGCGGCCGCGCCTCCAGGAAGGACCTGGGGCCCCTGCCCGCCACTTCCGTGCTGCTGCTTGGCGCCCTCGCCGCCGTATGGGTGCTGCTTGGGATCGTGTTTCTCAAGCAGGCGCTGAAAAAGCGCAGGGCCTCCTGACCCGGGGTCCCCGGCCGGACGGACTTTCCTTCTGCAGCCTTCAAAACAGAACCGTAAAGGAGGATGAACAAATGAAAACGCGTTTCGTTCCTGTCTTTTCCGTCCTGCTCGCGCTGCTTCTGGCCCTGCCGGGCGCCGCCCAGGCCTCCGGCCTTCCCGACATCGACACCGCCCTTGAGAATGCCCGGTTCTCCCGGGAGGACCGGGTGGAGATCCCGCTCAGCACCCTGGAGGCCTACACCACCGACAGCGAGGAGGAATTCGATTTTAACGGTCTGCGCTGCCTGGTCCTGGAGCGCCGCGGGGCGGAGAAAGCTTTCCTGGAAAGCGAGATCCCCTGTGACGACCCGGCTTACCGCGTCCAGGACCTGGACACGCCCCGCCTCTACCTGCGTTTGGATATGATGCGCCTGCTGCCGGAGGAAATGCGGGCCTCCTCCCTTGCGGAAGCGGACCTGCTGCTTGTGGCCGAGGACGAATACATCCTCTCCTCCCAGATCATCCACACCGAGTACGAGAACTCCGTGGAGGAGGAGCTGCCGGAGGACCTGGAAAGCCCGGAGGCGCTGCAACAATACCTGGCAGCCCATCCCCGCGTGCCCAAAAAGCGCACCTACAAGCCCCTGTTTGCCTCCCTGGCCCTGATTGACATCTACAGCACCCTGAACGGCTCCTACCTGGTGTACGACGTGGCCTTGACGGACTGCGCCCTGAAGTGCAACAATCCCGAGGCCTCAAACCAGTGGGACCGCATCGCCCCCCTGGGAGCGCTTCTGGACCTGTTGGAGACCGAAGAGCCCGCCCCCTACAAGGACGCGATCCTTGAGAAGCTGGAAGGGCTGAGCGATGTGCCGGAAAACACCCTCAACCTCTGGAAGGCCTGCGTGGAGGCCGGGGAATACCCCACCGCCGCCTTTTCCGTCGGGCAGGTCTACTGGGAGCAGGCCGCCGCCCTGCCCCCTCTGGATGAAAGCCCGGAGGCCGCCGAGTGGTATCCGCAGCTTCTTGAAAGCCGCAACCGGCAGGCCCTGGAACTGTTTGTGGCCTTCCGGAATTATTCCGGCATCGATACCCCGGACAGCGTCATCATCGGCGACAGGCTCTACATCGGCCAGACCGACCCGCAATGGCTGGAGGAGGGCCTGAAGGAGATCATCGAATATCTGTCCAGCCTGTAAAAGACCCGGATCGCAGCCGCCCCGAAAGGGGCGTTTTTTTTGCGGCGCCGGGGAGGTTTTACGATTGGTCCTTTACTTCCGGGGCGGATTTGGATATAATAAGGCCGGACAAAAAAACCAAAAAAAGGAGAGACCATCCATGAAAAAGATCCTGGCTCTGACCCTGGCGCTGATGATGCTTGCCCTGTCCGCCTGCGCTTTCGCCGAGGGCGCGCCCGCCGTGATGTCCCATGAAGAATTCGTGAACGCTGAACTGGACACCGAAGTGACCGTGGAAACCTACGTACAGGCCAAGCAGTCCTGGTGGGACGGCAAGGGCACCATTTACACCCAGGCCCCGGACGGCGCCTACTTCCTTTACAATATGCCCATGACCCAGGAAGAATACGACCAGCTCGTGCCCGGCACCAAGATCCGCGTGACCGGCTACAAGGCCGAATGGTCCGGCGAAGTGGAGATCACCGAAGCGGTCTTTGAGATCCTGGAAGCCGATCCCTTCATCCCCGAAGCCCTGGACGTGACCGCGCTGCTGGGCACCGAGGAACTCAATGCCCATCAGAACGAGCTGGTTTCCTTCAAGGGCGCCGTGGTCACCGCCAAGAAGGACGCCGCCGGCAACGACGTGGCGTTCCTCTACAACTGGGACGGCTCCGGCCAGGCCGGCGCCAACAACGACCTGTACTTTGACGTGACCATCAACGGAAACGTCTACACCTTCACCGTGGAAAGCTACCTGTGCGGCGAAGACACCGACGTGTACAAGGCCGTGACCGAACTGGCCATCGGCGACGTGATCGATATGGAAGGCTTCCTGTACTGGTACAACGGCGCCAACCCCCACATCACCAAAGTGGTGAAGGCCGCCGAATAATTCTCCTGTCCGCCTTTGGGCGCCGCATTCCGCGGCGCCTTTTCTGATGCCACGAAGGGCGCGGCTTCCCAGGAAGCCGCGCCCTTCGCGGGTCTGTACGTTTGGAGGTCCTGCCGCCGGGACTTGGGGCCCCAACACCCTTTCCCCCGTCCGCCGCCCCGTTTGGAGGTCCCCGGAACGGCGGGCAGAGAACCTGTATCGCGGCGCAGGGGAGAATGGAGGTTAGACTTGATTAACCTTGGCCTTTCAGAAAAGCGCCTCCGGCGCTTTTTTCGTAGTTAGTATTGTCTAACCGCTATTATCCTATCACCTTTCTTTTTCCCTGTCAAGCCTTTTTGGCCCGGCCGGAAAGAATCTTTCGCACTTCGTCCGCCGTGGCGGCCGCCTGGCAGGCCCCCCGCATGTCCTCCCGGATGAAGCCCTTGAGGCGCATCTCCTCAAGG
The DNA here is from genome assembly GCA_946408995.1 of uncultured Clostridia bacterium. Lineage (GTDB taxonomy): Bacteria > Bacillota > Clostridia > Christensenellales > Aristaeellaceae > RUG756. Next base: position 35,070 of record CAMJUL010000013.1, on the reverse strand, counting down.
ACATGGAGGGTAGAATCCCAATACCCCTCCAGGTTGTACAGGATCACCGGGCCCGGAATCTGCCCGCAGGATTTAAGGCTGAGCACCGTAAAGAGCTCATCCAGGGTGCCCACGCCCCCGGGCAGGGCGATAAAGGCGTCCGAAAGGCGAATCATCTCCGCCTTCCGCTCGGACAGGTCCCGGGTAGGAACCACCCTTGTCAGGCCGGGGTGTTTCTGACTGGTGCCCTCAAACAAATCCGTCACCACGCCGACAATCTCCGCCCCGGCCCGGGCGAACCCGTCCGCGCAGGCCTTCATCAGCCCGTCGGCATAGCCGCCGAACACCAGGGCATGCCCCTCCCTCCCCAGGGAAAAGCCCAGCTCCTCCGCCCCGGCAAGATACGCTTCCGCCACCGCATTCGCGGAGGCAAACACACAGATGTTCATTTTTCCTCCCCCTTTCACCGGTCCCCGGTGGACCCGAGGCCCCCCCGGTCCGGACCGGTCAGACGCTCCGCCGTCTCGATGCGCACAGGGGGCATCTTTTCCACGATGCGGAACTGGCAGATCCGATCCCCCCTGCGGATGACCGTATCCCGCATGGCCAGGGCCTGGAAATACCAGATGTCCCCGTCCCCGCAGTAGCTTTCGTCAATGATCCCCGGGGAATTGACCTGGAGCACGCCCCACCGGCGGAAGGTGGAGGACCGGGGGACCACGTGGGCCTCATATCCCTCGGGGAGCTTCATGGACACCCCCAGGGAGAGGGCTTTGAATTCCCCGCATTTCATCTCCGCATCCTCGGCCGCGTACAGGTCGATCCAGTCGCCGTTTTCCCGTTTCTCAATGGGGGGAATGTCCGCGTGATAGCGGACGTAAAGGGGCATCCCCGCTGCCCCTGAAGGGTCTTTAAGCATGCTGCCGTCCTTTCCGGCCCGTCCAGGGGCCTCGCGTTCCGTATCTCTATTCTGCCTTTCCCCGGTTTTTCCTGCCGCTTGATTTGACCGGGGGAATATGCTAACATAGCAAAGCACCAAATGACGCTTTTCAAGGAGGCACATCCCATGCTTTCGCTTTTGTTCAATACGGCTTTCTCCCCCAACGCCGCCCTTTTGGGCGCCGTCCTGGCTTTTTTTGTCACGCTGTTCGCCCTTAAATGCAAATTTGCCTTCCTGCCAAGGGACCACGGGCGGGCCCTGGCGGTGGACGGGGAAAAATCCCGCGGAAAGCTCCGGGGCGTCGGCCTGGTGATGGCCGTCTGCTATGTCCTTATGTCCCTTGTGTTTGTGCCCGTCGGGGCGGAATCCCTGATCTTCTGCGGCGTACTCCTTCTGGAAATGCTCTCGGGCTACCTGGACGACGCCTCCAAAACCCCCTGGAGTGATTACCGCAAGGGCCTCATCGACCTGGTGCTCTCGGCCCTCTTTATGGCGGCCTACGTGTCCTTCAACCCCTGCCGGGTCTCCTTCTTCCATCTGGAGTTCTCCCTGCCCCCGGTCCTGTACGCCCTGCTTGGCACCGCCCTCATCTGGCTGTCCATCAACGTGACCAACTGCTCCGACGGGGTGGACGGATTGTGCGCCTCCCAGGGGGCGGTGATCCTGCTGGCCTTCCCCTTGCTTTTCTGGGAGGCCCTGGGGGAATATTCCCTGTACAGCCTGATGCTGTGGGGCACGGTCCTGGCCTATCTGTACTACAACTGCTCCCCCTCCAGCATGCTGATGGGGGACGCGGGATCCCGGATGCTGGGCTTCTTCTTCGCGGTGCTGGCCATGAAGTCCGGCCATCCCTTTGCCTTCCTGCCGCTGTGCGCCGTCATGATCCTGGACGGGGGCAGCGGCCTTGTGAAGATCTTCCTGAAACGGTTCTTTAAGATCAGCGTGCTCAAAAACACCCTCACCCCCCTGCATGACCATCTGCGCAAAAACAAGGGCTGGTCCGACCCCCAGGTGGTCACCCGCTATGCCCTTGTCCAGGCTGTCCTCTGCCTGCTGCTGTACGCCCTGCTGAAATGATCCGCCATCCCGTCAAGGAGGTTTTTCCCGATGGATACCGAAGCGAAGCCCTTTTCCGCCGCCTGGCTTTCCGACCCGGAGGTTTTCAGCGTCCGCCGTCTCAAGGCCTGCTCCGACCATGATCTGTACGCCTCCATGGAGGAGGCCGACGCGGGGGTGTCCTCCCGCGTCCGTTCCCTGAACGGCACCTGGAAGGCCCATTTCGCGATTTGCCCCAAGGACGCGCCGGACGAACTGCTCAAAAGCGGGCAATGGGACGGCACCCTCCGGGAGATTCACGTCCCCTGTGAATTCCAGCTGGAGAACCCGGAATGGGATCCGCCCCATTACGTCAACGTCATGTACCCCTGGGACGGCATGGAAGCGCTCGTGCCCCCGCAGGTCTCGGAGACCTACAACCCCACGGTCACCTGTATCCGCACCTTTTCCCTCTCGGAGGCGGACAGGGACTGCGGGCGGATCGTCCTGTGCTTTGGCGCGGCGGAGGCCGCCCTGGCCCTGTGGGTCAACGGCGTCTTCATCGGTTACGCCGAGGATTCCTTTACCCCCCACCGCTTTGACGTCACGCAGGCGGTCCGCACCGGCGAGAACCGTATCGCGGCCCGCGTTTTCAAGCGCTGCACCGGCACCTGGATGGAGGATCAGGATTTCTGGCGCTTCTCCGGCATCCACAGGGACGTGACCTTGCAGTTTGAGGGGAAATGCCACCTGCGGGACCTGTTCGTCCACACGCCCCTGGATGAAACCTTCACCCATGCCCGCGTGGAGGCGGACCTGGAGCTGGAGCGCCCCCGGGGCACGGTCCGCTGTCTTCTGACCGCCCCTGACGGGACCGCCGCCGGGGAAACCTCCCTGCCCGCCGGGGAGACCCTGCGCGTTTCCTTCCCGGTGGACGCCCCCGCCCTGTGGAGCGCCGAGACCCCCTCCCTGTATACCCTGACGGTGGAGCTCTCCGACGAGACGGGGGTCCTGGAGGTCAGCCGCACCTGTGTCGGCATCCGCCGTTTTGAGATGCGGGACCGCGTGATGACCCTGAACGGCAAACGGTTGGTCTTTCACGGGGTCAACCGCCACGAATTTGACTGCGACCGGGGCCGCTGCGTGCCCCTTAACGTGATGCTGGAGGACATGCGGATCCTCAAGGCCATGAACGTCAACGCCATCCGCACCTGCCACTACCCCAACGATCCCCTGTTCTACCGCCTGTGCGACCGGTACGGCTTTTATGTGATCGACGAAACCAACATCGAGTCCCACGGTTCCTGGGCCCGCTCCCCCTTTGACATGGACCGTGTGGTGCCCGGGGACCGAAAGGAGTGGCTCGGGGCGGTATTGGACCGGGGCGCCTCCATGCTGGAAAGGGACAAGAACCACCCCTGCGTGCTGCTCTGGTCCTGCGGCAACGAATCCTTCGGCGGCGCGGACCTGTACGCCCTCTCCAATTATTTCCGCACCCGGGATCCCTCCCGGCTCGTGCATTACGAGGGGGTGTGCAACGACCCCCGCTATCCGGACACCACCGACGTCCACAGCCGCATGTACGCCAAGGTGAAGGACATCCGGGCCTACCTGGACGGGCATCCGGACAAGCCCTTTATGAACTGCGAATACACCCACGCCATGGGCAATTCCTGCGGCGGCATGCACCTGTACCGGGCCCTTGAGAAGGAATACCCCCTGTATCAGGGCGGGTTTATCTGGGATTACGTGGACCAGGGCCTCCGGCAGACCCTGCCGGACGGGCGGGTGCGCCTCAGCTACGGCGGGGACTGGGGCGACCGGCCCAACGACAACAACTTCAACACCAACGGCATCCTGCTGGGGGACCGCAGCCTGACCCCCAAGGTGCAGGAGATCCGGCATGTTTTCCAGTACGCCGAGGTGCTGCCCGCAAAGGACGGGGTAAGGATCGAGAACCTGCGCCTGTTCGCCCCGCTTGACGATCTGTGCCTTGTCTGGCAGCTGCTCGAGGACGGCGTCCCCCGTCAGGAGGGCCGTCTGCCCCTGCCCCCCATCCAGCCCGGAGAAGCCCGGACGCTGCCGCTTGAAATGACCCTTCCGGAGGGCAGGACGGAACTGATGCTGGTCTGCAGGCTCTGTCTTTCCAAAGACAGTCCGCTTTTGAGCGCCGGCACCTGTCTTGCCGACGGATACGCCTGCCTCCGGGAGGCGCTGCCCGCCTTTACGCCCGGCCCTGCCGCCCCCTGGACGGAGGGGGACTTCAACCTGGGCATGCACACCCCGGAATTCCACGCCCTCTTCACCCGCGGCCGGGGCGCGGGGCTCTGCTCCCTCAAAGACGCCGCGGGCAGGGAGACCCTGCTGGACAAGCCCCGGCTGAGCCTGTTCCGGGCCCCCACGGACAACGACCACGGCAACGGCTATGCCCTCCGGGAGGGCATCTGGCACCTGTTCAGCCGGTATGCCCGGGTGGAGGGGCCCCACACAGCGGACGAAAACGGGGAAAAGAGCCTGCGCTACGCCTATTCGGACCCGCTGCTTCCGGGGGCGGAGGTGACCCTTGCCTACCGGTTCCAAAGCACCAACTCCATGCTGGCCGAACTTTCCTTCCCCGGCGTCCCGGGGCAATGCGACCTTGCTGCCCTCGGGATCAGCTTTGAACTGGACAAACGCTATCACCGGGTGCGCTATTACGGCCTTGGGCCCGACGAGGCCTATTTTGACCGCCATACCGGCGCCCTGCCCGGCATCTGGCGCTATGAGGCGTCGGAGGGCTATACCCGCTACTGCCGGCCCCAGGAAAGCGGCAGCCGCTACGGCGTCCGCTGGCTGGAAGTCACAGACGACGATGGCCACGGCCTGCGTTTGGAGGCGGTGGACGCGCCCCTTGAGGTCAGCGTCAGCCCCTATCTGCCGGAAGAACTGACCGCCTGCCATCATCCCGAGGAGCTTCCCGGCATCGTCAACCACACCGTGCTGGACGTGGCCGCCTTCCGCAGGGGCGTCGGCGGGGACGATTCCTGGGGGGCGCCGGTGCTTGAGGAATACACCTATCCCTCCGACCGGCCCTATCTCCTCCGGTTCCGGGTGTACACGATCTGAAAAAATCCAATCAAATGAACGGAGGCCGCCTCACAAAGAGACGGCCTCCGTCCGTTTGATTGGATTTTTACGCCTCCAGACGCTCGATGTCAAAGGCGGCCGCCCGGGCCATGCGGTTCATCACCGCAAGGCCCACGCCCTCCTCCTTCCAGCCCTCGCAGAGGATGCGGTCGATGCGCTCCCCGTCCATTTCCCTCAGCAGGGCAAACAGTACCCGGGCGCTCTCCTCCGCCGTGTCCCCCAGGTCCATGACTCGCCGGTCCCCGAAGGCGGTCAGATGGTCCCGGTGGCAAAGGATGCAGGCCCTGCCGCCATACGCGTCGTAAAGCTCCTTCAGCCTGCGGACCACCTTTTCCCCGTCCGCGCCCTCCACCACGGTCATCTGCCCTTTGGGGGCGTAATGCCGGTGGCGCATGCCGGGGGAGGGGGCTGCCTCGCCTTCCTTCAGGGGGCGCATAACGCTGTCTGCCACAAGGCACGCCCCCACGGCGGCGGCGATCTCCTCCCGGGTAACGCCGCCCGGACGGAAAATGACCGGGACATCGCCCGTCACGTCCACAACGGTGGATTCCACCCCCACGCTGCAGGGCCCCCCGTCCAGGATCAGCGGGATGCGCCCGTCCATATCCTCCAGCATGTGCCGGGCGGTGGTGGGACTGGGCCGTCCGGACAGGTTGCCGCTGGGCGCCGCCACGGGAACCCCCGCGGCCGCAATCAGCGCCCGGGCGGCCGGATGTGCCGGGCACCGCACGGCCACCGTGGGAAGGCCCGCCGTGGTCACGTCCGGAACGCGGTCCGTCTTTTTCATCAGCAGGGTCAGCGGACCGGGCCAGAAGCGTTTCATCAGCGCCCGGGCCGTATCGTTTGGCAGGCACAGGCCCTCCAGGCCCGTTTCGTCCGTCACGTGGACGATCAGCGGGTTGTCCGCCGGCCGTCCCTTGGCCTTGAAAATGTTCCGGACCGCCTCCCCGTTCAGGGCGTCGCCCCCGAGGCCGTATACGGTCTCCGTGGGAAAACCCACCAGTTCCCCCGCCCGAAGCAGCCGTCCCCCAAGCGCGATGCCTTCCCGGTCCGCCGGGCACAGCAGTGTTTCCATGCGTTCCTCCTCTTTTCGTCCGCTTTTTAAAGCATTTCCCTTCCCACCTGGGCCCGCCACACGCTCTGCAGCGCCTGAAGGCTGGGCCAGCGGGCGTCGGGATTCTCCTCAACGCACCTCAGGGCGATCTGATACAGCCCCCCGGAGGCCCGCCAGGTCTCCGGCCTCAGGTCCCTCTCCCCAAAGATCAGGAAGGCGAGCATGCCCAGGTTGTAGACGGTGGTCCTTTCGTCGATGGCCGACCCTTTCAGGTATTCCTCCGGCGCCATGAACTTGGGCGAGCCGTGAAGCCGCCCGCTGCGGTTGATATAGGGCATATGCAGGTACCCGTCGATGGAACACAGCCGGAGCGTCCCCCGGACGGGGTCGAAAATCAGGTTGCTGTCCTGAAAATTGCCCGCGGCGTACCCGTGGGCGGCCAGCATGCAGTGCAGGTCGATCAGGTCGTCCATCATGGTCAGCAGCGTCAGCGGCACCTGACGGCGGAGCGCCTCCCAGTTCCGCTCGCTGGGCGGATAGGGGTGCAGGGATTCTCCCTCGATCCAGCGGTAAAAGGCCGCGAAGCCCCTCCCGTCGTTGACCTCCCCGCAGGTCAGAAGTTCCGGGATGGCCCGGTGGCGGAACATGTATTTCTGCACCGCCTCCCGGAGGCGGTCCGCCGCGTCTTCGGGCCGGCCGGAATAATTCAGGGGCCTGGCGCCGGCATACTTGACCTTCATTTTGCCGTAAGGCCCGTCCACCCGGAACACCAGGTTGCCGCTTGTCAGCCCGTCCCAGACCTGTTCCACACGGCCGTAGGGGGCCAGCCAGGAAAGATCCGTCTCCTCCCGAATGGAAAACGGAACGCCGCCGGCATTCTGCAGCATGGTATTTCCCTCCCTTCTGCCGATGAACAAAAGGGAACGCCCCCTTCCCGCCGCATGGCGGGGAGCGCAGGCGTTCCCTTCCGCCAAAAAGCCCTTTACAGGCGCAGCACGGCGCCGTCCGCCGCCGCCGCGTCCAGTGCCTTCTTCACCAGGGCGTTGATCTCTTCCTCCGTCAGGGTATGATCCGGCGAACGCAGGATCAGGTTGAAGGCCGCGGACTTTCTGCCCGGTCCCACCTGGATCCCGCGGAACACGTCGAACAGGCGGATCTCCTCCAGGCAGTCGCCGCAGGCCGCCTTCATGTGGGCCATCACCGGACCCAGCTGCCTGTCCTCGTCCATCACCAGCGCCAGGTCCCTTTCCACCGCGGGGAACCGGGCGATAGGCACGGTATGCCCCATGGGACGGGCGGCAGCGAAGACCTTGTCCAGGTCCATTTCACAGACATAGCTTCCCCGGTCCATCTCAAAGGCTTCCGCCGTATCCGGATGCATCTGTCCAAGGACGCACAGCGTCTGCCCGTCAGCGCTCGCAAGGGCGCAGCGCCGGCCGGGATGGAGGGCGTTCTCCCGCGCGTTTACGATGGTATATTTCACGCCCAGCCTGTCAAGGAGCGCTTCGGCCACGCCGCGGATGGTATAGAAATCGCATCCGGCGCCCCAGAGGCCCAGGGCCAGGGTGTCCCGTTCCACGGGAAGGCCCTCGTCCGTTTTTTCCACCGGGTCATAGGCATTGCCCAGCTCGTATACGCGTCCGCGCTCGTTCCCGGCCCGCTGGTTGCCGCTCATGGTCTTCATCAGGCCCGGCAGCAGGGTGGTGCGCAGACAGGCGGTATCCTCCCCCAACGGATTGCGGATCTGCACCGGCTTCCTTCTGGGGTCGTTTTCGTCCATGCACAGTTGATCCAGGACTTTCTGTGAAATAAAGGAATAGGTCATGGTCTCATAAAAACCCATGCCCGTCAGCAGATCCTGCACCTGGGTGTGGCGGCGGAGCTTCACATTCAGGCCGCCCTGGGTGGTCTCCCCCTTCAGGCGGGTGGAGGGGATCCTGTCGTAGCCGGCCATGCGGAGCACTTCCTCGCAGATGTCGTGCTTGCCCTCCACGTCCTGGCGGAAATCGGGCACCTCGCAGTGAAGGACCCCGTCCTCCAGGGTGACGCCGAACTGCAGCTTTTTCAGCAGGGCGGCCATCTCCTCCCCGGAAAGGGCGACGCCGGTCCGCCGGCAGATGTAGTCCACCGGCGCGTCCACCTGGACCTTTGGCAGCGGATCGGGATACAGGTCGATGACGCCCGGCACCACGTCCCCCGCGTCCAGTTCGTTCACCATCTGGCAGGCCCGCTCCAGGGCGGTCCCCACCGTACGGGGGCTGACCCCCCGCTCAAACCGGCCGCTGGCCTCGGTCCTGAAGCCCAGGCGGCGGGTGGTCAGGCGGATGCTGGTGCGGTCAAAGGAGGCGCACTCGAACATGACGGTACGGGTGGCCTCGGTGATTTCGCTCTCCTCGCCGCCCATGACGCCCGCAAGGCCCGTCGGCCCGTCCACGTCGCAGATGGCCAATTCGTTTCCGGTCATCCGGTAGGTTTTCCCGTCCAGGGTGGTCAGCCCCTCTTCCGGCGTGGTCCGGCGGACGATGATCTTGTGCTCCTTTACCTTGTCCAGGTCAAAGGCGTGCATGGGATGGCCGGTTTCCAGCATGACAAGGTTGGTGATGTCCACCACGTTGTTGATGGAGCGCATACCGGCCGCGTAAAGAATCTGCCTGAGCCACAGGGGGCTCGGGGCGACCCGGACGTTTTTGATGACCCGGGCGGCGTAGCGGGGACAAAGGCCGCTGTCCTCCACGCGGATGTCCACGTACTCCCGGATGTCGCCGTCCCCGTCCTCCCGGACGCGCACCTCCGGCAGGCGAAGGGGCGTATCCAGGGCCGCGGCCGTCTCCCGGGCAATGCCCCAGGCGCTCAGGCAGTCCGGCCGGTTGGCCAGGATCTCAAAATCCACCACGGTGTCGTTAAGGCCGAAAATTTCCCGTACATCCGTTCCCAGGGGATACTCCTCCCGGAAGATCAGAAGGCCCTCGCTGCCCACGGAGGGGTACAGTTCCACCGGCACGCCGATCTCATCCCCGGAGCAGAGCATGCCCTGGGACTCTACGCCCCGCAGCCTGCTTTTGCCGATGGTGTGGCCGCCGGGCAGCTCCGCCCCGACCTTGGCCACCGGCACCAGGATGCCCGCCTCCACATTGGGAGCGCCGCAGACGATCTGCAGGGGGCTTCCCTCCCCCACGTCCACGCTGCACACGTGCAGATGGTCGCTGTTGGGATGGGCCTCGCAGGTGAGCACCCGGCCCACCACCACGTTTTTAAGCCCCCTGCCCAGATCCTCCATTCCCTCCACGCCGGTACCGCTCATGACCATGCGGCTTTCGTAGGAAGCGTTGTCACAGGGAATGTCGGTGTATTTTTTCAGCCAGTTCATGGATATTTTCATGGTTCTGTCCTCCCCTTAACGGAACTGCCTGAGAAAGCGCAGATCGCCTTCGTACAGGAGCCGCATGTCCGTGATGCCGTAACGAAGCAGGGTGATCCGCTCCAGGCCGATGCCGAAGGCAAAGCCGGAATACTTCTCCGGGTCGATGCCGCACATCTCCAGCACATGGGGGTTCACCATGCCGCAGCCCAGCACCTCGATAAAGCCGGTGCCCTTGCACATCCGGCAGCCCTTGCCCCTGCAGTTGAAGCAGGTCAGGTCCACCTCGGCGCTCGGCTCGGTAAAGGGGAAGAAGGAAGGACGGAACCGGGTGGTGATGTCCTCCCCGTACAGCTTCCTGGCAAACGCGTCCAGGGTCCCCTTCAGGTCGCCCATGGTGACGTTTTCGTCGATGACCAGTCCTTCGATCTGATGGAAGACCGGGGAATGGGTGGCGTCGATCTCATCCGCGCGGAATACCCTGCCCGGGCACACCACCCGGATGGGCGGCTTCCTGGACAGCATGACCCTGGCCTGCACGGGGGAGGTGTGGGTGCGCATGACGATGTTGTCGTCCACATAGAAGGTGTCCTGCGCGTCCCGGGCCGGGTGGTTCTTGGGCAGGTTCAGAAGCTCAAAATTGTAATGGTCCAATTCCACCTCGGGACCCTCGACCACCTCAAAACCCAGTCCCGTAAAGCAGTCCAGCACCTCCCGCAGCACCGCCTGGGTGGGATGCACCGCGCCGATCTCCACCTTGTCCCGGGGCTCGGTGATGTCCAGGGCCTCCTTCTCAAGGCGCGCTTCTTTTTCCCGGGCGGAAAGCTCGTCCATCTTCCGGTCCAGGGCCTCCTGCAGACGGGCCCTGTACTCGTTGATGATCTGTCCCATTTTGGGGCGTTCTTCCGCCGAAAGGGCGCCCATGCCCCTGAGCAGCGCGGTCAGGCTGCCCTTTTTGCCCAGTACCCTGACCTTGAGCTGCTCCAGCGTCTGCGTATCCGTGACCTTGCCAAGGTCCTGCAGCGTATCCTTGCCGATCCGCTCCAATTCTTCCCTGATGCCCATCGTGTCTTTCCTTCCTTGCATTTTTGTCTGCGCCGCTCCTTCGCCGAAGGGCCTCCCGGGCCGCCGGATGAAGAAAGCCCCATGCTTTCGCATGGGGCGCATTCTCAGCGCGGTACCACCCAGGTTCCGGACGGGAAAAGCCCGCCCGCTTGACGCCTCCTTAACGCGGAATCACGGCGAAAGCTACTGGTATTTCACCTTCGCGGCTCCGGGGTGAATGGCCCTGACGGTTCGGAAGGCTTGCAGCCCGCGGCCCTCCGTCTCTGAAAACCGTCCTGAACGGACGTTGTTCCCCTTCCATGCCATTAACGAGCATTTTAGCACGCCCTCGGCCGCCTGTCAACGGGTACCTTCCGCCCTGACAGGGCCTACGCATGTACCAAGGAACGCAAAAAACAGGGGAAGAGGGGGGACCCCCTGATTTTCATCCGATGGAGCGGCGGTGGCGTGACCTGGGCCGGCTTGCGCAAGCTTTTGCACAGTCTTACGGATCTGGCGCCCGGGAAAAGCGCGGCGGGGGCTGGCAGATCCGCCGAGGCCGCAGGGGGGCGCTGCGCCCCCAAGAGCGCTCGCTTCACGCGCGAGACGTGTCCGCCCTGAGGGAGAGGGGAACATAGGGCTCCCTGCCCTTGACCGCCTTGTAGGCCGGGCGGATGATCCGGTTGCCGTTGATCAATTCCTCCAGGCGGTGGGCGCTCCACCCGGCCACCCGGGACACGGCGAACAGGGGGGTGAACAGCTCCTCGGGGATGCCCAGAAGCTGATAGACGAACCCGGAATAAAAGTCCACGTTGACGCTGACGCCCTTGTACATTTTCCTTTCTCCGCTGATGATCTTCGGGGCCAGGTCCTCCACCTTTTCGTACAGGGCAAACTCGGCCATGCGGCCCTTCTCCCGGGCCAGGGCCCGCGTCAGCTCCTTGAGGATCACGGCCCGGGGATCCGACAGGGAATAGATCGCGTGGCCGACGCCGTAGATCAGCCCGGAGCGGTCAAAGGCCTCCCGGCGCAAAAGCCGCCTCAGATACGCCGACACCTCCCCGTCGTCCTCCCAGTCCGCCACCTGCACCTCCATCTCCCGGAACATGCCGCACACCTTGATGTTGGCGCCGCCGTGTTTGGGCCCCTTGAGGCTGCCCAGAGAGGCCGCCATGGCGCTGTAGGTATCCGTCCCCGTGGAGGTGACCACGTGAGTGGTGAAGGTGGAGTTGTTGCCGCCGCCGTGCTCGGCGTGAAGCACCAGCGCCATATCCAGCGCAGCGGCCTCCGTCGGGGTATACTGCCCGTCCCGCCGGAGCATGTACAGAAGGTTTTCCGCGGTGGACTTTTCCATCTGGGGATCGTGGATAAAAAAGGTGCCGCTGTCCCCCAGATAATAGGCCAGCGCCTGGTAGGAATACACCGCGAGCAGCGGAAACTGCGCGATCAGCGCCAGGCACTGCCGGAGCACGTTCACCACGGAGGTGTCCTCCGCCTCCCGGTCATAGGAATACAGGGTCAGAACGCTTCTGGCCATGGAATTCATCAGGTTGGAGGAGGGGGCCTTCATGATGATGTCCCGGGTAAAGGAGGGAGGAAGCGAACGGGAGGTGCCCAGAAGCTCCCGGAAATCCGCAAGCTCCCCCGCGTCCGGGAGCGTCCCGAACAAAAGCAGGTACACCGTCTCCTCAAAGCCGCAGCGCCCGTCGTCCAGGAACCCTCTCACCAGGTCCCGCACGTCCACGCCCCGGTAGTACAGTTCGCCTTCGCAGCTGCTGCCGTCCTCCCTGCGGCCGTTCACCTCGGAGATCTCCGTCAGCCCGGTCAGCACCCCGTTGCCATTCAGGTCCCTCAGGCCCCGGTTCACCCGGTAGACGTCATACAGTTCACGGTCGATGGTCCCGTTGCTTACGCAGCGGCCGCTCAGGCTTTCTATCACCGCCGGATCTGGCCTGTTCCACTTCTTCTCGGTCATTCATCGCACTCCTTCTTCCGGCCGGGGCCGTCTTGGTTTCCTTACGATTGTACCTTAGGAATTTTCTCTTTGTCAATCGTCCGTTATGCATCATGCCTGTCAAAACCATCCATTGTTTCCCGGATACAGCCCTTTGTCAGGGCGTTTTTTGCACATTTTCCTTCCGCATTATTCATCCATCCTCCTTCCGAAGCGGCTTTGTCTCTTTGCCCGCATTTCCGAAACGTCCGTATTCGGGGCAGATAGGCCATCAAAATGCACTTTTAGTGTTTTTTTATGGACCTTCCACCGTTTATTTGCTATAGTACTGACGTTCTTTCCATTATTATGGAAGCACGTTAAGGGCGCCCTCGGATCCGGGAGGCCCAGACACAAAAGCAAGGAGGCTTTTCAGAATGGAACGCGTGTACAACTTCGCGGCCGGTCCCGCCGCGCTGCCGCTGCCGGTGCTTGAGACCGCACAGAAAGAAATGCTTTGCTACGGTTCCACGGGCATGTCCGTCATGGAAATGAGCCACCGCAGCAAAATGTATCTTGAGATCTTCGACCGTGCCCAGCAGGCCTTCCGCCGGGTGATGAACGTGCCGGATCAGTACAAGGTGCTTTTCCTCCAGGGCGGTGCCACCGGTCAGTTCGCCGCGATCCCTCTGAACCTTCTCAAAACCCGCGCCGATTACGCCGACACCGGCAACTTTGCCCACGGCGCCATGGTGGAAGCCCAGAAATACGGCGAGGTCCGCTGCGTGACCTCCTCCAGGGAGGACAATTATACGTTTATCCCCGCCCTGGACAAGGACATGCTCAGCCCTGACGCGGATTACGTGCACATCACCACCAACAACACCATTTTCGGCACCCGCTACAGCGCCATCCCCGATACCGGCAGCGTGCCCCTGGTGGCGGACATGTCCTCCAACATCCTGTCCGAAAAGGTGGACGTTTCCCGCTTCGGCGTGATTTACGCCGGCGCCCAGAAGAACATCGGCCCCGCCGGCCTGACGGTGGTGGTGGTCCGGGAGGATCTGCTGGGCCATGCCCGCAAGGACTGCCCCAAGATCTTCGACTGGCAGAAGCAGGCGGACGCGGACAGCATGCTCAACACCCCCTCCTGCTATCCGATCTACATCGCCGGCCTGTGCTTTGAGTGGCTGGAAAGCCTTGGCGGCGTCGAAGCCATCGAGGAAGTCAACAAGGAAAAGGCCGCCCTGCTCTACGACCTGATCGACAACAGCCGTCTTTACAAAAACGCCGTCCGGCCCGACTGCCGCAGCCGCATGAACGTGCCCTTCGTGACCGGGGACGCCGACAAGGACGCCCTGTTCGTCAAGGAAGCCGCCAAGGCCGGCCTGGTCAACATCAAGGGCCACCGCCTGGTAGGCGGCATGCGCGCCTCCATTTACAACGCCATGCCCATCGAAGGCGTCAAGGCCCTGTGCGAATTCATGAAGAAGTTCGAGGCGGAAAACGCCTGACCCCCACTCCATCACCGTTTTTGAAAGGAAGTCCTTCCGCCATGAAAGAGATCCAGATTCTCAACGCCATTTCTCCCGTGGCCGCCGAGGCCATGGGCGCCGAATACGCCCTGGTGAAGGAAAGCGCAGCCCCCGAGGGGATCCTGGTCCGTTCCTTCAACATGCACGGCATGGATCTGCCCGCCTCCGTCCTGGGCGTCGCCCGGGCCGGGGCCGGCGTCAACAATATCCCCATCGACGAAATGAGCCAGAAGGGCGTCGCCGTCTTCAACACCCCCGGCGCCAACGCCAACGCCGTGGCGGAACTGGTGCTGACCGGCCTCCTGCTGGCCTCCCGAAAAGTCGTGGCCGGCATCGAATGGGCCCGCGGCCTCATCGGCCAGGGCGACCAGGTGCCCGCCCTGGTGGAAAAGGGCAAGGGCCAGTTCGTCGGCCCCGAGATCGCCGGCAAGACCCTGGGCGTCATCGGCCTTGGCGCCATCGGCGCCCGGGTGGCCAACAACGCGGTGCACCTTGGCATGAACGTCATCGGGTATGACCCCTTCCTGACGGTGAAAAACGCCTTCTTCCTCTCCCGCCAGGTCAAATACACCCAGTCCATCCAGGACATCTGGAAGGACTGCGATTACATCACGCTGCACCTGCCGCTGAACAACGACACCCGTTCCATGGTGAACGGCGAGGTCTTCTCCGTGATCAAGGAGGGCGCGGCCCTTCTGAACTTCGCCCGGGGCGAACTGGTGGACACCGACGCGCTCCTTGAAGCGGTGGAAAGCAAAAAGCTGCGCTGCTACGTGACGGATTTCCCCAACGACAGGCTGCTGAACGTGGAAAACATCATCCCCATCCCCCATCTGGGCGCCTCCACTCCCGAAAGTGAAGACAACTGCGCCAAGATGGCCGGCGAGCAGCTGCGTCTTTACCTGGAGGAGGGCGTGATCACCAATTCCGTGAACCTGCCCGCCATGGATCTGCCGCCCCTGACGGCCCACCGCATTTCCGTCATCCACAAGAACGTGCCCAACATCCTGTCCGCCATCACCTCCGCGGTGGCCAGCGTCGGGCTGAACATCGAGAACATGGTCAACCGCTCCAAGGGCCAGATGGCCTGCACGGTGCTCGATACCGAATCCCCCGTGCCGGAGAACGTGGTCCGGGCCATCGAGGCTGCCAACAGCGACATCCTCCGGGTCCGCGTCATCCGCTGAAGTTCATAACGAAAACGGGCGCGCGTCCGGCAGCTGCCGGACGCGCGCCCGTTTCGTTTGCCTTAAGGCTCCCTCAAAGGAGGATCACGCCTGCCCGGAGGGCATTTCCCCCACGGCGGCGATCAGATTTTTGTAAAAATCCACCGCCCCGGGGAGGCAGCCGATCTCGAGGTTCTCGTTCAGGCCGTGCATGCCCTTCATCTGTTCCGGTCCGTAGACCACCGGGGCAAAGCGCACCACGTGGGAAGCGATCCGCTCGTAATTCCGCGCGTCGGTGGCCCCGGTCATCACATAGGGGCAGCAGGGCAGGCCCGGAAAGGTTTCGGCGATGGCCTTCTCCACGCAGGAAAACCCTTCCCCGTGGATATCCACGCTGCGGGATGCGTCCACCGCGTGGGCCGCCTTCATTTCAAGGCCATACCTGCGGCTGATCTTCCCCACCTTTTTAAGGCTTTCCTCCATGCCCTCGTGGGGGATAAAGCGCATGTTCGCCCCCAGCATCGCCTCCTGGGGCAGGACGTTGAAGGCGTCCGAACCCTTCATCATGGTAAAGGCGATGGTGGTCTTCAGCATGGCGCCCGCCTGGGGGCTGATGGCGGGCAGGACCGCCGTCAGAAGGGGCCCAAACAGCCAAATGTTGTGAAAGAGCAGCTTCATGTAGAAGGGGGCATAGGGAGCCAACTGCTCAAACAGGGCCCGGACCTGGGGGAGCAGGCGTTTTTTGAAGGGGGGATGCTTCTCCATATGGTCCACAAAGGCCGCGATGCGCGCCACCGGGGTGTTCTTCCCCGGCGCGCTGGCGTGCCCGCCGCTCCCCTTGGCGATAAAGGTCACGTCCGCCTTGCCCTTTTCAAAGACCCCCACCATGGCGAAATTCCCCTTGATGCCGCCGATGGGGTCCGTGATGATGCCTCCGCCCTCGTCGCAGACCAGAAAGGGCTTCACCCCCCGCTTTTCCAATTCGTCCACCAGCTTCGGACAGCCGTCGCCGGCCCATTCCTCCGTGCAGGAGGAGGACAGGTACACGTCCACGGGCGGCTCGTACCCCTGCTCCAGAAGCTCCTCCACGGCCTGGAAAAAGCCCATCACCGAGCACTTGGTATCCGAGGCGCCCCGGCCCCAGACCTTGCCGTCGGCGATGTCTCCGGAGAAGGGGGCGTGCGCCCACGTCCCCTCCGCGGGCACCACGTCCTGATGGCTCATCAGCACCAGGGGACGGTCCGATCGCCGTCCCTTCCAGCAAAACAGCAAATTCCCGTCGATCTCCGTTTTCTCAAGGCGGGAAAACACCAGGGGGAACAGCTCCGCCAGGAGGGCGTGAAAGGGCAGGAATTTTTCCCTCTGGTTGGTTTCGGGCACGGACACCGTATCATATTGGATCATCCGGCTCAGCTTCCCGGCGTATTCCTCCGCCCGGGCGTCCGCCGGCGGCGCCTTATAGCCGCTTTCCTTGTTTTGCAGCCTCACGGCGCGGATTACCGCCGCCCCCAGCAGGAGGAAAAGCGCCAGCAGAAGAAAAAGCACCGCAGCCAGTACTGTGTTCATCAAACCGCTCCTTTGTCCAAAGCCGCCTTCTCAGCGTTCTTTTTTCCATCTCAGCCACGCAAGCAGGATCGCCAGGGCCCCGGAGGGCATGATCATGATGCTGGTCTGGCTTTGCAGGGAGGGCAGCAGCACGAACAGGACGCTCATCAGGACCAGCGGCCAGACCGCCAGGCGCAGATCCGCACGGTAGTATTTGTAAGCCATGGCGCCAAACAGCGCCGGCACCACGTTGTCAAAGGCGGGCCGGAGCACCGGGGAGGAGAGCACCGGAGTCAGGGGCTGCAAAAGCAATACCCCCAGAGCCAGCACCAGGATGGTCACCAGGGAGGACACGGCGATGGACAGGGTGGAAACGATCTCGTTTTCCTTCGTGCCCGCCTTCACCCCCGCCAGGTCCCGGGCGTTGACGGCGCAGGGGATCTTCATGTTGATCAGGTTGCCGGTGATGAAGGCCAGGTAGCTTCCGCCGGACCCCAGCATGGGGGTATACACCAGAAATTCCACCACGGAGGATACCATCCAAACCAGACCCACGCTCAAAAAGCCCCTCCCGGCGGCCCCAAGGTCCGGCATGGCCCCCAGATGGGCGCCGATCACAAAGGGCGCGCCCACCAGTAAAAGCAGCGTCAGCGCGGATACCCCCCTGCCCAGCAGGTGGGTGCGCTGTTCGTATGAAGTGTTCCGGACGTTCTTCTCTTTCATGTCAGCCCCTCCCTTCCGTCACCAGGCGAAGGATCCCCGACACCGCTTCCGCCCCGTGGGGCAGGAGCGCGCGGAAGGCAATGGCCGCCGCCATGCCCACCAGCATCGCCAGCGCCAGGGAAAATTCCTCCAGGAAGGAAAAGCCCCTTTTGCGGCTGAGCCAGGTGAAGAACGCCATGGCCAGGGCCGCCGCAGCAGCGGTCAGAAGGGGCACCGCGTCCCCGGAGAAGTCCAGCCTGGCCCCGCCGGAGACAAAGCCGCCGATGTAGGACCCGATATAGGCCGACACAAGGCCGATGAACATGGCCGTCATGGCCCGGTTCCCGAAGGATCCCTTTTCCCCGCCGGTCTTCTTTCCGGCCAGGCGGGAAGTGTATTTTTTGTTGAAGAACAGGTTCAATACCATCCCCCACAGGATGCAGACGCTCATCAGCAGGGCGATGGTGGAGAAGGCGCCGGCCGTCATCTCCGACCCGGACAGGGCAATGCCCACCTGTTCTGCGGCCCCCTGGGCCACCTGGGTCTCGTAATGCAGGGCGCCGATGACGCTGAGCCTGAGCCAGGGCCAGGGGATCCCTAGGGCCCCCGACAGGGCGATGACCCCCAGCAGGATGGCCACCGCCGGCAGCACGGAAAAGGCCGCGCTGGATTTGATGACCTTCTTCATCAGGCCCGGGTCCATGCCGATGGCCCTGCCCTCCCGCCAGGCCCGGACCGCGAACACCAGGCAAACGACGGCCACGAAGGCGATGATCCCTCCGCAGATCAGGTACATGGTCCCGTCCGAGAGCTTCTCCAGGATCGTCACGTTGCTTTCCTCCTGTTCTCTTTGGCAGTTTACGGATTATTTTACCGCCGGGCCCTCCCGAATGCAACAGGAATTGAGGGGCCCGCGTTGAATAATACAGCAGGATGTACAATCGGAAAGGAGGGGAAGCGTCCCCGAACGGGACGCGCACCGTATGAGTGAAAAAAAACGCCGTTATCTCTGTATCCTCATTCCCGTTCTTTTGCTGCTTCTCTGGATCTGTCCGGCAGCGGCCGACCAGAGTGTCAGCACCAATCAGAAGCTCGCCACCCGCACCGGTCCCTCCACCAAATATGACGAGGGCGGGACCTTCCTGTCCGCCGGATCCTGGGTCACCGCCAAATACAGAGCCTGGGACAAGTACAACGAGATCTGGTGGGTCCAGGTGGAGTTTTCCTCCGGCGGGACCCGCTACCGGCTTTTTACCGGCCTGAAGCGGCTGAACATGAACATCACCTCGGTCCCCGAGGAAGCCGTGACCGGCTACGGCAGGGTCTTGAGCGATACCCAGGGCTACCTGGGCCCGGGCCCCCAGTACAGCGCCTGCAGGCTGGGCGTTCCCGGCGGCACGCAGGTGACCCTGTACGGAGCCGAGAACGGCTACACCCAGGTGGAGTTTTCCGACAATCGCGTCACCAATCCCCTTCGGCGCTGCTGGATCCCCACCCAGGCCCTGTCCGCCTCCGGCGGCTCCTCCGTTTCCGGGCAGATCCCCGTTTCCCAGGTAACGGCCTCCAGCTACATCCGCAACCGGAACGATCCCTCCCTGTTCATCCCGGAGCGCCTGCTGGACGACGACTCCACCACCAACTGGCAGTTTTCCACCAAAACCAGCGCCCTTGGCAGCTGCGAGGTCTGCTTTTATTTCCCCTCCCCCGCCACGGTCAGCGCCATGCTGCTGCGCAACGGCTACTGGGGGAGCAAGGGAAACATGAACGGGTACTTCAACAATTCCCGTCCCCGGCAGATCGAGGTCAGTTTCCTGTACCGTTATTCCCGGCAGTGGTCGGACGCCGTCGTCCTGTCCCTGCAGGATTACAGCGCCTATCTGTACCAGCACTGGCTGTCCCTGGGCTATCATACCCAGGTGACCGGCGTGCGCCTCCGGGTGCTGAGCATCTATACCGGTATCGGGTATCCAAACGACGTGGTGATCACGGACGTGGGGTTCCTTAGCTGACGGGGCGCGCTGCCCCTCTCAGGTCTTCTTTGGGTCCTCCCCGTCGTTTTTCCCGTCGTTGTTTTCTTCTTCCGCGTTGGGCCCCTTCAGGGCGCTGAGACGGTCCGGAAGGGCGGAAGCCTTCTCCCATCCCCGGGCCAGAAGGTCCTCCAGGCCCTTGCGGGCCCCGCCGAGCACGGTGTCCGTCCCCGCCTCATACAGCTTTCGGAAGGCGTCGCGGAAATTCTTCTGCACCTCCGGCCCGGAGTCCATGACCCTGCGGAGGGCCCCCACCAGCGCGGCGGTGCCCCGCTCCCGGAATTCCCCCAGGGTATCCGCGCCGGAGGCCTCCATGGCGTCAAACACCGACCGGATCACGTTTTTCTTTTCCTCGTCGTTCAAGGTCTCCATCCATCTTTGGACGGTCTGGTCCACCAGGACGCTGGACGCCGCCTGGCCCCCGGCCTCCTCAAAACAGTCCCTCCGGACCTCCCAGCTGTAGGGGCTGTGCTGGCCGAACCCTTTGGCGGTGGAACGCACCACCTTGCGCTCCCGTCCGCCGTTCATCAGGATCCCCACCATGGATTCCTCCGGAATGATCAGACGCACGCGATCCTGGATGGCTTCGTACCCTTCCGCCTCCGAGGCCTTCTCGTTCAGACCGGGGCCGTCGTTGCACCAGATTCCCTGAATGCGCTCCCGCGCCGCCTCCGAAACCGACGCCGCGGCGTAGAGGGCCAGGTTGCCGCCCTTTGAATGTCCGCCCACATGAAGCGGCCCCACGGTGATGGAGGCAATGTATTCCAGGTACGCTACCGCCTCCCGCTGGGCCGGCGTCTCCGCCTGGTAGCTGAAATTGAAATCCTCCCGCCAGCCCACCAGGGTGGAATCCGTTCCCCGGAAGGCCACAAAGACGCTGCCGTCCTCCAGGTAAAAGGTGGTGGCGGAAAACTGTACTTCGGTTTCCTTGTCCACGTGGTTGACATAGGAGCCCATGCCAGCGCCCGAAAAGCGCCTCGCAGTGGCCGCGGCCCGGAGCAAAGGCGCCGGATTGTTCATCTGTTTGGACTGGTCGATGCCCGCCTCCCGGTAGATCCGGGCCGCCTCGGAAAGCAAAAGGATCTTCCCGCTGCCAAGAAGCGGCACCCGATCCCCCCAGTTGGCGTAGGCCAGTTCGCACAGGATCAGGTTGTCCACCTCGTTGAACGGCCTCTCCACGAAGGTCAGGTCCCCCCGCCAGAACAGATAATCCAGGATATTCGCCATGCTTCGTCCCCCTTTGACAAGGACAAAAACCGCGCATTGCTGCGCGGTCTTCGTTTTATTTGAGAACCTTCCGCAGGAAATCCTGCGTCCTTTGCATCTGCGGCCGGTCCAGGACCTCCGCCGCCGTCCCCTGCTCCACGATGACGCCGCCGTCCATGAAGACCACGTGGTCGGCCACCTCCCGGGCAAAGCCGATTTCATGGGTAACCACCACCATGGTCATGCCGTCCAGCGCCAGCTGTTCCATAACGCTGAGCACCTCGCCCACCATTTCCGGGTCCAGGGCGCTGGTGGGCTCGTCAAACAGCATCACGTCCGGATTCATGGCCATGGCCCGGACGATGGCGATGCGCTGCTGCTGCCCGCCGGAAAGCTGCCGGGGATACGCGTCTATTTTATCATACAGGCCCACCCGTTTCAACAGCTTTTCGCAGTTCGCCTCGGCCTCCTCCCGGCTCTGCAATTTCAGCTTGACCGGCGCCAGGGTGATGTTTTTGCGGATGGTCAGGTGGGGAAACAGGTTGAACTGCTGGAAGACCATGCACATCTTGGACCGGAGGGCGTCGATGTTCACATGGGGGGCGGTGATGTCCTGCCCCTCAAAGTAGATCTTGCCCCCGGTGGGCTCCTCCAGCAGGTTCAGGCAGCGCAGGAAAGTGGTTTTCCCGCTGCCGGAGGGGCCAAGGAGCACCACCTTCTGGCCCCGGCGGATCTCCTGACTGACGTCCCGGAGCACCTCCAGGGAACCGAAATGCTTTTTCAGGTGTTCCACCCGGATCAGGACCTCCCCCGGTTCCCCGCTCCGGTTCGTATTATGAAGTCCGGCCGTCACTTTGCCGCAGCCTCCTTTCAAGTATGCCCACAAGGCGGGTCAGCACAAGCACAATGACCAGATAGATCAGCGCCACCGCGATCAGCGGCATGAAGGCCGAATAGGTGATGCCGCGGATGCGGTTGCCCGCGTAGGTCAGATCCGGCACCGCCACATAGCCGGCGATGGAAGTCTCCTTGATCAGGACGATGAACTCGTTGGCCAAAGCGGGCAAAACGTTTTTGAGCACCTGGGGCGCGATGATGTAGAGCATGGTCTGGGCGTAATTGAGGCCCAGGCTCCGTCCCGCCTCCATCTGCCCCTTCTCGATGGACAAAATGCCGCCCCGGATGATCTCCGCCACGTAGGCGCCGGAGTTGATGCCAAAGGCCACGATAGCGATCATGACCCCGTCCGAAGAGGAGGCGAACACGATGTAGTACATGATCATCAGCTGGATCACGGTGGGCGTTCCGCGGATCACGGTGATGTACAGTCCGCAGAGGCGGTCAAAAAAATGGAGGAGCCCCTTCCTGAAGCCGGGCCGCATCCTGGAGGCGTTGTTGCTCCAGGTGGTGCGGACAAGCGCCACCACCACCGCGATCAGGATGCCGATGAGCACGGCGAACAGGGAGATCAGCAGGGTGTTCCCCAGGCCGTTCAAAAGCAGGCGCCAGCGGTCCTTGTCGATAAAATTCAGTTTAAACTGTGCCGACAGGTCGTTCAGCCATGAAGCCATGTGCTATCCTTTCCCCTTTCATCCGTCCCGTCCGCGTCCCGGGCGGAAATACGGAAAAACGGGAGCGGACCCATCCGCTCCCGCAGATATGCAAGGTTCGGTTATTCGGCGTCGCCGGTGTTGATGTACTTGGCCACGATGGCGTCCAGGGTGCCGTCCGCCTTCAATTCGGCCAGGGCCGTGTTGAACTTCTCAAGCAGGTCGCTTCCCTTGGGGAAGGCGGCCGCGTATTCTTCCACGATGTATTCGGTGTCCAGGATCTTCAGCCCCGCGTTGGCGGCCACATAGGCCTTGGCGGGCTCGTTGTCGATGACCACGCAGTCCACCTTGCCGGCCAGCAGCGCCATGACGGCGTCATTGCCGTTCTGGTAGCGGTTGACCGTGCCCAGGCCCGCTTCTTCGATATCGCCGGTCACGTAAATGTCGCCGGTGGTGGATTCCTGAACGCCCACCACGTGCTTGGCGCCTTCCGCGAACAGGTCATCCACCGTGGCAATGGCGGAATCTTCCTTGACGATGACCACCTGAACGCCGGTCGCGTAGCTGTCGGAAAAGTCCACGCTCTGCTTGCGCTCTTCGGTCACGGTCATGCCGGCCATGCAGAAATTGGCCTTGCCGGAAACCAGGGCGGGGATGCAGGCGCTGAATTCGATGTCCATGATCTCCAGATCATATCCCAGCTTCGCCGCCACGGCCGCGGCGATTTCCGCGTCAATGCCTACCACCTTGTCGCCGTCCACGAACTCGTAGGGCGGGAAGGATGCGTTGGTGCACATGGTCAATGTGTCCGCCAGCGCGGCGCAGGTCATGGACAGTGCGAGCACCAGGGCAAGGATCAAAGCCGTCAGTTTCTTCATCTCAGAATGCCTCCTTGAATTCAATGACGCAATTATACCCTCGCCCCGGGGGATTGTCAAGCATATTTTTTCGTAATTTATGCATAAAAATACATCATGCCGACTCCTGGACCTGGGCGGTATACAGCTGGTAATACAGCCCATGCCTGGCCATGAGTTCCTCGTGGGTGCCCTCCTCGGCAATGCCCTTGCTGCTGATATACAGGATGCGGTCGCAGTTCTTGATGGTGGACAGGCGGTGGGCCACGATGAAGCTGGTGCGGTCCTTGAGCATTTCCCGGATGCCGTCCTGCAAAAGCCGTTCCGTCTGGGTGTCGATGGAGGAGGTGGCCTCGTCCAGGATCAGCACCGCCGGGTCGCTCAGCAGGGTGCGGGCAAAGGAGATCAGCTGCTTTTCCCCCTGGGACAGATTGCCGCCCCGTTCCTTGACGGGGGTGTCATACCCCTGGGGCAGCCGGCGGATGAAGTCGTCCGCCCGCACCCGCCTGGCCGCCTCCCGCACCTGGGCGTCGGTCGCGTCCAGCTTCCCGTAGCGGATGTTGTCCATAATGGTGCCGCTGAAGATGAAGCTGTCCTGCAGCATGATGCCCAGCTGCGAGCGGAGGCTGTTCAGGGTCACCTTGCTTACGTCGTATTCCCTGCCGTCCCTGCCGCTGATGAGGATGCGTCCCTTCCCCAGGTTGTAGAACCTGCACAGCAGGTTGACGATGGTGCTCTTCCCGGCGCCAGTGGGGCCCACCAGGGCGATGCTCTCCCCGGCCCGGACGTGCAGGTCCATATGCTCCAGGACCGTCACGTTCTCCTCATAGGAGAAGGTAACGTCTTCAAAGTCCACCTTGCCGGTGATCTCCGGAAGCTTTTGAGCGTCCGGGGCGTCGTCCACCACCACCGGCTCGTCCATGGTCTCAAAAATACGTTCCAGATAGGCAATGTTGTTGACAAAGGAATTGTAGATGTTCGCCAGGTTCGTAATCGGCTGCCAGAAGCGGCTCACGTACTGTCCCATGGCCAGGATGACCCCGAAGGAGACCATCTTCCCGCCGCCCATCCAGTACACCCCGGCGATGTACAAAAAGACCGTCACGATCTGCGTCAGGGTCTCGCTGCTGAGCCAGACCGCATTGCTGACATAGATGGCCCGCATCCAGGCCTTTCTGCAGGCCTCGGTCAGGCCCCGCATGATGCCGATGTTCTTTTCCTGCCGGTTGAACAGCTGGCTGACCTTCACCCCGTCGATGGACTCGGCCAGGTAGGCGTTGTAGTTGCTGTTTTTGTTGCTCTGGTTCTGCCAGGCTCGGCGCTGCCGGGGCTTGAGGAAGAAGATGATGGCGATGAACACCGGCAGGCCCGCCACGATGACCGTGGCCAGGGTGGCGTTGGTGGAGTACATGAACACCACGATGAAGATCAGGTTGATGATCTCCAGAATCATGTTGATGATGCCGTTGGAAAGGATGTCCGATACGGAATTGACGTAGTTGATGACCCGGACCAGGATCTTCCCCGCGGGCCGGCTGTCGTAGTAGCTGAAGGGCAGCTTCTGCAGATGGGCGAACAGGTCGCTGCGGATGTCGAAAATGATCCGCTGGCTGACGAACACCATGACGCGGGAACGGATGGTGGTGAACAGGATGCTCAGGGCGATCAGCCCCACGAACAGGAGGGCCATGCGACCGATCATCGCCGTATCCCCCGCCGGGACCGCCTCGTCCAGGACCCACTGGGTCACCTTGGGGATGTACAGCGTGGCCATGCTGGCAAGGGCGCTCAGCCCCAAGGCCAGGAGCATTTTGTATTTATGGCGGCCGATGTACTTGCCGGCCCGCTTGAGATGCTTCCATTGAAAGGGGGATTCCAGGCGCTCGTCCACGTCGTATTTGTTCCGTGCCATGTCAGACCGCCTCCTTTTCCGTCAGGCCGTACTGCAGAAGGTAAGTCTGCCAGTAGTAGCCCCGTTTCCTGAGCAGTTCCTTGTGGGTGCCCTGCTCGGTGATGCGGCCGTTTTCCAGGACCAGGATGAGGTCCGCATCCTTCATGGAGGAGATCCGCTGGGCGATGATCCACTTGGTGCAGTCATAGGGAAGGGCGCGCAATTGCTCCTGGATGTACTGCTCCGTCTCGCTGTCCACGGCGGAGGTAGTGTCGTCCAGCACCAGGATGCCCGGCTTCACCGCCATGGCCCTGGCCAGGGCGATCCGCTGCCGCTGACCGCCGGAGAGGCCCACCCCTCTTTCGCCGATGATGGTGTCATACCCCTCCGGAAGCTTGGAGACAAAATCGTCCGCGGCGGCACGGGCCGCGAAGCCGCGGATCTCCGCTTCCGTCAGGTCCGGCGCGCCAAAGGCGATGTTGGCCTTCGCGCTGTCCGAGAACAGGAACACGTCCTGGGTGGCGGTACCGATGCCGGCCCTGAGTTCCTTCAGCTTCCATTGCCTGACGTCCACGCCGTCCACCAGCACGGCCCCCTCCGTCACGTCGTAGAACCGCGCAAGCAACTGGATCAGGGTGGTTTTCCCGCCGCCGGTGGGGCCCATCACGGCCACGGTCTGGCCGGGCTCCACCCGGAAGGACACGTTCCGGATGACCTCCTTGCCCTCATAGGCAAAGGAGACGTCCCTGAACTCGATCCCGCCCTTGACCGGCCCGCGGCTTTCGGCCTCCGGGTCCTCCTTAAGGCCGGATTTGCTGTAATAGACCTCCATCACCTTGGCCGCGGAAGTGGAGAAGCGCTGCAGGTTGTTGATCAGGTTGCCCAGGTCCCGCATGGGGTTGGAAAGGGCCCAGCTGAGGCCGGTAAAAATGGCCATCTGGCCGGGCGTCAGCTCCCCGCGGATAATGAACAGCCCGCCCACAAAGACCGTGATCAGCATCATGCCGTTGGCCAGAAACTCGATCAGGGGGAAGAAGCTGAGCCAGAGCTGATTGATCTTCAGGTTGCTGTCCATGTAGGCCCGGTTTTTTTCCTCAAAGCGCTTCTTTTCGTATTCCTCCCGGGCAAAGGCCTTGACTACCCGGTTGCCGGCGATGTTTTCCTGGGCGGCGGTGTTCATTTCCGACAGCTTCTCCCGCATGAAAACGAACCGGGGCCGCACCTTCGCCGAAAAGACCTTGCTGACGCCCAGCAGCACCGGGGTGATGGCCATCAGCATCAGCGTCAGCTTCCAGTTGACCAGGAACAGGTAGATGCCCGCGAACAGGAAGGTGCATATGCTGTCCACGAGCCGGTAATCGATAAAACTGAGAAAATGCCGGCACCAGTCCACGTCCGCAGACATCCGGGTCATCAGATCCCCGGTGCGGTGCTGGTCAAAAAACACCATGTCGTTGTTCTGCAGCCGCTCAAAAAGGCGGTTGCGCAGGTTGTAAACCAGGTTCTGGGAATCCTTTTCCAGAAGGACGATCATCAGATAGCGCAGTCCCTCCCGCCCAAGCTTGGCAAGGAGCATCACTGCCAGGATCCCCAGCAGCGGGTCCGGGTTCTGCGGCACGATCACCTCGTCGATCAGCCGCTGGGAAAGCGCCGGGTTGATCAGAAGCAGCGCCGAGGTAAAAACGCTGATGAATAGCGCGATCACGTGATAGCGCCGGTAACGGGGATCCATGTTCTGCCAAAGCCATTTGATCTGACTGCGCATGCTGCCGCCTTTCCTGATGAAGGTCCTGCGTCCGCTTTCCCGCGCCCGCACGGCGTTTTGAGCGAAACGCATTCGAATGTATCATACTTTTGTTTGTCCTTCAATACACATTTCCGCCCATTATGTTCATTTTTTCCATTTTCGTCCATTTTATACCCGTTTCCCGGGATATGTTCCGAAAATCCCCGTATTTTTGCGAACATTTTTTCTGATATGGCTTTTAATATTCGTTTTTCTGTGGTAAGATACCGGGGATGCGCTGTTTGAACGAACGTGTCTTTCCCGGGTGCCTTTCGGATGAACAGCGGAAACGGACAAGGGACATACGCGTCCCTTCTGGAACCGACCCTTTCAATCTGGAGAGAGCACAATGGAGAAAATCAAACGAAACGAACGCATGGCGGCCATGATGCAGATCCTGACCACCTCCCCCAACCGGATCTTTACCCTGTCCCACTTCTGCGAGATGTTCGACGCCGCCAAGTCCACGGTCTCCGAGGATGTTTCCCTTTTGGAAAAGACCGTGGAAAGGTTCGGCCTTGGAAGGCTGGAGACCGTCACCGGCGCCGCCGGCGGCGTGCGCTACCGCCCTTCCGGCGGCGCCGGGCAGCGGGATTTTATCGAGGGCATCTGCCGGAAGCTTTCGGACCCGGAGCGGATCCTGCCCGGAGGCTTCCTGTATTATTCCGACATCCTGTCGGACCCCGAACTGATCTGCGGCATGGCCGGCCTGATCGCCGGAAGCAGCTATTCCCTGCTGCCGGATTTTGTTCTGACCATGGAGACCAAGGGCATCCCCGTGGCCACCATGACCGCCCGTGCCCTGGGCAAGCCCCTGGTCATCGCCAGGCACGCCATCAAGGTCTATGAGGGCAGCGCCGTCAACATCCCCTACGTTTCCGCCTCCGGCGGCATCGAGACCATGAGCCTGCCCCGGCGGGCGGTGGAACGGGGCAAAAAGGCCCTGATCGTGGACGACTTCATGCGGGGCGGCGGCACCGTCAACGGCATGAAGGCCCTGATGCGGGAGTTCGAGGTGGACGTGGTGGGGGTGTCCGTGGTCCTGGCCGTGGAAGAGGTGGACCGGCGCCTGGTGGAAAACGTACGCCCCCTGATGCTGCTTGGCCTCCTTCAGGACGGCGAGCCGCCCCGGGTGCGCCCGGCCGA
This sequence comes from uncultured Clostridia bacterium, assembly GCA_946408995.1. GTDB lineage: Bacteria > Bacillota > Clostridia > Christensenellales > Aristaeellaceae > RUG756. The sequence goes on along the minus strand of CAMJUL010000013.1, from coordinate 7,190 downwards.
CTGGATCCGGTAACCAAACGGGGCTGCTGCGGATCATTTTTCCGCAGCAGCCCCGTTTCTATGCCGTTTTCGGATACGCGTTCCTCCGGGAAAGCGCCCCGCAGGCGTTCCCTTTCCCGTTTTCAGGTCTGCCTTTTCCCTCTTCGGTCAGCCCTCTCCCGCTGCGGCCCGAAACAGCCGGTCAAGGTTTTCCGCGACGGTGCCCCCCTTGTAAAAAACGCTGCCCGAGCCGCCGACGAACATGTTCACGCCGGCCAGGCGCAGGGGATGGACGTTATCGAAGGTGATGTGCCCGTCCATTTCCACCTCCGCCTCCTCCAGGCCCATCTCGTCCAGAATGCCCCGGACGCGGGCGGCGCGCTTTTCCATGCCGGGCAGCATCTTCTGCCCGGCAAAGCCCGGATTGACGGACATGCAAAGCACCCCGTCCAGGAAGGCCGCCAGGGGATAAAGCGCCTCCAGCGCCGTCCCCGGATTCAGCGCCGCGAAGGCCCGGGCTCCCCGGTCCCGGATCTGCTGGAGCGCCCGCACCACATGGGGCGTGCTTTCCACGTGGACGGTCACCACGTCCCCGGGCCGGATGTCGAACCGGTCCATCTGTGTGTCCGGCCGCTCGATCATCAGATGGATGTCCAGCGGAAGGCGGGACATTTCCCTCAGGTCCCGGATAAAAGAGGTGCCAAAGCCGTAATTGGGCACGAAATGCCCGTCCATCACGTCCACGTGCAGAAAATCCACACCCTTTTCCTCAAACAGCGGCAGCACCTCGGGCAGCATGGTCAGCTTTCCGGATAAAAGGGTTGGGGACCAGATGACCTGTCTCATTCCGTTTTCAAACCTCCCTTTGCCTTCCCTGGCGGGAAACCGGCCCCGGACGCATTCCCCTCCGGCGTCCGTTTCCTCCGAAATCAAAGATATACCTCCGCCCTCCTTTCGTCAAGCCGGAAGGCTCTTCATTCTTTGCGCCGCGGGGCTTTTCAATTGCTGTTTTTCATGATAAAATCCGTTTGTTACAGTTTTGTTGTATTTTTGTTACGCGTTCTGCCGCTGCCTCCCCGACCGACCTCTGTGCGCTGTTTATGAAAAGAAAGATCCTCGCCGGCGTCCTGTTTTCCCTGACCGCGGTGCTGCTGTTTTATATTTTCTCTTTTTCCGCCCAGGACGCGGACACCTCCTCCTCCCTGTCCCGGGAAGCGACCCGGACCCTGATGGGCCTGATGAACCCCGGCTACCTGAAAACGGCCCCGGAAAGCACCCGGGCCGCCGTGGAGGAATTCCTGCACCTTCCCGTCCGGAAGGCCGCCCATTTTTCGGAATACGCCCTCTTGGGCGCCCTGCTGATGGGCGCCTTCCTGTGCCTGCGCCTTTCCATGGGCACGCGCCTTGTCCTCACCGTTTTCCTTTGCTTTTTGTGCGCCTGCGCCGACGAGTATCACCAGACCTTCGTCACCGGACGCAGCGGACAGTGGTCCGATGTACTGCTGGATTTTTCCGGCTCCGTTGCGGGCATTTTGCTGGTCTTTACCGTCTGCCTGGCCGTTCTGTACCTGATCGGCGCCTCCCGCCTGCGCAGGGCCGCCCGCCCGGGCAGGAAGCGCCGTCCCCCCGCCTACCGCTCCGCCCCTTCCCCCTCCGGCAAACGGGTGGAGTTCTGATTTTTTTCGCCCCATGCCGGGTTTGGCCCCGGCTTTTCGTTGAATGGTTACCGGAAGGAGGTCCCAGCCGTGCTGATCTGCGATACCCACTGCGATACCCTGTATACCCTGGCGGTCCACCCGGGAAAGCCCCTGGATGTGACCCCGGAGCGGCTCCGGGAAGGAGGCGTCAGCGTGCAGACCCTGGCCATGTTTGTCGGCTCCAGTCCCAAATTGGAGGACATCCGGGCCCGGTTCTCGTCCATGGTGGCCGTCTTTGAGGACCTCAAAGCCCGCGGCGCCCGCCAGGTGCTCTCCCCCGCAGAAGGGGTGGAAGGGGAATGCCGTTTCCTTCTGAGCGTGGAAGGCTGCGACCTGCTCGCGGACGGACTGGAAGTCCTGGACCAATGGGCCGCCCTGGGCGTCCGCATGGCCGCCCTGACCTGGAATTACAAAAACGTTCTGGCCACCCCCCACTGCGTGGACCGGGAAGCGCCCCTGACCCCCTTTGGAAGGGAGGCCGTCCGGAAAATGCTGCGCCTTCACATCGCCCCGGACGTATCCCACCTGAACGAGGGCGGCTTCTTTGACCTGCTGGAGATGGGCGCCGTGCCCCTGGCCAGCCATTCCTGCGCCCAGGCCCTGTGCGGGCATACCCGCAACCTGAGCGATACGCAATTGAAAAAGCTCTTTGAATGCGGCGGGTACGTGGGCGTCAACTTTTACCCCGCCTTCCTGCGGGACGACGGGAAAGCCACCTGCGAGGACATCGCCGACCACCTGGAGCACATGCTCCGCATGGGCGGCGAGGGGAAGATCGGCTTTGGCAGTGATTTTGACGGCATCCGCGTCAAGCCCGCGGACCTGGACAATCCCTCCATGCTGCCCCATCTGCTTGACCTTCTGCGCGCCCGCTTCGGGGAGGAGATCACCCGGGGCATCGCGGGGCAAAACCTTGTGGACTATTATTCCCGCTTCGCGGGACAAAAAACGGCCTGAAAAGGGACCGGCAACAGAAAGGAAAGCGGCATGATCGGCATCATCGGCGCCATGGAGCAGGAAGTCGGCGCCCTGCTGGAACAAATGAGCGATATCCGGGAAAGGAAGGTGGGCATCTCCCTGATCCGGGAGGGGACCCTGTGGGGAAAACGGGTCCTGCTGGCCCAATGCGGCATCGGAAAGGTGCACGCCGCCATGTGCGCCCAGGCCATGCTTCTGAACGCGCCTGTGGAACTGCTTTTGAACATCGGCGTGGCCGGCGCCCTGACCGAAAAGACCGGCATCGCCCACTGCGTCATCGCCACCTCCGCCGTGCAGCACGACATGGACACTTCCCCCATCGGGGACCCCGTGGGCATGATCAGCGGCATCAACCGGGTGCACCTGCCCTGCGACGAGGGAGCCGTCGCCCGCCTGAAGGCCGCCTGCGTCCGGGCAGGGATTCCCTGCGTCCTTGGCGCCATCGCCACCGGCGACCGTTTTGTGGAGCGGGAAGACGAAAAAAGGCGCCTGAACGCCCTCTTCGGGGCGGAGGCCTGCGACATGGAAGGGGCCGCCATCGCCCAGGTCGCCTTCGAAATGGGCGTGCCCTACGCCGCGTACCGCTGCATCTCCGACACCCTCAATGGCAATGGCATGGAATACGCGCTGAACGCCGCCCGGGCCGCCGCCGCCGGACAGACGCTGCTGGAAGTCTTTTTAAGGCAGGAATAATACGGTTATTCCGGAAAGGAGTCCCCTATGGATAAATGGGACCATCGTTTTGTACACCTGGCCAGGGAGATCGCCACCTGGTCCTCCTGCTTCGCGCCTGGGAGGAAGATCGGCTGCGTCATCGTCAAGGACAAGCGCATCATGACCACCGGCTACAACGGCGCCCCGCAGGGCATGCGCACCTGTGTGGAAAAGGGCGAATGCCTCCGGAGGAAAATGAACATCGCCTCCGGCACCCACGCGGAGATCTGCTACGCGGCCCACGCCGAGCAGAACGCCATCATCCAGGCCGCCAAGCTGGGCATCTCCATTGACGGGGCCACGCTGTACTGCACCCATCAGCCCTGCAGCATGTGCGCCAAGATGATCATCAACTCCGGCATCCGCCGGGTGGTTTACGAAAACGGCTACCCGGACGCCTTCAGCCTGGAATTCTTCCGGGAGACCGGGGTCCTGCTGGAAAAATACAAAGAGGAGGAGGGGCGTGAAACAAGCGCTCCCGATCACAAAGAATGAACAGCCTGTTCCGCCCTTTGACACCCATCGCGCGCTTTTTGAGCAGGATGAGCCTTTTGACCGCGCTGCTGCTGGCGCTTTTCACGCCCCTCCAGGGCCTCTGCGCAGAACACGAACCCTACTCCCTGGTGGAGGAAGGGGACTTTTCCCCGCATGAAAAAGGCATCCATCACTACATGCTCCTGTGCATCGACGCCTGGAACGTGGACCTGAGCAAGCAGGGCTACCATACCGACGGCCTGATCCTGGTCACGGTGGACGAGGTGTCCCGCCGGGTCATGCTCACCAGCTTCATCCGGGACATGCTCATCGTCCGGCCGGACGGGGAGTGGGGCCGCATCAACAACATCTTCTACCTGAACGGCCAGGACCAGGCCGCCATGGAGAAGATCCTTTACACCATCAACCGGCATTTTGACCTGGACATCGAGAAATTCATCGCGGTGGACTTTTCCTCCGTGGAATCCATCGTAGACGCGGTGGGCGGCGTAGACATCACCATCAGCGCCCGGGAGGCCCGGTACCTGAAAAACTATTCCATCTCCGCCTCCTCCACGACGCCCGCCATCGACGGCGCCGGGACCTATCATTTTTCCGGCCACGCGGCGGTCATTTACATGCGCATCCGGAAGGTGGCCACCCTGTCCGGCTCCACCCAGGACGTGGGCCGCACCGAGCGGGCCCGCACCGTGCTGACCACCATCGCCGACAACCTCAAGGACATTTCCTACGACGGCGCCCTGGACCTGCTGGACGTGGTCATGGACAAGACCATCATGACCAACATGACCGGAGACGATTTTATGAACGCCCTGACCTTGGCCATGGACCTCAAGGGCACCCGGGTGGAGAACATCCGCATGCCCGTGGACGGCACCTACCGCCTGGAGCCGGAGGCGGGCATGTCCACCCAGTGGATTAATACCGCCGCCAACCGGGAGGCCCTGCATACCTTCCTGTTCGGCACCACCTTTGAGGTCGTGGACGAATGAGCGCCTTCCGTCCTCCTTTTGACGCGGTCCTCTTCGACATGGACGGCCTCCTGTTTGACAGCGAGCGCCTGGGCCTGGAGGTCATCGGACGGATCAGCCGGGAGATGGGCACCCCCGTCCCCCGGGACGTGATCTTGCGGACCGTGGGCTGCAACCGGGCGCTGTCCCGCGAGATCTACCTTTCCTATGAGCCCCGGCTGGATTACGAGGGCCTGCGGGACCGCTTCACGGCCGAAATGACCCGTCTCTCGGTCCTTGGACAGATCCCCCTGAAACCGGGGGCGGAGGCGCTGCTCAGGCGCCTTGAGGCCCTTGGAATCCCCCGGGCCGTGGCCTCCTCCTCCCCCAGAGGGGTGGTGGAAAGCTACCTGCGGGGAAGCGGCATCGCCTCCCTGGTCGATTGCCTGGTGTGCGGGGACGAGATCACCCGTTCCAAGCCGGATCCGGAGGTCTTCCTCCTGGCCGCGCAGGCCCTCGTGGCCTCCCCCGAAAGGTGCCTGGTGCTGGAGGACAGCCTGAACGGCATCCGCGCGGGGCACGCCGCCGGGTGCACCGTGTGCATGATCCCGGACCTGTTTCCCTGGGAGGAGGGGCTTGACGCCTTCGCCCAATTGCATTTTCCCTCCCTTTGGGAGGTGCTGGCGCTCTTTACGCCGCCGGAAATGGCCTGACGCCAAAGGGAAGGAAGGGCCCCGGCCGGGGCGGTTTTACGGAAATGAACATTCTTGTGCTGTGCGTCGGGCGCCTGAAAGAAAAATACTGGACGGACGCCTGCAATGAATACCTCAAGCGTCTTGGCCGGTACGGCCGCTGCCTTGTACAGGAGGTGGACGACCTGCCGGAGCCCAAGGGCGCTTCCCCCGCGGACCTCAAACGGGTCCTGGACCGGGAGGGGGAAGCGCTGCTTAAGCATATCCAGCCCGCCGACCGCGTCATCTGCATGTGCATCCGCGCCCCCCAGACCGACAGTCCCGGCCTGGCCGAGAAGATCCGTCTGGACGCCGAAGCGGGAAGGCGGCAGGTCTTTGTCATCGGCGGAAGCCTGGGGCTGGGGGAGCAGGTGCTCGCGAGGGCGGATGTGAAGCTGTCCATGAGCGGCATGACCTTTCCCCACCAGCTGGCCCGGGTCATGCTGCTGGAGCAGATCTACCGCGCCGCCAAGATCCTCAGCGGCGAAAGGTACCATAAATAACGAGGCGTGTATGAAGATCAAGACCCTGAGGCTGCGGTCCTTCCGGAACTATCCTCAATTGCTCCTTCATCCCCCCGCGGGGGTCACGGTGCTTTTCGGGGAAAACGGAAGCGGCAAAACCAACCTGCTGGAAGCGGTCCACCTGTGCTGTTTGGGCAAAAGCCACCGCGCCGGCAGCGACCGGGAAATGATCCGGAACGGCGCCGATTCCGCCGCGGTGCAGCTGACCGTGGAACGGGAGGACGGCCTGCACGACGTGGGCGTCCGCCTGTATGAGAACGCCCGCAAGCGAAAGCTGATCTATATCAACGGCAAGACCGCCTCCCGCATCGGAGAGCTTTTTGGCCACGCCACGGCGGTCATGTTCTCCCCGGAAGACCTGCGCGTCGTCCTGGACGGGCCCGACGGCCGCAGGCGGTATATGGACATGCTCCTGTGCCAGCAGCGGCCCTCCTATTTTTACGCCCTGCAGAGCTACGCCTCCGCCCTCAAGCACCGCAACGCCCTGCTCAAGGGAGAGGACCTGCGGCAGCTTCCGGTTTGGGACGAGGCCCTGTGCCGGACCGCCGTCCCCATCGTCACCCTCCGCAGAAGCCTCGTCAGGGAGCTTTCGCCCCTGTGCCGGGACCATTACCTGTACATCGGCGGCCGGGAAAACGAAACCATGGACCTGGAATACCGCGGGTGCCTTGCCGATTCCGATGAAATCGATGCCGACATGCTCCGGGGCCTGAACGCCCACCGGGAGGAGGACCTCCGCCGGCAGACCACCTCCTTCGGCCCCCACCGGGATGACCTGTTCCTCACCCTGTCGGGGAAGGACATGCGTTCCTTTGCCTCCCAGGGTCAGGTGCGCACCGCCGCGCTGAGCCTGAGGCTCGCCGCCTTTGACCTGCTGGAAAAAACCCAGGGCGAGCCGCCGCTTTTGCTTCTGGACGACGTCCTGAGCGAATTGGACCCGGACCGCCGCCGCAGGCTGCTGTCCCGCATCGCCCCCTTCCAGACCCTTCTGACCTGTACCGACCTGAGCGACCTGACCGGCGCCTCCCCCGCCTGCGTCATCCGTGTGGACAACGGAACGCTGACCGAAATCGAGTAGGAGGGGGTGATTAGCCCCCGTCCTCTCACCGCACCGTGCGTACC
>CAMJUL010000012.1 GCA_946408995.1 uncultured Clostridia bacterium | reverse complement strand
CGGGTAAATCCACGTTGCTGCAAATGCGAGGTCACTTCATATTATCTAACCCCTCGTCAATACCCGTACATCTTCGGCACGAACTGGTTCAACGGGTCGGCCTTCGGTCTCGGCTTCTCCTCGCGTACCTTCGGACTGATCCTCCGCTTCATGCACACATACCGCCATTGGTCGTACAGGTGGTCCTCCTGCCGGGTGTCCACGTCCTCCACGTCCGTCTCGCTGTACACCAGCGTCGGAATGGTCCGGATAAAGTTCGTGCACGTGCTGAACACCTGGAACATCGGTTCCCCGATCCCGTCAAACTGCAGCCGGTAGTGCGCCTGCATCTTTCCCGCGATCCGCTCGTGCTCTCCCCGGGTAAAGTACACGTGGTTCCTTTCGAACAGCTCCGCAACGCTTCCCTCGCTGTTCTTCTGGAAGATGGCCGGGTCCGCGATCCGCTCGATCGTCCGCCCCTTCAGGTTCGGGTCCTCCGCCTCGATCTCCCGGATCTTCGCCGCCGTCTTCGCCACGTCCCACTGCACGCCCACGTCCGGATCCCCGGTGCACCCGTACAGCTCCCGGATCATGTACATCTTCCCCTGCTCGTCCACCGCGTACCACCCGCAGGCGAACGGCTTGGAATAGCCCCAGTCGTAGCCCATCAGCACCCGCCAATGCTTCGGCGTCAGGAACGGCTCAATCACGTGCGTGTGCTTGTGGTCCTGGTAATGGTCCGGGTCGTTCCGCCACTCGGTGAATACCTGGCCCGAAAAGCTGTCCCAGTTCCCCTCCAGCAGCGCCTCCCGCTCCTTCTGCGGAAGCATTGCCAGGTTCAGACGGTAATTCGGGTCGTTCTTCTCCAGCGCTGCGTTGTCGCTCAGCTTCGCCGGCACAAAGATCCGATACCGCCAATCCGTGTGCTCCTCGCCCTGGGTGTCCGTCCACTGGATCCGCTTCTTCACCGGCGTCATCGGCGGCGCCACCGTGATGAACCGGTTCTTGACCCATCCGTGCCCGATCCCGCCCGGGTTCCCCGTCGCCCGGATGTACACCCGGGTGTCCGGCCCGCTGGCACGGTTCCGCGAGAACATGTAGCTGTACTCGTCAAACAGAAAGTGCGTCAGCTCGTCGAACGCGATGTAATCAAACTGCCAGCCCTGCCACTTCTCCCGGTCCTTGGTGTACTGCATCCCGGCAAAATAGATCTTCGCCCCGCTGGGAAACTTCCAGCAGCTCTGCTGCCCGTTGTACCGCGCCCCAGGAACCGCCCGCCGGTAATACCGGTCCGCCTTGTCCAACAGCTCGCCCAGCTGCCGGTAGGTCTTGCGGAAGATGATCCCCTTGTACCAGGGCACTTCGATCTGCCGCAGCGCCTCCACCACCAGCACGTCGCTCTTTCCACCGCCGGCTGCCCCGCCGTAGAACGCCTCCCACTCCGGCCGCTCCATGAATGCCCGCTGCCGCGGCTGCGGCGTCCAGAGCGCCATCACGCGTTCCTCTCCCGGCTGTCCTCCGCCGCGCGGGGGCCAGGAGCCGGCACGCGGCGGCCCTTGCGGCGGTTGGCCCGTGTCCGTCCCCGGGCCCGTTTCAGTTCCCGGGAAAACCGCCTCCGGATCCATTCCGGCTCCGGTATTTCCTCCCCGTACATGCGGTCCAGGGTCCCGGCCACCGCGCACAGGCACTCGTACCGGCTGGAAACGCATACCTGCCGCATCCACCGGTTCTTGGCCTCCACGGTGGCAAAGCGCTGAACGGAATCCCTGCAGGCCCTGTCCGGTGTCTCCTCCTCCCGGGGAGTGGCGGGGTCCTTGGCCTCCAGCAGACCCTCGCAGACGATGCAGGTGTTCGTTTCGGAAATGTAATAGGGGCAGTACACGGCTGCCGGATCGGTCAAAAAGGTTTCTTCCATGCTGTCCTCCCTGTGTTGTTTTTTTGTGCTTAAAGCTTATTCAGGTCCCGGGCTCAAAATCAAGATGTTTCGCTTAAAACTTTCTGAAATTGCGCTTAATAATCCATATTTGGATAACTTTTATCCAAATATAGCCTCAACTTTTTGGATGCCCCTGAAATTTGCATTTTTTTGTCTGCAATGCGCGCCTACAGGTCCGTCTCCGGACAGTCCGGCGGCTCCTCGTCCAGGACCGGCGGGAAGAAGACCCGGTTGTCCTCTCCGCTTTCCCCCTGCGCTTTTTTCCGTGCGGCCCAGGCCTCCCTGGCCGGGGGCAGATCATACAGCTCCCTCCTCAGCTTTTCCGCGTCCAGAAGGGTCCGGACGTACACCCCCGCACGGACCACGTCATAGCGCGGCCCGTCCTCCTCCGCCTTCCGGCCTGCGTTCTCCAACAGGTGGAAATCGCCGTTCATCTCCTCCAGGCGGCGGAGCATCCCGTCATACAGGCCCCGCAGCCTTTCCTGCGCCGCGGCGCTCTCCGCCAACGCTTTCCCTTTGTTCTCTTCTCCCGTCGCCGGGGGCTTTTTTGCAGCCACGCTCCCCCTCCTTTCCGCATTCCGTCCTTTTTGTCCCGACTGTCGGTCCTGCGCATCCCGCGGTGTCTTCTTAAAGGCTATCCCTCCCCCCGGGGAAAAAGCCAATCCGCCCCGGGACGCATCCCCCGCCTTGCGGCGGAGGGCACGGCCGCCTATTTTGGTAATATTTCCCATTCCCATGGTCTGCGCACGATCCGAAAGGACTTAAATCAGACAGGGCACGGGGGAGCCGACTGGGGATCGACAAGCCCCCTGCAAGCGCATGCTTCATGCGAACGCCGTCTCCCATTCCCTTTTCCGGGTGGACGATTTAAAAAAACAGGTGTATCATGACCTGGTTCAACGCACCTTTGACAGGGAGGGATCTTCATGACAGCGCGGACAAGGGGCCAGGGGGATTACGGGACCGGAAGCATGGGCAGGAACATCCTCAGCCAGGCCATCCCCATGTTCCTGGCGGAATTGACACACCTGATGTATAACGTGGTGGACAGGATTTATATCGGCCATTTGCCCGGCGCCGATTCCATGGCCCTGGCGGGGCTCGGCATCACCTTTCCCATCACCATGATCGTCACCGCCTTCACCCGCCTGATCGGCAGCGGCGGCGCCCCCCTGTTTTCCATCGCCCGCGGCGCCGGGGACCGCTCCAAGGCGGCCCGCCTGCAGGGCACGTCCTTTACCTGGCTGGTACTGCTCTCCGTAGTGGTATTCACGGTCTGCATGCTCTTCCGCCGGCCGATTTTGTTCCTGTTCGGGGCCGGTGAGCAGTCCTTCCATTACGCGGAAAGATACCTGCGCGTCTACCTGTGGGGCACCCTGTTCACCATGCTTGCCACGGGGATGAACGGGTTCATCAACGCCCAGGGCTTCCCACGCGTGGGAATGCTGACCGTAACCTGCGGGGCCGTTATGAACCTGCTGCTGGACCCGCTGTTCATCTTCGTTTTCAATCTGTCCATCGAAGGGGCCGCCCTGGCCACGGTCCTGAGCCAGGCTGCCTCCTGTGCCCTGGCCGTGGGCTTCCTGCGAAGCAAAAAGGCCCTGATCCCGCTAAGGAAAGAGGACCTGGGACTGCGCCTGCCCATGGCCGGGGAGATCTGCCGGCTGGGCCTGTCCGGCTTTATCATGGCCGCCACCAACAGCCTGACCGAGGTGGCCTGCAACGCCACCCTGCAGGCCTGGGGCGGGGAAAACTGGGTGGGCGCCATGACGGTTCTGCATTCCGTCCGGGAGATCCTTAGCCTGCCCGTCTCCTCCGTATCCGGCGGCGCCCAGCCCGTCATCGGGTTCAATTACGGGGCCAATAAGCCCCGCCGGGTGGCCCAGGGCATCCGGTTCACCGCCATCGCCGGCGCCCTGGTCACCCTGGCTGCCTGGGTCAGCGTCCTTTTGTTTGCCCCGGGCTATACCCGCCTGTTCACCTCGGACCCGGCGCTGATCGGGATCACCCCCAGCGCGCTGCGGGTGTATTTCTTCGCCTTCGTGTTCATGGCCCTGCAGAGCGCAGGCCAATCGGCCTTCACAGCCCTGGGCAAAAGCCGCCAGGCCATCTTCTTTTCCCTGCTGCGCAAGGCCTTTATCGTCACCCCTCTCACCTTCCTGCTGCCTTACGTGATCACCCCGCCGGTCTACGGTGTCTTCTGGGCGGAACCCATCAGCAACGTGCTGGGCGGCACCGCCTGCTTTGCGGTGATGTACCTGACCGTGTACCGGAAACTGAACCGGGGAAAAAGCGCATAAAAAAAGCCCGTCCAGTGACGGACCTCAGGGAGAACAGGACAGGGAAAGCCTCCCTTTGCCTGTATGGACAGGGGACGCGCAGCGCCAGGAAGAGAATGTGCCAAGGATTCGTGCCGGGCAGGTCTGGCGGCATATCGGTTCTCAACCACGAAGAAGCCATCCCACAGGGGAAAGGCTTCTTCGCAGGCCCGTGTAAGACCATCATCAAAACAACGATAAATAACCCCACGGAAAAGACAGGCACAAGACCCGGAAGGCCCAAATCCCCCGCAGCGAACAGAACGCGGAACGTATAAAGTGCACGTTTTGTCCAAAGGAGGGAGAAGGAGTGTTTTGCATGTTCTGTGTCTTGTATCAAGCCGTTTCAGGAGACGAATTACCCAAAAACCATGCCTTCGTCCCCGCAACCCGCACCACGATGCCTGTCTGACGGCAGCCCCGCTGCAGGCAGGGCGAGAAAACCGAAGAAACTCAAAAACAACATCCTGCCGTGAACAGGCGGATGCATACTGATCGGAACACGAGGTCTGTCCACAGGAGGGAGCGCGCGTCATACTGCCCCTCCTGTTTCTTGTGTCACGGATTTTCGGAAAACGAATCGTCCCGTACCATTCCTTCGTCCCCTTTTCTCCGTCCAACCCTCGCACCAAGATGCCCGTCCGACGACAGCCCTGCTGCCGGAAGGGCGAGCATGACAGAGACGGGGTTTTGTCCACAAAGCAGCAGACAGAAACGCTATTTCCTGGAATTCCATACTGTCCGGAAGTTTACGAGGTTTATCCACGGGGGGAGCAGGCTCCTCGTCATCCCTCTCCGTCCTTCCCCTCGCACCGCGATGCCCGTCCGACGGCAGCTTTGCTTCCGGCAGGACGAGCATGACGGAGAAACGAGGTTTTGTCCACAAAGCAGAAGACAGGAGCGCAATTTCCTGGTATTCCATACTGTGACGGAAGTTTACGAGGTTTACCCACAGGGGGGAGCAGACTCCGCGTCTTCCCTCTCCGTCCTTCCCCTCGCACCGCGATGCCCGTCCGACGGCAGCCTTGCTGCCGGCAGGGCGAGCAAAACGGAGATACATGGTTTATCCACAAAAAAGCAAACTTGGTACGATAACTCTTGCAAGTCCGTACTGCGCGGAAGTTTACGAGGTCTATCCACAGGAAGGAAAGGTTGTCCCCCTCTCCGTCGTTCCTCCGTCCTTCCCCTCGTACCGCAATGCCCGTCCGACGGCAGCCTTGCTGCCGGCAGGGCGAGCAAAACGGAGATACATGGTTTATCCACAAAAAAGCAAACTTGGTACGATAACTCTTGCAAGTCCGTACTGCGCGGAAGTTTACGAGGTCTATCCACAGGAAGGAAAGGTTGTCCCCCTCTCCGTCGTTCCTCCGTCCTTCCCCTCGTACCGCAATGCCCGTCCGACGGCAGCCTTGCTGCCGGCAGGGCGAGCGAATCGGCCATAATAAGAAAAATCCCCCACCTTACAGCAAGGGGAGGTGTAGGAGGGGGCACACCCTCCTACTGCAATCCGCTTTGGCGGCGTGTACGCCAAAGCGGAACGACCCTTGAACCAGTCCCGCAGGACTGGTGAAGGGGTCGTACCCGGCCGCCGGCGTCGCCTGGACGCAGGAAGCCGGCGCCGGCGGCGGGATAGGGTCTTGGGGAAGGGGTATCCCTTCCCCAGTCCCCGCCAACTCCGTCACCCCGGGGGGTCCGTGAGGGGGATCGCAATCCCCCCGCGAAAGCGGAGCGCTCTATCCACGAGGGGAGCAGGCTCCTCGTCGTCCCTCACCGTCCTTCCCCTCGCACCGCGATGCCCGTCCGACGGCAGCTTTGCTGCCGGCAGGGCGAGCGAATCGGCCATAATAAGAAAAATCCCCCACCTTACAGCAAGGGGAGGTGTAGGAGGGGGCACACCCTCCTACTGCAATCCGCTTTGGCGGCGTGTACGCCAAAGCGGAACGACCCTTGAACCAGTCCCGCAGGACTGGTGAAGGGGTCGTACCCGGCCGCCGGCGTCGCCTGGACGCAGGAAGCCGGCGCCGGCGGCGGGATGGGGTCTTGGGGAAGGGGTATCCCTTCCCCAGCCCCGTAACCCCCGTAACCCCCGTAACCCCGTATTCTCCGGGGGGTCCGTGGGGGGAACCGCAGTTCCCCCCGCGAAAGCGGAGCGCCAGCGGAGCATCACCCCTGCGCCGCCATCTCCACGGCCAGGCCCTCGTATTGCCTGGTAAACAGTTCGTGATAATACCCTTTTTTCCCCATCAGTTCCCGGTGGGTCCCCCGTTCGACGATCTTCCCGTCCCGCACGCACAAAATGGTATCCGCGTCCACCACGGTGCTGAGCCGGTGGGCGATCATGAAGCTGGTGCGCCCGGCGGTCACCCGCTCGATGGCTTCCTGGATGGCCTTTTCCGTCACCGTATCCACACTGGAGGTGGCCTCGTCCAGCACCAGGATGCGCGGGTCCGCAAGCAATGCCCGGGCAAAGGACAAAAGCTGCCGCTGTCCCGTGGACAGATTGGCGCCCCCTTCCCCCACATTGGCGTCCAGTCCGCCTTCCATATCCCGCACCAGCTGGTCCGCATTCACCAGCTTCAGGGCCTCCCAGATCTCCGCGTCCGTGGCGTCCGGCCGGCCATAGCGCAGGTTTTCCCGCACGGTGCCGGAAAACAGGTGCGGGGTCTGCAGGACATACCCGATGTTGGAATGCAGCCACAGCTGGCTGCGCTCCCGGGCATCCCGGCCGTCGATGAGCACCTGCCCGGCCGTGGGCTCGTAAAACCGGCAGACCAGGTTCACCAGCGTGGTCTTGCCCGCGCCGGTCTCCCCCACAATGGCCACGCTGGACCCGGAGGGCACCTTCAAGCTGAAATGCTCCAGCACGTTCTCCTCCCCGTCCGGATAGCGGAAGGTGACGTCCCTGAATTCCACGTCCCCCTTGAGTTCCTCCCAATTCTCCCGTTTCGGGGAGAAGGTATCGCCATATTTGGCGATGACCTCTGGGGTGTCCGTCACATGGCTGACCGTGTCCATCAGGCCGGTAAACCGCTCGATGTTGGCCTGAATGCCGGTCAGGGCCGTCAGCACGTTGATGCAGTTCTGCAAGGGATCCATGATGGAAATGGCGTAGGACATGAACACGGACAGGGTCCCGATGCGCATCAGGCCCTGGGCGTTCATATCGCCGCCCCGCCAGATGACCAGGGCCAGCGCCAAGGCGCTGGTCATGGACACCAGGGCGCCGATGGCGGTGGAGGTCCTGGCCGCCTTGACCCCGGTGCGCTCCATCTCCCCAAGGTGTGCCTCAAATTCCCCTTCCATGCGCTTTTCCGCGTTCAGGGTCTTGATGGCCCGCACCCCGGTGATGCCCTCGTTGAAATCCCCGGACAGCTGGCTGTTCAGTTCCCGCACCTTCCGGTTCTGCCTAATCAGCCTCCGGCGGCAGAACGCCGTCAGCACCGAGGCCAGCACCGCCAGGGCCAGGGTCAGGAACGCCAGCTGCAGGTTGGTAAAGAACATCACCGTCAGCACGCACAGGACATAGCTGCCGCTCCACACCAGGTCCATCATCTGCCAGGAGATCAGCTCCCCGATGCGGCCGGAATCGCTCATGACCCGGGCATGGATCCAGCCCACGCTGTTCTGGTTGAAATAGGAAAAAGACAGGGTCTGCAGATGGTTGAACGCCGCGTTGCGCAGGTCCCGGTTCAGGTACAGTTCCATGCGGCTGCACCACATGGTGGTGTAATAGTTGTTCCACACCTGGAAAGCCGCCACCAGCAGATACGCGGCAATCAGCACGCCAATGCCGGAAAGCGTTTTCCCTGCGATGTTGCCGTCGATCACCTGCCGGTTGAAAAGGGGATAAACGGAATCCACCAGACTGGAGGCGATGCCCAGCAGGATCATCAGCAGCATCCTTTTCCGGTAGGGCTTCGTATAGGGAAGCACCCGGGGGATGCCAAACCATTTCAGATGCTTGATCTTTCCGTTCTCGCTCACCGCTCCGCTCCCTCCTTCCTCAGCCCGGAGGGTTCCCCTTCCCCGGCCAGCATCTGCATATCGCAGATCCGGCGGTACATGCCGCCTTTGTTGAACAGTTCCTCGTGGCTGCCTTCCTCCACCACCCGGCCCCGGTCCATCACGACGATGTGATCGGCGCTCATCAGCGTGGTGATCCTGTGGCTGATGATGATCCGGGTGGGCTTGCGCTCCATGCCGTCCATGGCGCGGCGGATCTCCATATCCGTCCGGGTATCCACCGCGGACAGGGAATCGTCCAGCAGCAGGATGGGCCTTTCAAGCATCAGCGCTTGGGCGATGGCTGTCCGCTGCTTCTGCCCGCCGGAGAGGGAGACGCCCCGCTCGCCGACCTCGGTCTCATAGCCCTTGGCGAACTTCATGGCGGTCTCATCCAGCATGGCCACCTTCGCCGCGGCGCGGATCTCGTCCATGTCGGTGTGGTCCCGGCCCATGGCGATGTTGTCCGCAATGCTCCGGCTGAACAGGAAGGGCTCCTGCTGGACGATGCCCACGCTCCTGCGCACCAGGAACCGGTCCACGTCCCTCAAGTCCCTGCCGCCGATGCGGACGCTGCCCTCCGTCGGATCATACAGGCGGCACAGCAGGTACATCAGCGTGCTTTTGCCGCTTCCGGTGGTGCCCAGGATGCCGGTCACCTGTCCCTCCCGGGCCGTAAAGGATACGTCCCTCAGGGCCTTCTCCCCCTCGGCGTAGCCAAAGGAGACGTGATCGAACACGATGTCCCCCGTAAGCGGTTCGCCGCTGCCGTCCACGGCCTGGGTCTCCTCGGCGGAGTTGAGGATGTATTTGATGCGGTCGATGGACACGCCCGCCCGGCTCATGCCGGAAATGACCCTGCCCAGGGAGCGGACCGGCCACTCCAGCATCGCGCTGTAGGAAATGAAGGCGATGAACCGGCCCACGGTCAACTGATCCCGCACGCAAAGGACGCAGCCCACCGTCAGGATCAGGAGCCGCTGCAGACAGCTGATGGCGTCCCCGGAGGCCCAGAAGGCCGCCAGGAGCCGCATGACCTTGTCCCAAAGGCCGGTGTAGACGGTGTTGGTCTTCTCAAACCTTTCCCGCTCGTACTGCTCCCGGCCGAAGGCCCGCACCACCCGGACGCCGGTCAGGTTCTCCTGCGCGACGGCCGAAAGCTCGCCTTCCTTTTCGTCCACAGCCTTGAAGTTCTTCTCGATGTGCTTGTGGAAATAAAAGCTGAACAGGATGATCACCGGGATGAAGGCCGCCGGGATCAGGGACAGGGTCGGGGACAGGGTGATCATGAAATACAGAGACAGCACGATCTGCACCGCCACCCGGATCAGCGTGACCAATTGATCCGCCAGGAACGCGCGAAGGGTCTCCACGTCGCTGGTGCAGCGCTGGATGATGTCCCCGGTATGGTTCCTGTTGTGCCATTCCAGGGGCAGGCGGATGATGTGATGGTACAAAAGCCTGCGCGTCCTTCTAAGGAACCTTTCCTGTCCCCGGGCGTTCATCATGCGGAACCCCCAGCGGCAGCAAAGGGCCAGCAGCTCCACCGTGATCACAATCAGCGCGACCACATACAAATGCTGCCGGAAATACGCCGCGCCGCCCGCGGCGTCCACCCAGGCGCGCACGATCCCCGGCAGGTCCGCCGCCTCCTGTCCCAGGACCGTATCCACGGTATAGGTGATCACCCGCGGGGTGATCATGCTCAAAAGCGACATGAGCCATCCCAGGGCGATCCCCGCGGCAAAAAAACGTTTGGACCCCCTCAGAAGATGCCTCAGCATGTCCGCCCGGCCCTTAAAGGCCTGCCCCTGATCTGTCATAAAGCCTTCCTTTTCCTTGCTTCTTCCGTCATCCCTGCCCTTTGGGACAGGGCGCTGTGTCTAATCATAAGACAGGACCCGTCCCCTGTCAATCAAATCCGGCGCGCATTTTTGTCCTTTGCGTCCTGCGCACGAGACCGGGGCCGTCTTAACGTACAGTCCGCCTTTTTCTGTCCCGAAACACGCCGCGTGCCTTAAAAAAAACGCCCGTCCTCCCCCGGTTGGGATGAGGACGGGCCGGTCCTGCCGGAAAAGGAGCTTCCGTCAGGAGAACAGCAGGCTTTGCTCGGTCTCCGGATCGAACAGCTGCACCACCTTGCTGGAGAAGGTGAATCCCAGATCGCTCCCGTGGACCAGGGAGGCGCGCTGCGCGGCGGAAAGCTCGATGGTGGGGATCCTGAGGATCACGTTCTTCTCTTCCCCGGATTCCACGTGCAGGTGCAGTTCGCTGCCCATCATCTCGTTGACGGCGATAACGCCGTGGGCGGCGTTCTCCTCCCCGTTGAAACAAAGGGTCATGTGCTCCGGACGGACGCCCAGGATGACCTTCTTTGTTCCGCTGACGCCATGCGCCTTCAGCAGGGCGCACCGTTCCGCGTCCAGGGGCACCCGGATGTTCCGGTAGCTGACGGTGTAGCCTGTCCCCTCCTGGGTCAGCTCCGCGCTGAACAGGTTCATCTGCGGGGACCCGATGAAGGTGGCCACAAAGAGGTTGTGGGGCGTATCGAAAACCTCCTCCGGGGTGCCTACCTGCATGATGAAGCCGTCCTTCATGATCACGATGCGGTCGCCCAGGGTCATGGCCTCGGTCTGGTCGTGGGTAACGTAGACGAAGGTGGTGTTCAGTTTTTCCCGCAGCAGGATGATCTCCGCGCGCATCTGGTTGCGCAGCTTGGCGTCCAGGTTGCTCAGCGGCTCGTCCATCAGGAACACCTTGGGGTTGCGCACGATGGCGCGGCCGATGGCCACGCGCTGGCGCTGGCCGCCGGAAAGGGCCCTGGGCCGGCGGGTCAGGTATTCGGTGATGCCCAGGATCTCCGCCGCCTGGGTCACCTTCTCAAACACCTCGTCCTCCGGCATTTTTTTGAGCCGGAGCGAGAAGGCGATGTTGTCAAACACCGTCATATGGGGGTACAGGGCGTAGTTCTGGAACACCATGGCGATGTCCCGGTCCTTGGGCTGCAGGTCGTTGACCACTTCCCCGTCGATCTCCAATGTGCCCTCGCTGATCTCCTCAAGACCTGCGATCATGCGCAGGGTGGTGGATTTGCCGCAGCCGGAGGGGCCGACGAACACCACGAATTCCTTGTCCTTGATCTCCAGGTCAAAGTCGTGCACGGCGACGACCTTGTTGTCATAAATCTTTTTGACCCCGGTCAGTTTGACGCTTGCCATTGTCGTATTGCTCCTTTCTTCCGCGTCAGCCCTTGACGGCTCCGCCGGTGACGCCTTCCACGTAGTATTTCTGCAGGCACATGAACAGGATGGTCACCGGGATGGCCACCAGCACGCCGCCCGCGCAGAACATGGTGTAGTTGTTGGCGATCTGGTCCCTGTTCAGCCAGTTGTACAGCCCCACGGCCACGTTCATGCCCGAGGAGGTGCCAAAGGCGATGTACCTGGCAAACACAAAGTCCCCCCAGGGCCCCATGAACGCCGTCAGCACGGTGTAGATGACGATGGGCTTGGACAGGGGAAGGATGATCTTCTTGAGCACCTGGAACCGGGTGGCGCCGTCCATGCGGGCCGCCTCGTCCAGGGATTTGGAGATCGTGTCAAAGAAGCCCTTGGATACATAATATCCCATGCCGGAGGAGGCCACATAGACCAGGATCAGACCCGGTACGGAGTTGGCCTGGGTCATCCCCAGGTCCTTCAGGACCCGGTAAAGGATGATCATGGTCAGCATGCCGGGGAACATGCCCAGGATCAGCATGAATTGCATCAGGGGCTTGCGCATCTTAAAGCGGAAGCGGGACAGGGTGTAGGACATGCACAGCACGATGACCGTCTGCAGCGCCGCGGTGCACAGCGCCATCACCAGGGTGTTGACATACCACCTGGGGAAGTCCGTGTTGAACAGGTTCCGGTAATTGTCCAGGCCCCATTTTTCCGGCTTCACGTACCCTACCGGATAGGTGGATTCCACCCGGAAGGACTGCAGGAGGATGCACACAAAGGGGATCAGCCAGATAACGCTGATGATGACGAGAACGATGTGCGCCGTGGTGTTGGATATCCGCTGACTGGCCTTCAGGCCCATATGCCTTTTGAGGCTCTGGGAAGCGTTTGCTTGACTCATCACTGGAAATCCTCCTCATTTCTGTTGGACGGCAGCAGCCGGTACACCACCAGCGAGATCACCGCCACCACCACGAACACCATGATGCCCACGACGCTGGCCAGGTAATACTGGGCGTCCGCGCCGGTGGTGATCTTGAACAGCCAGGTGATCAGAAGATCCGTATACCCTACGGCGCCCGCCGCGCCGGAGGCGGCCGCGTTGGTCGGGGCGCCGCCCGTCAGAAGATAGATGACGTTGAAATTGTTCATGTTGCCCGTAAAGCTGGTCAGCAGATACGGGCCCGTCACAAACAGCATGTACGGCAGGGTGATCTTCGTGTACTGCTGCCAGGCGTTGGCTCCGTCGATGCGGGAGGATTCGTACAGGTCCTGGGGAATGTTCATCAGGATGCCGGTAGAGATCAGCATCAGGTAGGGAATGCCGATCCAGATGTTGATGACGATCACCGTGATCCGGGCCCAGGTGGGATCCTCCCAGAAGGGCAGCGCCTGGGTGATCCACCCCAGGTCCATCAGGGCGCCGTTGATGATGCCGTTCTTGGCGAACATTTTGGACACGTACAAAAGGGAGATGAACTGGGGCACGGCAATGGTCAGAACCAGCACGGTGCGCCAGAGCTTTTTGATGCGCACGCCCTTTTTGTTGATCAGCATGGCCACCAGCATGCCCAGGAAGTAGTTGGTGAAGGTGGCGAAGAAGGCCCAGATCAGCGTCCAGGTCAGCACCTCGCCGAAGGTGGCGGAATAGTTCACGCCGCCGCCGCTCCAGGACAGCATGGTGTTGAAGTTGTCCAGCCCCACCCAGGAGAACAGGTTGTTGATGTAGCCGTCATGGTTGCCGTCATAATTGGTAAAGGCCACCAGGACCATGAACACGATGGGCAGCACGGTGAAGATCAGGATGCCGGTCAGGGGCAGCGCCAGAAGGGTCTTGTGGAACTGGTCGTCCACCAGGGACCGCAGGTCGTCCTTGCCGCTCTTGAGCTTCTTGCCGGACCTAAGGATCTGCATGGCCAGCTTGTTCTGCCGGATGTTGACCCGCCAGGTATAGATGAAGGCGATGATAAAGAAGATTGTCAGTACGCCGTACAGAAGGATCTTGAAGGAGTTGTCGTGATAGGTGGTCACGTAGGTGTCATAGATCACGTTGTATTCCTTGACCGGCCCTACTTTGCCCAGGGAGGGCAGCATGGACAGCCAGTACCAGCCGGAGAGCGCCATGTAGGCGATAAAGACGATCTCGAACAGCAAAAACAGCAGTCCCCGCAGGATCTGCCCCCGGCAGAGATTGCCAAAGCCCATGATCAGGTATGAGACCCGGGTGGGCGTGTCCCCGTTTTTGAAGGTGTTCCACAGGTCCGCAAATTCATCCTTGATCCCAACCGCGGCTTTGCCGATCCCCCTGCCGATGGAAAGGACCAGGTTTTTCAGCCCCGTGGGAATGGAAGCAAAGAAGCTGCAGATCCTGTGGACCAGCCGCTGCCCCTTGGACAGCTTCAGGTACTCCAGATCGGTCAGTGTTTTCATTCTGGTTTTTCACTCCCTTGGTAAAATGGCCGGAACCAATGCAAATTGGCTCCGGCCAAGTGGAATCAGCTTATGCTTAGCCGCGGATTAGTTCTTCACAATGGTAATGGAAGTTCCATCCCAAGTCACCGTATAATTACCGGCCTCAGCAAACACAATGTTATTATCGCCATTATCCGCGCCAAGATCTTTGACCAGTTCAACACCGTCCGTAACTTGTGCAAAACCCTTATCGGTATCCCATTCACCCGGAGTCACGATACGGCCGCCCATGTAATCGCTCTCGGGAACATCAAGCGTCACGGAGCCGTTTTTCAGATAATAGGTATCGTTTTCATCGGCATTGTTCCAGCCATTCCACGCGCCAACAAACAGGAGTGCAGATGTATCCAGGTTGAACAAGCTGGCAATCTTGTCCCTGTAGTTGTCCAGGGCAGCCTGCAGGCCCGCTTCGTCCTGGGCGGCCTTCACGTCATCGCCGATGACCTTGGCCACGTCCCACCAGGAGCCGTGGATCTGGCCCTGCGGAATGGAATAGGCGTTCTGGGCATAGAGGGCAGCCAGGCCGGGGTTGGCCTGAACGGCTTCGGAAGCCTGCACGGCCAGGTTGGAGGGACCCCAGGCGTTCTCCTCGAAGCGCTGCATCTGGCACTCTTCACCGGTCAGGTACTGGGCAAGGCGATGGAGCACGGCGCCCTTCACAGGGTTCGTCTGGGGCTTGACGCCCAGCAGCTTGCAGCCGTTGAAGGAGCCCAGGTGATAGGACACGCCGTCCACCTCGAAGGAGGGCAGGTCCGCAACTCCCATGTTGTCGCCCAGAATCTCGGACACGGTGGTGTAGTCCCAGGTGCCGGTGACCACAACGCCCGCGCCGGAGGCGAATTCGGAGCCGGAGGAGGAGGACAGGTGGTACTTGGAATCCACCAGTTTCTTCATGCCCTTGACGGCGATGAGGCCGGCGGGGCTGTCGAAGGTGTCGTGCACGGAGATGAACTTGCCGTCGTCATCGGTGGTCCATTCGGAGACGCAGCCGGTGGCGAAGAAGAAGCTGGCCAGATACCAGGCGGAGGTGTTCATCTCAAAGGCGAAATACTTGCCGGCCTTCTCGCAGTCGGCGATGATGGCCTCCAGGGAGTCCACGTCTTCCTCGGGGACGACGGTCTTGTCATAGTACATGAAGTAGCCGTTGTCGCTGGTCAGCGGGTAGGCGTAGATGGCTTCGCCGGCGGTAGCGGCGGCCACGACGCCGGCGTCATTGTTGGTGCGCACGATCTCGCTGGCGCCCACGCCCAGCTGGGCCAGGGCTTCGGCGCTGACAAGGCGGGCGAACTGGTCCTGCGCGAAGCAGAACAGGTCCGCGCCGGCTTCCACGTCGGTCACCATCTGGGTGGCGGCCTCCGCTTCGGAAACGGCCTCGACGGTGGCGTTGATGACGATGCCGTCGGTGTTGGACGCGTTATAGGCCTCGATCTGCCGTTTGGTCAGATCGACCATTTTTTCCGCTACCCAAATCTTGACATCGTAGGTGCCTTCCAGACCGGTGGCAAACGCCCCGGTGCACAGGGACAGGGCCATCACCATGGCCAGCAGCAGAGAAATGATTTTCTTCATGCAAAAATCCTTCCTTTCCTATGGGAACCCGCCCGGAGCAGGCAGGTTCTATATTTTCTCGATGATACCAGTATAGCGTATTTTTTGCAAAAAGTCCACTTTTTTTTTTGCCCGGGTTATTCCAAAAGTCTGCTTTGACGGCCTACGGGGCAAGGGAAAGGAACCGCTGCGCGATGGGGAGGGCCTTCCCGTCCCCGTTAGGACCATGCAGGCTGTTTTTTCCAAAGAACAGGTAAAAGGCCCCGCCGCCGCTCTCAGGCGACAGATAGGTGACAAACGTCCTCCCCGCGCCGTCCGCCCGGATCCCCGCGGCGCCCCCCTCCAGGGAAAGCCGGTCTCCCCCGCCGCTCCAATCCTCCGGCAGCGGGGCCAGCCAGTCCATGTAGGCCGGCGCGTCCTTTGCGCTCAGGATGTACAGGTCCGCGTTCATCAGCGTTTCCGGGTCCATCATGGCGTAGGTAAAGGGCCGCGCCTGCACCAAACGAATGCCCTCCGGCAGATCCTCCTCCAGGACCCCGCTGAGTTTTTCAGTGTCCACCCGGACCGCGTGGATAAACAGCGTCACCTTTTCCCTTGCCGGCGCCTCGGTCAGGTGCGAGAACACGAACCCCCACAGGACCAGAAAACCGATCAGGCACAGGACGCACCGGGTCGCAACCCCCAGGACCCGCCGCAGCCTGCCCCGGACGGCGGGCTTTTTCAGCGGTCCGGGCGCCTCAAGCGCAGCCATGTATCCATTGCGGACCGCGAAGCGGATCTCCTGCCCTTCTGCGGGCAGTCCGGAGAGGCCAAGGGCCAGCTTGTACCGGCCGCATCCCCCCTCTTCCGCCACGGTCACCCCGGCAAAGGTGATGGAACGGGGGATTCGCACCGCCTCCCCCACGCGTTCCACTTTTCCCGCGCGTTCCTCCCGGGGGGCCTGTTCAATGCGCTCCATGTGCCGGAGCAGCCGTCTGCCGGGCAGGGATACGAATTCCGCCGCGGCAAGCGCCCCGGCCCCGGCCAG
This sequence comes from uncultured Clostridia bacterium, assembly GCA_946408995.1. Classification (GTDB taxonomy): domain Bacteria; phylum Bacillota; class Clostridia; order Christensenellales; family Aristaeellaceae; genus RUG756. Next base: position 43,520 of record CAMJUL010000012.1, on the reverse strand, counting down.
GGAACAGATCCCGACGCACAGGCGCAGGCGGTTTAAGGCATTGCCCGTGCGCACCCCGAAGCAAAGCCCCACGGCCGTAAGGATCGCCGCCGCCAGGGCTAGGGCCGCCAGGCCCTCCGCGGCCCGGACGCGCCGTAAAAGGGCCCGTTTTCTCTCCGGTGTATACAGTTCCGTCATGCGTTTCCTTTCCCCGTCTTGACAGGCGGGCGTGTTTTTTTGTAATATGAAAAAAACGTTTCTGTGATCCGACCATAAGGAGGCTTCCATGCTGCATCAACATGCCCTGGCGGCGGGCCTCGCCGCCATGCTGCTCCTGTCCGCCTGCTCCGCGGAGGACCTGAGCGGGAAATACCTTTTACGGGACGGGGAAGCCGTGGTGGACGACGTCGCCGTCCCCGCGCAGGGAATGGACCCCGGGGCGAACCGGGTGTTTTACGAGATCTTTCCCGGATCCTTTTCCGATTCCGACGGAGACGGCATCGGCGACCTGAAGGGCATCCTCGGCCGTCTGGATTACCTGAACGACGGCGACCCCGCCTCCGGAAGGAGCCTGGGGGTGGACGGCCTGTGGCTGACCCCCGTCTTCCTGTCCCCCTCCTATCACAAGTACGACGTGACGGACTATACCGCCATCGACCCGTCCTTTGGAAGCATGGAGGACCTGCGGGCCCTCATCGACGCCTGTCACCAAAGGGGCATGCTGCTGATCCTGGACCTGCCCATCAACCATACCAGCCTGAAGCACCGCTGGTTTTCCAATTTTGTCTTTGCCCACAAGGTCAACGATCCCCGTTCCGAATGGTATGATTTTTATACCTGGGCCCCGGCGGACCAGCTCCCCGCCGGAAGGACCTTCGCCCGCATCCCCGGCACACAGGATTATTACGAGTGTAATTTTTCCTCCTCCATGCCGGAGATGAACTTCGACTGTCCCGCTGTGCGCCAGGCCGTGGCGGACATCGCCCTCAAATACCTGGACCTGGGGGTGGACGGATTCCGGTTTGACGCCGCCAAGTACCTCTATTACGGGGACACGAAAGGCAACCTGGATTTCTGGACCGAATACGCCGCCCTCATCCGCTCCGTCAGGCCGGACGCCTTCCTGGTGGCGGAGGTCTGGGACAGCGACGGAGTGACGGACGCCTACTATCCCGCCCTGAACTGCTTTGACTTTACCGTTTCCCAGGCGGAGGGGCTCATCGCCGACACCGCCAAATCCGGAGACGTGCAAAAATACACGGCCTATGTGGAAAAATACCTGAATACCGTTCAGTCCCTGCGAAAGGACGCCGTCATCGTCCCCTTCCTCTCCAATCACGACATGGACCGTTCCTCCGGCTACCTGTCCGCCGCCACCGGTGTCGCCCAGATGGCCGCGAACCTCTATCTGCTCGGTCCCGGCGCCCCCTTCATTTATTATGGCGAGGAGATCGGCCTGAAGGGATCCCGGGGAGGCGCCTCCTCCGACGCCAACCGTCGTCTTGGCATGCGCTGGGGGGACGGCGACACGGTGGCGGACCCCGGAGAAGCCACCTATGACGCCTCCAGACAGACCGACGCCACCGTCCGGAGCTATCTTGCCTGGGGGGACAGCCTGCTGACCCATTACAAACGCCTTTTGATGATCCGCCGCGCAAACCCGGAGATCGCCTGCGGCGAATACCGCTCCCTGCGCCTTGGGGACACCAAGCTGGGCGGCTTCGTATCCACCCTGGAGGGCCTCTCCGTCGCCGTGATCCACAACACCACGACCAGAACCCTGACGGCAGACCTGAAGGGCACCCCCGCGGAAGCCCTGACCCGGCTCGAGGCCGTCGCTGGGAATGGCGAGGTGACCCTTGAAGGAACCGTGATCACCGTCGGCCCCCGGACCAGCGCCGTGCTGCGCTGAAGCGTCCCGTCTTTTTGCGCGGGCGCGGCCCCTCAAACGGGCCGCGCCCTTCTTTTTTTACTCCCCGATCACCCGGTTCACGGTCATGTCATCGATCTTGCCCCAGGCGTCCGCCCCGTCGCAGCGGATGAAAATGCCGCAGACCACCTCCTGGCCTTCCTGGCACTCAAAGACGATCTCCGGGGTGTCCCAGTTGTTGTAGGAAGTGATTTTGGCCGGAGCGGTGGCCGCCGTCTCGCCGTTCACCCGGACATAGGTATAGATCTCCTGGCTGCCGGCGTCCCCGCCCATGACCGAAAAGCGCATGCGCCATTTCCCGGCGGGAAGGTCCTCCATTTTCTGCTCCAGGGTAAAGCGCACGCTTGCGGGCTGCGCGGAATAGAAGTGCCAATGGCGGTTTCCGGTCAGGGAATCCGCCTTTTTTTCCTCCATGCGCAATTCCCCGCAGGCCGCCAGGTCCCGGACCTCCCACATGGACAGGTCCTCCTCCTCAAAGGAAGGATTGCGCGCGTAATTGTACAGCCTTACGTGTACAAAGGCCGTGCAGTCCATGCCCCCGGCCTTCCCCTTGACCACGTAATCCGCTTCCCCGTTCAGTTCCTTGGGCAGGGTGGAAAGATCCCACGTTACGCCGATCTCCCTGTGGCTCATATCGTTCATGACGGCCGAAACCGTCTCCGGCAGGACGGGCGTCCCGCCCACGTCCACGGTGATCTCCACGTTTTCCGTCGCCTCTGGGAGCACTTCCGTCACACGGCCCTCCCGGACCAGGCGGAACACCTCCAGGGAGGCCAGGGCTTTGCCGTCCGGGCCGAACAATGCCTGGTTGTCGCAGGCGCTCCCCCCGTAATACTTGCCGGCGTCCTGGGGGTCATACTCCCTGGCATAGGAGGCAGCCCAGCCGGAGCCGTTTTTCTCCCACAGATCCCGGTTCTCCTCCCAGGTGGCGCCCCCCGCGCTGATCCAAGCGCCTTCCCAGTAAAACACGCCGATGCCGCCCGCTGCGGACACCGCCTCCGTCACGTCCCGCACCGCCCTGGCCTGGCCCTGAACCGTAAACGGCCAGGGGGTGTCGTATACGTTTTCCCCGATGGTATTGGGGAAGAAGTCCGTATCCTCCGGAGTCCAGGCGTAGCTGGTTTCAGCCACCATCACGTCCTTGCCGTAGGTTTGGCGCACCTTTGAAAGCACCTGCGTCAGGTTCTCCAGGCTTCCGTGCCAGTAAGGATAATAGGAGGTCGCCACCACGTCGTAATCCAGGGAATAATAATCCAGCTTGCTGACCCGGTTCAGGAAGGCGTCCGGATCCTCCGGATTGGTAAAATGTACGATGATTTTGACCGCCGGGTCAAATTCCCGGACCGCGGCCGCGGCGCGGGTCATCAGGGTCCAGACGATTTTTTTCCAGGTTTTTTCCCCGCAGAGCATGCCGTTGGTCTCGTTGCCCAATTGCACCATGGCCACCTTTCCCCCGCCGCCCCGGATGGCGTTCAGGGAGGCAAGGGTATACCGGTACATTTCCTCGGCCTTCTCCTCCGCGGACAGGTTCCGCCAGGCCTTGGGGGCCATCTGCTTGGCGGGGTCCGCCCAGAAATCGGAATAATGGAAGTCCACCAGCAGGGTCTGTCCCGCCGCCGCGGCCCGCCGGCCGATCTCCACGGCGTTCTTCAGATCGCAGTTTCCGCCGCCGTAGCCCCTTCCGCTGGAATCAAAGGGATCGACCCAGACCCGTACCCGGACGCAGTCGATGCCGTTTTCCTTCAGGAGTACAAAAAGGTCCTTCTCCTGCCCTGAACGGTCCTTGAAGGTGACCCCGCCCTTCTCCAGGGAAAGGACGCTGCTGACGTCCATCCCCATGACAAAATCCTCCGCCAGGCCTTCGACCCGCGGAAGGTACAATTCCCTTTCCCCGCTTTCGGCGCCCGCTCCCAGGGACAGTCCACACAGCAGCACAAGACAAAGCGCGATGGACAACAGCCTTTTCATAAGACCCCTCTTCCCGCCCTTCCGGGCCTTTTTCTGTTTTCGCTTCACCGTCATCATACCAAAAAAAGGATCTGCCGTCACGTAATTTTTTTTGTCCGACAGCTGCCGCCTCTCCCGGGGCAGACGTATCAAAGGGTGCCTGAGCCAATGCGGCACGGGCAAAAAAACAAAAACGACGGTACCGGTCCCAGGACGGGCCGGGCTTTGAAAAAGGAGAAAAAAAACATGATGAACCCTGTCTGTGAGATCAAAGAACTGAACCTTGACGAACTGAACGAAGCCGCCGGCGGCCATCCCTTTGAGGAAGCCTTTGCCGATGACAACCTTTACCGCGCCGGCGTTTCTTTCAGGAACACCATCTTCGGCAGCGACGAATTCTACGTCAACTCCACCCGCATCAGCAAGGAGACCGCCCGGACCCTGCGTTCCGAAAGCAAGAAGCTGTGGAACAGCAAGTACGCAGCCAGCGCCGACCTGGTCGGTTATCTGCGCGAGTGGAAGCAGGTCCTGGCCAACAATTACGGCCTGACCTGGGACGGAACCCTTGGCACCTACAAGGCGCAGGCATGGTAAGCCGCTTCCCCTTCCCGTAAAGAGAGACCCTTCCGAAAGAAACCATCCATTCAGAAAGAATTACGGAGGAACTCAAAATGAAGAAACTGATCGCCGCTTTCCTTTCCCTGTGCCTGATGCTGAGCGCTGTTGCCGCCTTCGCCGGCGAAGCCGGCGGCTCCGCCGCCAGGAAAGTGTCCTGGAGCGAATTCGAAGCCCAGGCCGCCCAGGATGGGGGCCGATTCATGCCCATTTCCCAGACCGGCCTGAAGATATTCATCCCCTCCTCCCTCAAGGAGGCCCCCATCCCCGAGGAAGAACAGCAGAAAGGCATCGTCCTGGTGCTCAAGTCCGACAGTGACGAAAAAGTCATCGTCAACGCCCAGTACATGCCCATCGATATTGATTCCTTCAAGGTCCTCCTGGCGCAGCAGGGCGTTGTGAACATCTCCGACATGGAGATGAACGGCCTTCCCTTCTCCCAGTTTGCCCTCACCACCGATGGGGCGGTCACCGTCTGCTTCTTCACTTCCCCCGCGGAGGGCAAGGTCCTGACCCTCTCCTTCACCCCCGCCAGCCAGGCGCCCTATACGGAGCTGTTCAGGATGATGGCCGCTTCCATCCAGGCCGCCTGAGTCCCGATCCCCATTCAACCGCCGGTCTCCTCACGGAGCACCGGCTTTTTTTGCACCGAAAAGGGGACCGCCGCCAAGCCGTCCCCCTTTTCCGCTCATTTTTTCTTTTTGCCCTTTTTGTCCTTTTCCTTGTTTTTGGGTTTTTCCTTTTCCTTGTTCTTCTCCCTGGCTTTTTCTTCCGCCTTGGCGGCCGCTTTCCCGCCTGACGCTGCGGCCTTCGACACGTCCCTGAGTCCCCTCAGGATCTCCTCCAGGTACGCAACGCATTGCTTCTCATCAAAATCCAGGGCGCCGTTGGCCACAAGAGAGGCCATGCCATGGGCTGCGGCAAACAGATGGAAAAACGCTTCATCCGCCCGCTTGGGTCCGATGGCTTTGTCCTTGGCAAGGGGCTTCAGGACGCTTTCCTCCTCCGGGACCCGGCCCTTCCGCGCGTCGAACCGGCCGGATTGGTAGAGGAAGCAAAACACGTTCCGCTCCCTGGCTGCGAACTGGATATGGTCCACGCCCCAGGCCACCGGCGAGCGGCTGCCGGATCCCTCCGGCATCACATACGCCAGGCGATACGCCTCGGCCCGGGTCCATACGGCCTCCAGAAGCTCCTCCATGGTGGCAAAATTGTACATCACAGGCTGTGTAGAGCATTGGAGCCGCCCCGCCACGTTTCGGGCGCTCAGATTGTGCCATCCGTCCTGCCGGACAATGGCAAATCCTGCGTCAATGATCATTTCCCGGGTCACTCTGGCTTTAGGCGGCATACGTCCCCTCCGTTGCATAACTGATGTTGCACGACCGATGATACCGCCCTGCTTTGTTCCTGTCAAGTCGCCACAGACCCATTGCTCATTTTTCCCGTCCCAGCCGGAACGCCACGGAACGCCTGAGATATTCCAGGTATTCCTCGTCGCGGCACATCGCCTTGCCGGGGGTATCGCTCAATTTGGCCACCGCCCGGCCGTTGACGGTCTGCAGCTTGATGACGATATTCAATGCCTTTTCGCAGGTATCGTTGGAGCAGAACGTACCGATCCCGAAGGATACTTTCGCCCGGTCTTTGAAATGCGCATACAGCGCCTGCGCTTTGTCAAAATCCAGGCTGTCGCTGAACAAAAGCAGCTTCGTACGGGGATCGACGCCGTACTTTTCATAATGCCGGATGATCCTTTCGCCCCACTCATAGGGATCGCCGCTGTCGTGGCGCACCCCTGTAAAGTTGTTTACCATGGCGCGGTTAAAGTCCAGCAGGAACAGATCAGTCGTGATGGTATCCGTCAGCGCGGTGCCGTTATCCCCCTTGTATTCGTCGTACCAGTCTTCCAGGGCGTAATGGTTGGTATAGGCAAGCGGGATGGAATCGATGCCCTGATACATTTGGACAAATTCATGGGCATACGTGCCGATGGGGGTCAGGTCGTATTTCATCGCCAGGTACACATTGGAGGTACCGATGCAGTTCGCGGTCTCGGCGCTCAGGCGGCGCACCACCACGTCCTCCCATTCCCGGCTGAGCCGGCGGCGGCAGCCGAATTCCGCGAAGGAGAAGGTGTATTTCCCGCTCTGAAAATCCCGGATCTTCCTCTCCAGCCGTTCCCTGGCGGACGCCTCCAGCACGTTGTAATCGTAGCGCAGACGGAAGTACACCTCGTTCACGATCTCCAGCAGATAGATCTCAAACTGCATCGCGGAAAACAGCGGGCCGCGCACCACGAGATTCAGTTCGCCATCCCCGCTCAGCCCCGTTTCCACATAATCCCGGATGGGATGCCACAGGCGCAGGAACTCCACATAGTCCTTTTTGATAAACCGGATGGAACGAAGGTACTCCAGCTCGTCCTTCCGAAACCGGAGGGTGCACAGGTGGTCGATCTGGGCGTTGATCTCGTCAAGCATCTCCTGGGTAAACCGGACGCCCTGGCTGCGGCAGCGGAAATAGTATTCGCCGCTCAGGTCGGTGTGCTTGTGAAAGATCACCTGATCCATGTTGAACTTGTACAGGTCGGTGTCCAGCAGGGAAACAACGATCGGACTCAGTTTCATGATACTCCTTCTTTCTTTGCATCATTCAAGCAGCAGCGTCAGGATCTCCGGCGGCACAAAAGCGCTGATCTCATCGGTAAGCCGTTTCCGTTCCGAAACCATGCGGCGGACCTGGGTGGAGGAGATATCCCGGGTTTCCCCGGGGGTGTTCAGTACCGTGATATACGGCGACAGCCCGCTCAGATAACGGTCCTGCAGGATCATCTGTTCACAGGCGTCTTTTCCCCGGGTCAGACAGACGATCCCGAATTCCCGTGCGATGCGTTCCACGTGCTTCCAGCCATGCTCCAGCTCGGGCAGTTTATCCGAACCCATCAGCAGCGACGCCTCGAACCCCTCCTCTCTTAAGTGGCACAGGGTCTCGTAGGTCCGGGGCTGATGGGGCTGCCGCATTTCCCAGTCTATTACCCGCATCCAGGGGCGTGTATTGGCCGTCAGACGCAGCATATGCAGGCGTTCCTCATCGCTGTAGGCGGAATCCTTGCCCTGCTCGTCCCGGATGTAGACGTCTTTGGAGGGGACAAAGAGCACTTGCTCCCGTCCGGTTTCGCACAGGGCGAATTCCGCCAGGCGCAGGTGCGCGACGGTCGGCGGGTTGAAGGCGCCAAAGAAGGCCAAGGCTTTTTTCATGTCAGGCATCCTCTTTCAGCGGATCAATGATCACGGGCATGCGGCGTTTGTGCAGGTTTGCCTGTTCTTTGCGGCGGATCTTTTCATCTGTTTCAGCGTCCCCGCAGGTGCCGAACCGGACGTATTTGTGGATATCCCGATAGGTAAGGCCCAGCCGTTCTTCGTCGCTCCTGCCGGACAGACCGTCTGTCGGAGTCTTCACGACCAGGTCCCGGGGGACCTCCTCCAGCGTCAGGCCAACCTCCACCACCTCGACGCTGGTCAGGGCGCCGAGCACCGAAAAGTCGCAGGAGGTGTCCCCGTCCTTGGTGCAGTAGCCCACCGTCGCCTCGCTCAGATTGCCGGTGCCTGCCAGGCGCGCGCCGAGGGCCTGGCCGATATAGCGCAGCGTGGTCATCCTCAGGCGTGGGCCGACGTTGATGTCGCTTTCCTTATGGCAGGGGACGGCAAATTCGTTTTCTCCCGCCGTGGGGCCCTGCTGGTCGGTCGCGGCGCGCAGCGCCTCGTGCATGGGCCCGATGTTGATCGTGCGGCGCCGAATGCCCAGGGCCTCGCACACACGGACGCTGTCGGAAAGGTCCTTCTGCTCCCCGTCCGGCAGCATCACGCCAAAGACGTTTTCTTTCCCCAGCGCCCGGGCGCACAGCGCGGCGGTGACGGTGGAGTCCTTGCCGCCGGATATGCCGATCACTACCCTGGAAAAGCCCTGCTGCGCCGCCAGCTTTTTGATCCCTTCCACCATGCGGTCCCGCACCGCCGCGGCGTCAAACCGATATCCACTCATTGCTGTTTCCTCCTTCATTCAGCGGCCGCATCCCGTTTTTGCGTTTCCCCAAATCAAGGGAACCTGCGTTGTGCATTCGTCCCCTGCGTCTATTCCCGGCTTTTCTCCTTTATCACAGCGGATCCAGGGCAGGATCTAACAAAAGCAGGTGCGTCCGATAGCTGTGGTCCCCGTTCAGCGCGGCCGAAAGATCCTCCATGGTATAGGATAACTCGTTTTCGGCGCATTCGGCCGTTATAGATGTCACCGGTCCTGATCTCCGGTACAGGTGCCCCTTTGTCAGATCACATGGATCTGGCAGCTGCGCATGGTTTCCAGCGCGGCGGCGTGCTTTTCAGGCGTCACGCCCGCACAGCAGTCCGCCTGAACGGTGAAGTCCGTCTCCGGGAAGGCCGCTTTCAGCAGCATCGCGTTGGACACCACGCAGATGTCCGTGCACAGGCCGAGCAGCTCGATGACTTCCGGGCCCTCTTCCCCGCTCCTGTCCCGGAGGAGTTTGGGCAAACGCACGCTGCCGAAGGTGGGCTTTTCCACCAACAGCGCATCCTTGCCCAGCGCCTCCGCCACCTCCGGCCGGATGCGCCACCCCTCCGTATTCCGGATGCAGTGGGGTACCGGCAGGTGCTTGCCCTCCCGGGTCTCCATATAGTTCTCCTCATGGGTGTCAAGGGTGGCGATGAGGGTATAGCCGGCCTCTTTGCATTCCCGGATACGCCGGCACACTTTGGGAACAATGGCCTGGGCCTCCTTTGTGCCCAAGGCGCCGTCGATAAAATCCTTCTGCATGTCCACAACGATCAGGAATTTTCCGGTCTGCATTTTCTTACCTCCCTGTTGAATCCTTCAGGCGATACAGTGCCGCAGGACGTCCCCGTCCGCGCTTTTCAGCCTGCTGTGTCTGTTCCAGTCTGCCGGTTTTTTCATAGCGGTTCAGGATAAAGCGGCGAAAGTTGCTGCTGTCCAGTTTCTCATCCAGCACCGCTTCAAACACGGTCTCAAGTTCGCTGAGGGAAAATTCCCCGCGGTCCTCCAGAAAGGCAAAGGCGATGTCCGTATAGTCGATCTTGTTCCGCAGGCGCTTTAGGCCGGTCCGGATCATCCAGGCATGGTCAAAAGCCAGCTCGGCGCTCCCCAGGATGGCCGCCTGGTCCCCGGTCAAACGCAGGCCGTCGCCTTCCAAAGTGGCCCAAAAACACTGAAACCCGTTCGCTGCCGTCTCCAGGACCCCTTTAAGCCGTCCCCAGGGAACGATCACGAGATAAGCGACCGAAACCACCCTCCCGCGCGGGTCCCGTTCCGTCTGGGTGAAGGTGTACAATTGCTCCATATAGGGATCCCGGACAGGAAGCATCTCCGCCAGCAGTTTGTTCACCGTGCTTTCGGCGGATTCGTCTATCGCCATCATCCGACCGGGCAGCGCCCAATAACCCGAAAACGGAGAATGCCCGCGCCTGGACAGAAGCAGGTTCAGCTGCCCGTCCTTAACCGTCAGGATCAGCAGATCAACTGCAACACAAAGCCGATCCCGGGCCAGTTCGCTGTGCATCGGTGCTCGCCTCCTTTAATGGTCATTCTGACCATAATTAGAATATCACCGTCATCCTCAGCTGTCAAGATATTTTTTGTCGTTTTGACTATTATTTTGTTTCCATGAGAAAAAGGAGCGCGGCGACAGCAAAGAACGGAAAGACAGGGTTCCGGCCAAAAGATTCTGATAAACCGGTCCGAACCTTGCCCGGAGAATCTGCCGTACAGAAGGTTAGGAGCGTTGTACACAGGGGACGAAGAGGACCCAACGCCGGTACACATCGTCCTTCTACGTCTCTCCCCACGCACCGCGACGCCCGTCCGACGGCAGCCTTGCTGCCGGCAGGGCGAGCATGACGGAGAAACAAGGTTTTGTCCACAAAGCAGAAGACAGAAGCGCAATTTCCTGGTATTCCATACTGTCCGGAAGTTTACGAGGTTTATCCACAGGGGGAGAAACAGGCTCCTCGTCTTCCCTCTCCGTCCTTCTCCGTCCCTCCCCCCGCACCGCGATGCCCGTCCGACGGCAGCCTTGCTGCCGGCAGGGCGAGCATGACGGAGAAACAAGGTTTTGTCCACAAAGCAGAAGACAGAAGCGCAATTTCCTGGTATTCCATACTGTCCGGAAGTTTACGAGGTTTATCCACAGGGGGAGAAACAGGCTCCTCGTCTTCCCTCTCCGTCCTTCTCCGTCCCTCCCCCCGCACCGCGATGCCCGTCCGACGGCAGCCTTGCTGCCGGCAGGGCGAGCATGACGGAGAAACAAGGTTTTGTCCACAAAGCAGCAGACAGAAGCGCTGTTTCCTGGAATTCCGTACTGTCCGGAAGTGTACGAGATTTATCCACAGGGGGGAGCAGACTCCGCGTCTTCCCTCTCCGTCCCTCTCCGTCCCTCCCCCCGCACCGCGATGCCCGTCCGACGGCAGCCTTGCTGCCGGCAGGGCGAGCATGACGGAGAAACAAGGTTTTGTCCACAAAGCAGCAGACAGAAGCGCTGTTTCCTGGAATTCCGTACTGTCCGGAAGTGTACGAGATTTATCCACAGGGGGGAGCAGACTCCGCGTCTTCCCTCTCCGTCCCTCTCCGTCCCTCCCCCCGCACCGCGATGCCCGTCCGACGGCAGCCTTGCTGCCGGCAGGGCGAGCGAATCGGCCATAATAAGAAAAATCCCCCACCTTACAGCAAGGGGAGGTGTAGGAGGGGGCACACCCTCCTACTGCAATCCGCTTTGGCGGCGTGTACGCCAAAGCGGAACGACCCTTGAACCAGTCCCGCAGGACTGGTGAAGGGGTCGTACCCGGCCGCCGGCGTCGCCTGGACGCAGGAAGCCGGCGCCGGCGGCGGGATAGGGTCTTGGGGAAGGGGTATCCCTTCCCCAGTCCCCGCCAACTCCGTCACCCCGGGGGGTCCGTGGGGGGATCGCAATCCCCCCCGCGAAAGCGGAGCGCCAGCGAAGCGCTCTATCCACAGGGAGGAACAGGCTCCTCGTCGTCCCTCTCCGTCCTTCTCCGTCCCTCCCCCCGCGCCGCGATGCCCGTCCGACGGCAGCCTTGCTGCCGGCAGGGCGAGCGAATCGGCCATAATAAGAAAAATCCCCCACCTTACAGCAAGGGGAGGTGTAGGAGGGGGCACACCCTCCTACTGCAATCCGCTTTGGCGGCGTGTACGCCAAAGCGGAACGACCCTTGAACCAGTCCCGCAGGACTGGTGAAGGGGTCGTACCCGGCCGCCGGCGTCGCCTGGACGCAGGAAGCCGGCGCCGGCGGCGGGATAGGGTCTTGGGGAAGGGGTATCCCTTCCCCAGTCCCCGCCAACTCCGTCACCCCGGGGGGGTCCGTGGGGGGGATCGCAATCCCCCCCGCGAAAGCGGAGCGCCAGCGGAGCGCTCAGCAAGTTATGATGTGTCTCGGCAGTCCCGCAATGTACATCGGCGTCAGCTCCGCCTGGATCAGCGGGCGCGCATACTGCAGGAAGGGATGCAGCATGTCCGTAAAGTTCGCGTTCACCCACTCCAGGGGCACTTTCTTTTCGTAATTGGCCACCTTGTCAATGTCCACCAGCTCCGTCGTCACCTGGTAGGGCTCGTTGGACAGGCGCTTGAGGGCCACCATTTTGCCCGTAACGCCCTCAAAGGCCGCCTTGGCCGCCGCGCCGCCCACCTGATAGGCCTCGGTAATGTCCGTACGGCTGGTCAGGTGTCCCGCGCAGCGCTGCAGAAGGGACAGTTCCACCGAGCGGGTCTTGGTATCCAGATGGGCCGCCACCTGGTTGCACAGGTAGCGGGCCGTTCCCGTCAGATTCTTATGGCCGAAAGCGTCCACAAAGCGCGCGTCGTCGGACAATTCGCACACGTACCGCCCGTCCTCCAGCTTAACGCCCTCGCTGACAGCGATGACCACGGATTTGCGCATTTTCTGCATGGCCTCCACCTTTGCCAGGAACCGGTCCACATGGAAGGGCACCTCCGGCAGGCAGATCATGTCCACGCCCTCACAGTCGTCCCCCCGGGCGAGGGCCGCCGCGGCCGTAAGCCACCCGGCGTTGCGCCCCATGATCTCCACGATGGTCACATAATTGGTGCCGTAAACGGTTGCGTCCCGGATCACTTCCTTCATAACGGTGCCGATGTACTTGGCGGCCGAGCCGTAGCCCGGGGTATGGTCCGTGCACATCAGGTCGTTGTCTATGGTCTTGGGCACCCCCATGAACCGGATCTCGCTGCCCACCTGCGCGCCGTAGCGGGCCAGCTTCCCGATGGTATCCATGCTGTCATTGCCGCCAATATAGAAAAACCAGCCGATGTCCAGCTTTTTCAGGAGCTCGAACAGCTTTTCATACACCGCTTCATCGTCCTCCGGGGCCGGCAGCTTATACCGGCAGCTGCCCAGATAGGAAGAGGGCGTACGCTTGAGAAACTCGATTTCCAGGGAGGTTTTCAGCGTCTCGGACAGGTCAAGGACCTTCCCCTGCAAAAGCCCCTCAATGCCGTGCGCCATGCCATAGACCTTCCCGTCCGTGCGGGACATGCAGGCTTCCACCACTCCCGCCAGGCTCGCGTTGATAACCGAGGTGGGACCGCCGCTTTGTCCTACGATTGCGTTCTTGCCCATATCCAATCCTCCCTGCTTAAGCCGGAAAACGCACGACCGTTTCCGACATGTTTTTTCTTTATGTTATCACACACCCCGCGCGCGTTTCAATAGCCGGGGAAAAATTCCTTTGATTTCACCCTGATGTATGGTATAATGCGGTTTGTTTCATTTTTTGCACTGACGGCCCGTAAAGGAAGGTTTTATGCTGAAGCATTACGTGATCTCGTTTTTGATCTCTATGGTTCCGCTGATCGAGCTTCGCGGCGCGCTGCCTTATGCACTGGCCAACGGCATCCCCACCCTGCACGCGTATATCCTGTGCATCCTCGGCAACATGCTTCCGGTGCCCGTCATCTTCTTCTTTGCCCGGAAGGTGCTGGAATGGGGCGCGGATAAAAAAGGCATCGGCCCGTTCTTCACCTGGTGCCTGGAAAAAGGCCACAAGGCTGGCGAAAAGCTGACCTCCAAGGCCTCCAAGCAGGGCATGTTCCTGGCGCTTTTGCTGTTTGTGGGCATTCCCCTGCCCGGGACCGGCGCCTGGACCGGCACCTTGGCCGCCAGCATCCTGGACATGGATTTCAAGTCCAGTGTGACCGCCGTCATGCTGGGCGTGCTGCTGGCCGCCGTCATCATGGGGCTTGGCAGCATGGCGGTCATCGGCGCGGTACGCTGAAGGACCGGAAGACGTTCGTATACGATACCGGGCTTATGCCCATGGGAGGGAAAACCATGCTTTCCTTTATACTTGATTTTCTTCGCGGAGTCGTCCTTGGCGTCTCCAATATCATTCCCGGTGTTTCCGGCGGAACCATGGCCGTTTCCATGGGCATCTACGACCGGATCATCTTCGACGCCAACAACCTGTTCAAAAAATTCAAAAAATGCCTTGCGGACCTGCTGCCCATCCTGCTGGGGGTTCTGACAGGCCTGTTTGCCTTCGCAGCCCTGGTGGGCTTCCTGCTGGGCACGGACAGCGACACCATCCCCCTCACCCGTTTGCCCACCAATTTCGCCTTTATCGGCCTCATTTTGGGTGGCCTTCCCCCCATCTGGAAACGGGTGGATCTGAAAAAGGCCGGTCTGCCCGGCCTTGCGCTGTTCGCGGCGTTCTTCACCCTGGTGGTGGTCCTGCCCCTGCTGACCCGCCCCGAACCCATCCAGGCGGACAAGTCCTTCGGCACCGCCCTGCTGATGATCCCCCTGGGGGCCATCGCGTCCGCGACCATGGTGATCCCCGGGGTCTCCGGATCCATGATCCTGATGCTGCTGGGCTATTACGATTCCGTCATCAACGCCATGAACCAGCTGCGGGGCGGAGACCTTTCCGCGCTGATCCTGCTTCTGCCCTATCTGATCGGCCTGCTGATCGGCATCGTTTCCATCGCGAAGCTGATGAACTTTCTGCTGAAAAAGCATACGGCTCTCACCTTCAGCGCCATCTTCGGTCTGGTCATCGGCAGCCCCGTGGCCCTTTTGATACAGAACCGGGAATGCTTTGCCATCGCCACCCCGCTCAACTGGTTTTTCTGCGCGCTCTGCCTGGCGTTGGGCTTCGCGGCAGCGTACTTCCTGGCCAAAATGGAAAAGCCCGCTGCGGAAACGATTTCAAAATAACGGCGCCTCAACTGGGGTCTTCCATAAAACAGTATTAGCCAGAAATTCAGAAAAGGCATCTGCGTGCCGGATTGGTCAATACTGAATTATGGAGGAAAACACAATGAAATCTCTGTTTGAAGAGCTTGGCGGCACCTATACCCTGGGCAAAGACGGGATGTACTATCCGAACCTGGCGATTGAGGAAACTGATCAGCGCTCCATTGGAAAATGGGGACGGATGCACAGGGAATACCTGAAGGAGCAGCATCCGAGCCTTTATCAGCGACTCATTCTAAACGGAACTATGGGCAGACATCTTGCCTATGCAGACGGAAGAGCGACAGCGATGCTTGAAAGCTTGATAACACAGATGGTTAAGCAAGAAGGCGTCACGGAACAGCTCAAGGCAGAACAGCCCATGGAATGGGTAGGCAGGATGAACAATATTCGCAGCCGAGCCGAAGAGATCGTCATGGAAGAAGTCATCAATACCCTGTAACAAAACAGCCGCTGGTATGATCATACAGATCATACCAGCGGCTATTGTCGTTTGGAGACTCATTTAAGCAGAAGCAAAGTTCTTACTGACAGTAGGAAATATTATATCTTTTTAATACGAATAGTCTGTTCCCTTTCTTGCATTGGTGGCTTATAATCATTTATAGAACGCAAAGGAGGCGGGCAGATGAAGATGATGCTGGCGGAAAACATCCGCGCATTCCGCAAGGAGCGGTCTCTGACCCAGGAGCAGCTTTCCGAGGCCTTGGGGGTGACGGCAGGCGCGGTATATAAGTGGGAGGCGAAGCTGTCCACCCCGGAGCTGGAGCTAATCATCCAGATGGCAGATTTTTTCGATACCTCTGTGGACGTGCTGCTGGGCTATGAAGTCAAGGACAACCGTCTGGAGACGACGGTGAAACGCTTGCAGGAATACCGCCGCAGCAAGGATTGGGACGGGCTTGCGGAGGCGGAAAAGGCCCTCAAGAAGTATCCCCACTCCTTTCAGATTGTCAGTGAGAGCGCCGCGCTTTACCGCGCCTTTGGCTTTGACAGCGGGGACAAGGCCCTGTTTCGCCGCGCGCTGGAGCTTCTGGAGCAATCCCGGCTGCTGCTGCCGCAGAACGAAGACCCGCAGATCAGTGAGCAGACAATCTACGGGAGACTCGCGCAAACGTATCTGGGGCTGGGCGAAACGGACAAGGCCATAGAGCTTTGGAAAACCCATAACGCAGACGGGGTATACAGCCCCCGGATCGGTCATATTTTGGCCCAAAGCGACCACATTGAGGAGGCGGTACCGTTTCTGTCGGAGGCTCTTTTGAAGCTCGTCTCCGATCTGATTACCACGATCATCGGCTATGTGAACGTATACCTGAACCATGGTGATCATGCTTCCGCCCAAGCGATTCTGCACTGGGGGATCAGTCTTCTGTAGGGGTTGCGGGAGGGGGGCAAGCCGAACTACTTCGACAGAGTCAGCGCTGTGCTACTCGTCGCTCTGGCCGGGTCACAGCACCTGTCGGGGCAGGGGGAGGCGGCGCGCGACACCCTGAAAAAGGCCAAAGAGCTTGCCGCATTCTTTGACGCCTCTCCCAGCTATGATGAAAGCGACATCCGCTTTGTGGGCCGCATTGAGGGTGCCAGCGCCTACGATGACCTGGGGGCAACGGCAATGGACGGCGTCCGTAACGCGGTAAGCCAATTTGAGAACGAGGAGTTTACCGCTCTTTGGAGCGCGGTGAGCGAAGATTGATCATCTTGCGACGCTGCATTCATCCGCCCTCGTTCCGCATCCATGATAACAGAATTTGAAGAAGGAGATACACACATGGAAGACGAGAAGAAAACTGTTGTGAAAAAAACCGTAAAATCCGGCATTACCTTTGGCAGCGCCCTGGCCATGGTCATCAGCTATACCGCGTGGCACTCCATCGGCTGGGCCATTTTCCACGGACTGCTCAGCTGGGCCTACGTGCTGTACTACATCATCCGCTACTGATGAACAAGACAGGAGGGATATCCGATGAGCAAGAAAGAAATCCAGGCGCTACGGCGCCCCTTCGTCAAAGAATTGTTCCGGAACAACAAGTTCAATCTCGTGATGACCGTGCTCGCGGCGTTTCTCGCAGCGGTGTCGGAGCTCGTGATCTCATGGACGATCAAGGGAATCTCCGATCTGATCTCCGGCGATACCACGATCCGTTTCGGCGCGCTGCTGTTCATCGCGGGCATCGGCTTTGCGCTGATGCTGATCGCCTGGGTGCTGGACCGGACCTTCCTCTCCGCCTTCCGCGCCAGGGCGATGCAGCAATACCGCAAATACGCCTTTGACCGGCTGATGGAAAAAGGCATTCAGGCCTTCTCCGGAGAGAACAGCGCACGTTACCTATCCGCTCTGTCCAACGACGCGAACACCATCGAGCAGGACTACGTCAGAATGCTGCAAAACACGATCCAGGTCGGCATCACCTTTGTCGGCGCGCTGGGACTGATGCTGTGGTACAGCCCGCTGCTGACGCTGATCGCCATCGGTTTCTCGCTATTGCCGATCATGGTGTCCGTTGTGCTCGGCAACAAGGCGGCCGTGGCTGAAAAGGACGTGTCCGACAGGAAAGAACGCTACACCGGCATGCTCAAGGACGTGCTCTCGGGCTTCGCGGTAATCAAAAGCTTCAAGGCGGAGAAAAGTATTTCTTCCCTCCACGACGAGAGCAACAACAGCCTTGCTGGCGCGGTCCAAAACCGGGAGAAGGTCAAGCTCCACGTCTCCTATGCCTCCGGCCTCGCGGGCGGCGTATTGCAGTTCGGCGTGTTCTTTGTGGCCGCAGCCCTGGCGCTTTCCGGCAAAGGCGGC
The DNA here is from genome assembly GCA_946408995.1 of uncultured Clostridia bacterium. Lineage (GTDB taxonomy): Bacteria > Bacillota > Clostridia > Christensenellales > Aristaeellaceae > RUG756. The sequence goes on along the minus strand of CAMJUL010000012.1, from coordinate 25,936 downwards.
ATCACCGCCGGTACGGCGATCGTCTTTGTGCAGCTTCTGAACTACGTGCTTGCGCCGATTCAGGTCTTCCCGACGTTCTACGCCGGTAAGAAGTCTGCCTACTCGCTGATTGATAAGCTGGCGGAGGCGCTCAGCAAGAACGTCTCCGACCAGGGGGAACACATTGCCCCGCGGCTCAGCGAGGGGATCTCGGTCAGGGATCTTGCGTTTGCCTATGAAGAAGGAAAGCCTGTGCTGCGCGGCGTGGACATGGAGCTGCGCGCCGGCGGCTGCTACGCCCTGGTGGGCGGCTCCGGCAGCGGCAAATCGACGATCCTGAACCTCTTGATGGCATCCTCGAAAAACTACCAGGGCGAGATCCTCTATGACGGGAAAGAGCTCAAAACCGTATCCGCCGGCTCGCTCTATGACCTGGTGTCTATCATTCAGCAGAACGTGTTTGTATTCAACAACACCATTCGCGACAACATCACCATGTTCTCCCAGTTTCCGGAAGAGGAGATTGACCGCGCCGTGCGCTTGTCTGGGCTGAAAAAGCTCATCGAGGAAAAGGGCGCGGACTATCTCTGCGGCGAAAACGGCTCCGGTCTCTCCGGCGGCGAGCGCCAGCGCATTTCAATCGCCCGTGCCCTGCTTCGCAAGACTCCCGTGCTTTTTGTGGATGAGGCCACGGCAAGCCTGGATGCGGAAACCTCCTTTGAGGTGCTGGACGCCATCCTGAAGCTGGACGGCTACACCCGCGTGATCGTCACCCACGACCTGGACGAAAACATCCTCCGCCGCTGCACCGGCCTGTTTGCGCTGAAAAACGGCGCGGTTTCGGAACAAGGGACCTTTGATGATCTCATGGCCCAGAAGGGTTACTTCTATTCGCTGTTCACTGTCTCCCAGCGTTGATCATGATTCGCAATACGTAGTTCTGTACACATACAAATGGGAGCCGAAAAAAAGGAGAACAATAAGTACAGGAACACCAATGATATAAACGATGCTGAATATCGCCAGATGCGGAAATCAGAGGATAGTTCATACGAATATAACGGGGCAGATGCTGAAGATATAGATGAAGCCAATGCGGACAACGGCTATTCCGAAGTTGTGGAGCACAATGAAAGCGGCAGTGTGTATGACCTGAAAACGGATTTCACTGTGCTGCTGCCCGACGAGATCATCCGCATCCCGCAGGACAGCAATCTTGCGTGGATGACCATGTTCTATGCCCTGCCCCGGGAACTGGTGGAAAAACGGCCTGCGTATCTGGAATTGCCTCGGAATATCACGCTATTATTGGCCAGCGAAAAGCACATGAAGCTCATCGGGGAGGATGCTTTTCTGGAGCTGGTATGGGACTGTTATGCCTGGGCTATCTGGCAAGCAATCCAGGTGCCGGACGGCAAGGGCGGCTATTAGGAAGTGCCGGGCAGCTGGCAAAACTATTCCGGCGATTTTCCCATCTGGCGGCTCAGCTATGACATCCTACGCTACTTCCGCATGAGCTACGAAACCGAAATGGAATGGAGCTTCCAGCGGCTGTTTACCATGCCGCAAGACGCGAGCCTGCCCTGGCTGGATTGGCGGCATTTTTCCAATCTTGTTTTCAACCTAACGGATCGCATCGTGGCGCAGCGGAAGCTGCAGCCCATCATTGACGAGGTATGGAACCATCGTCAGCCGGAGGATTACACCGGGTACAACCTCAAGCGGAGCGAATTCCTGCGGAAGTGGAATCACAGCCGGTATTATCAGCACACCTCTGTGGAAAAACTGCTGGATGATGAAATCGACGTGCCCGATACACAGATGGCGTTTGACAGGAAGGTGCTGTCAGAACAGCTAGTGGAACAATTTGAAGCGACACTGTCGAAAAAGGATAAAACAATCCTGGATCTGCGGATGAAAGGACGGACACTGCAGGAAATCGCCGACATTGTGGATTATGAAACGCCCAGCGCCGTGAGTAAACGCATCGACAGAATTGCCGAACAATATGAGGCTTTTATCAATCCGCTGCCCGAAGGTGCAGAACGAGTAAAACCGGAGAAAAAGCGCTTCTAAAGTTTTTTCAAAAAATTTTTGTATTCAGGAAAAAAACGGCCTTTCTCAAGCCAATGAATAATGAGGGGGAAATGATCCCTCTCCCGCAACCACAGCCATCGGTTCTGCCGGTGGCTTTTTTGCGTGCAGAAAAACGCTGCTGGAAAGCGGCAGCGGGAAGGAGGTGAAGGAACGTATGAGTACCCAGATGGAAAAGCTGTTGGCTGCTCAGGAGAAAACCCAGGAGAAGCTGCGCCGGGCACAGGAGGAAGAGAAGCAGCTCAAGAAGCGGATCGCAGAGCTGAAGCGGAACGAGCGCACCCATCGGCTGTGTACCAGAGGCGGCTACGTGGAAAAGCTGCTTGCTGAGCTTGGCGCGCCGGAGCTTTCGGACGAAGAAGTGTTCAATTATTTGCAGTACGCCCTGAACACGCCCTATGCGAAAACGCACCTGGTAAACCTGATGGAAGCCAAGCGAAAGGCCGCTGCCGACGCTGAGGGAACCGAAACCGGGAATCTGACTGATTAAGGTCCCGGAGTTTACAGAGGGCGCAATTATATGAACTTCGTTCATTCATTGCGGTCTCCGACGGCTCCTGCGGAGGGCTCGATGGAGAGAGGCCATGTTCATGGCTTCTCTCCATCAGCAGGGGCGGCCCCCTGCGCCGATTGCATCGGCTACCCCCATAGGAACGCTGCGGCGGGTCAGGAACGACGAGACAAGATGCACCGTTCGCTGTGCATCAGGTAACGATACGAATAGGAGGTGAGGCACACATTCCGTGTCCCCATTATAACATCACGATTATCGCCCGGGGCAAGGTGAAGGGCAACTCCGTGGTCGGAGCAGCCGCCTATCAATCGGGCGATAAAATCTATTCCGAATACGAACATGAATGGAAATCCGGCGATCATCTGGAGAGGATCATCCACAAAGAAATCCTGCTGCCGCCCAACGCACCGGAAAAATACCGGGATCGAGCGACGCTCTGGAACGCTGTCGATGCTGCTGAAGATAAATCAACCGCCCAAACCGCCCGGCGCATCATCATGGCGTTGCCCAAGGAATTGACCCAGGAGCAGAACATCGAACTGATCCGCAATTACTGCCAAACGTCCTTCGTGGATCGCGGCATGATTGCGGATTTTGCTGTCCATGACGACGAGGAGGGAAACCCTCACGCTCATGTGTTATTGACCATGCGCTCCCTGAACGAACAGGGAGAATGGAATCCGAAAACCCGGACGGAGTTTATCCTGGACGAAAACGGCGAGCGCATCCAAACGGCCAAGGGAAAATTCAAACGCCGCTGCGTTAGCTGGGATGGCTGGAATGATCGGGGCAACTGTGAAATCTGGCGGCATGAATGGGAGGTCATGCAGAACGTCGCTTTGGAAAAAGCAGGCAGAGAGGAACGCATCGACATGCGATCCTTTGAGCGGCAGGGGATCGAGCTGGCTCCCACTGTCCACCTGGGTCCTGCTGCTTCTGCTTTGGAGAAGAAGGGCATCCATACGGAACTTGGCGATCACAACCGGATTGTGAAAGCAGTCAACAGGCTGTTCATTACTATCCGTAACAAGATAAAGGAACTTGTGGATTGGCTCAAAGAATTGTCCGAAGTCATTCACGATCAGAAACACTTGGAGAAGCCAGAGGATTTCCCGTTGCTGGAAGTAATCATGGCCTACTATGACCTGCGGGAAAAGGAACGCTGGGATTGGAAATATCCTGCTCGCAATAAGGCAGGCATCAACGATCTGAAAGAGAAGGTGGAGGTTCTGTCCTTCATGAAGGATCATGACGTCTATTCCATCAAAGATTTTGCCCGGCTGCTGAATGCCACCAACGGAGAAGTCCAAGAATTGGAATCGGATAAAAAGGCAAAGGAGAAACGCATCCGCGATATTGATGCCATCCTGGATGCGGTTACGACGCTGAAAGAACTGAATCCGATCCGGGAGAAATACAGCGGAATTCATTTCACAAAATCAAAGGAAAAGTATCGGCAGGAACACGCCGATGAACTTGACCGGATCGACAAAGCCAACAGGTTGCTGCACAAGTTGAATATCACGTTGCCTATCAACAGCAAAACACTACGCGCGGAATCCGCACAGCTTCGCGCAGAAGTGGAAGCCATGCTGCCTGAGCTGGAAAACGTGAAGGCAAAGCTGGACGAGCAGATGAAGATTCGATCCCATGTCCGGAAAGTGCTGCCGGAAGCGCTGACCTTACGCAGCAAGGATGGACAGAAACGATATGAAGATGTTGCCGAAGAAGTTCAGAACCAGCAAGAGCTTCGGGAACTGCTGGATCATACCGCAGAAACAGCAGTCCGGCGCAGCGAAGAAATCGAAAAGGGCAATCCCACCCCCAGCCAGATTCAGGAAGAGGAACAGCAAATGAAAAATCAACAGACCAAAGAAAGCCAGAAGAAAAACTGGCAGAAAGGAGATCGGTAACCATGCACCAGATTGACAACCAGATTCAGCGCGGCATCCGTCAACTAGCACAGAAGGAATGCGCCAACTATGACAACGGTTGCTGCCTGCTGGTAGATCGGCCTTGCCATGTGATCAGCCCGGTCTACAAGACCATCCATGACGGCACTATGAACTGTGACTATTTCCTTCGGGCAGTCTTGCCCTTGCAACCGGAGCTGAACACTGCTGTTTGGCATGAGCTGCTCAGGGAGGAAGAAGAGGCAGGTGAAGGCTGGAAGGAATGTGTTCGCTGCCACAAACCCTTCATCCCCGGCAGCAACCGCCAGCGCTATTGTGCCGACTGTGGCGCGGCAGCGAAGCAGGCCCGAAGCCGGGAGAAGCAGCGCCGCTACCGGGAACGCCAGAAAACACCGGCGTGACCGTTACCCTTTAGGACGAAAAAAGTCCAGGAAAATCAACGCTTCCAAGGCACCCCATCGGGGCAGGACGACCAAATGGTCATCCTGCCCCAAATCATACATCAAAAGCAGGAGGAACATCCAACCATGAACGGAACGAAATTTACTTTAGAAAGCGATGGAAGAATATCCGTCCCCAATCTGTCTGCATACTGGATTCCAGAGCAAACCATTCAGAGAGTCATCCACGGAACCACCTATGTCGTTACGGGCACTTATGAGGGCAGCGAGCTCTTCACCCGAAAGCTGGAGCGTATTATGGCGAAAAGTTTTACAACTGAACCCCAAGAAAACATAGAAGAATCGGAGGAATGACCCATGACAGATATGCGGAAGAATGATATAATAGAAACGATCAATCCTGTACTGCCAGATGCCCCAACAGATAAGGAGGATCATACAGACATGTCAGGGGCAAAAATCACGGCGCTCTATTGCAGGCTTTCCCAGGAAGACGAAAGGCTGGGCGAATCCCTGTCGATAGAGCATCAAAAGGAAATCCTGCTGCAATACGCAAAAGACCATCGCTTCCCCAATCCAACCTTTTTCGTAGACGACGGTTACAGTGGAACCGACTTCAACAGACCAGGCTTCAAAAAGATGCTGACGGAGGTTGAAGCGGGACATGTGGGCGTTCTTCTCACGAAGGATCTTTCCCGGCTGGGACGCAACATGGCCATGGTGGGTCTGTACACGACCTTTACCTTTCCGCAGAACGGAGTACGGTACATCGCAATCAATGACAATTACGATTCAGCGGATCAGGTGAGCGTGAACAACGACTTTGCCGGTATCCGCAACTGGTTCAACGAATTCTTCGCCCGGGACACCAGCCGGAAGATTCGAGCGATCAACAAGGCAAAAGGCGAGAAAGGCGTACCGCTGACCACCAATGTGCCCTACGGGTACATGAAGGACCCATCTGATCCAAAGCATTGGATCATTGATCCCGAGGCTGCCCAGGTCGTCCGGCACATCTTCAACCTGTGCATGGAAGGACGAGGCCCCAGCCAGATTGCGGACCAGCTGATAGCGGAAAAAGTACTGACGCCGGCAGCGCACAAACGGGAAATGGGAATCAACGTTCCCAATCCCATCCCAGAGAATCCCTGCCACTGGAACAGCTCAGAGGTCGTGCATATTCTGGAGATGCCGGAATACACGGGGTGCGCGGTCAATTTCAAGACCTACACCAATTCCATCTGGGATAAGAAAACCAGGGATAATCCCAAGGAAAACTGGGCGATATTTCCGGGCCACCATGAAGTGATCATTGAGATGGACGTATTCCAGCGGGTGCAGGAAATCCGGCAGCAGCGGCATCGCAGGACGAGCAACGGAAGGAGTAACATCTTTTCCGGGTTGGTATATTGCGAAGACTGCAAAGAAAAGCTCTACTTCTGTTCATGCAAGACCTTTCAGCCCAACCAGGAATTCTTCGACTGCTCCACGCATTGGAAGAATAAGGAGAAATGCAAAGGGCATTATATCCGGGCGGTTGTGCTTGAGGAAGTGGTGCTGGCTCATGTTCAGATGGTGACAAGCTATATTCTCCGTTTTGAGGACTACTTCCGGCAGGTTATGACAGCTCAAAAGCGTCAGGCAAGCAAGGAAGCGATCCAAATCCGGAAAAATGAGCTTGACCGGGATGAACGCCGTATCTCTGAGCTGAAACGCCTGTTCATCAAGGTGTATGAGGATAATGCGGCAGGAAGACTGAGTGATGAACGGTATGAGATGCTCAGCCAGACCTATGAAGCGGAGCAGAAGCAGTTGGAAGCCGATACAGCCAGACTGCGGCAGGAAATCGAAGTACAGGAAGCAGAGAACGATCATCTTGAACGGTTCATTGAAAAGGCGAGAGGCTATGTCGGTATCAAGAAGCTGGATGGCTATATTCTACATGAGCTGATCAGCGCGATCTATGTGAGTGCGCCTGACAAGAGCAGCGGGCACAGGGAACAGCACATCCGCATTGAGTACAACGGCATCGGTTTTATCCCAATCCATGAACTGATGGCAAAGCAAACGGCGTGACCGAAATCACGCTGTGAGCCTTGAAAACATTACGTTTTCGTCGATTAGAACCTAATACTGTGTTACGGAGCCCGCCGGAAAGGCGCCGTTTTTTTATGCGTTTATATCTGGAATCAATCCATAAAAAGCTGGCTATCACGGTATTGAAGTCCGGTTCTCTTGATCTTTTTCTTTCGCCCGTTCACAGATCCGTTCTCGGCCCGTCCCTGCGGACCACATCTCCCTTTTCCGGCGTACCCGGCTCCGAAAGCGGGGTCTCCAGGACCACCGTCACCCGCTCCTTCGGGCGGGGGGCGCTTTCCAGGGCCTGCCCCTCTTCGCCATACAGGGCGGCGACGCGGCCCCTCAGGTTTCTGCCGTCCCGCTTCATCACGCACACCTCTTCCCCCACGCTGAACTTGTTCCGCTGGGAAAGGGTCAGGCGGTTCCCTTCCGCCTCCTGGACGGTGCCCAGGTACACCGCGTCGCTCTCGTAAGCCTTGCCGTCATAGACCATGCTGTCCGGTCCGGGGCGGTCGAAGTAAAACCCGGTGTTAAAGGCGCGGTAGGTGCACTTGCGGATCTCCGCCCGGTACCAGGGCAGCCGCGCCCGGTACTTTTCCTCCGACTCGAAATAATCGTCAATGGCCAGGCGGTAGGTCCGGGCGCAGACGGCCACATACATCAGGTTTTTCATCCGCCCCTCCACCTTCAGACTGTCGAGCCCCGCCCGCACCAGCTCCGGGATATGCTCCACCATACACAGGTCCCCTGTGCTCATCACATAGGCCCCGTGCCCGTCTTCCTCCAGGGGAAGGTACTCCCCGGGGCGCTTTTCCTCCACCAGGGCGTAGTTCCACCGGCAGGGCTGCGCGCACTCCCCGCGGTTCGCGTCCCTGCCGGCCAGATAATTGCTCAAAAGGCACCGCCCGGAATAGGACACGCACATCGCCCCGTGGACGAAGGCCTCCATTTCCATTTCCGGCGGGACGTTTTGCCGGATGCGCGCGATCTCCTCCAGGGAGAGCTCCCTTGCGCAGACCACCCTTTTGGCCCCCAGGCTGTGCCAGAAGGAAAAGGTCATGGAATTGGTGCAGCTGGCCTGGGTGGAGATGTGCCGATCCACATGGGGGCAGTACCTGCCCGCCAGCTGGAACATGCCCATGTCCGCCACCAGCACCGCGTCCGGGCGCAGCTCCTCCAGCAGGGCAAAGTACGCCCCGGCCCCCTCCAGGTCCGACTCATGGGCCAGGATGTTCGCCGTCACGTGGACCCGCTTCCCCCGGCTGTGGGCGTATTCGATGCCCTTTCGCATCTCCTCCGGGGTAAAATTGCGGGCCTTGGCCCGAAGGCCGTAGGCTTCCCCGCCGATATACACCGCGTCCGCCCCGTAATCCACCGCGGCCTTGAGGATCTCCAGATCCCTGGCCGGGCACAAAAGTTCCGGCTTTTTGGATTTTCTCACGTTTTTCCTCTCCGATTCCGTATTGTTTTCGCTTTTCTCACGCCTTGGCGATAAACCGCTCCTTCCAGGCGCGCAGGCGGAAGAATATCTCCCGCGGGTTCTCGTCCTCATACAGGAAGGCCCCGTTGCCGGAAAAGCTCGGCTCAATGAAATCCCACCAGGTCAGCGCCCTGATCTCCGGCCTGGCCGCCGCGATGGTGTAGAACTGCTCCATCCAGTCTGCCTGGGTATGCTCGTTCCATCCGCCGTGCCAGGTCCCCTCGGACATGTCCAGCTGGGACCAGCTGCTGCCCGCGTTCCCCTTGGCCCGGAACCCGCCGTTGACCCCCATTTCGGTGATGTGGATGGGCTTTCCAAGGGCCGCGAAGGCGTCCAGCATCCGGGAAACCGCCACCATATCCCGTCCCGGGAAGTACAGCTGGATCCCCACCGCGTCAAAATCCACCCCGGCCTCCAGAAGGGTCCTGAAATACCTCAGGGGAGACCGGAGGTGCTCCGGCAGGGCGCCGTAGCAGTTATACCGGCCCGCCACATATTCCGCGAAGGGCAGGCATACGTTCACCACGGAGAGGGCCCTGTCGTTCCCCTCCCGCAGGGCGTCCGTGGTGGCCCTGGTCAGGTCCACCAGCTGGTCCTGGTCCAGTTCAAAGCAGTTGGCCCAGTCATGGGCCTCGTTCATGGCGTCCCAGATGTCAATGGTCCCTTTGAAGGTCTCCACGTGGTGCCTGGCGATGTTCGCCGCCTCCCGGCGCAGTTCCGGATAGCTCAGGCCGAACATCCAGGCGGGGTTCACCTCCTTATGGCCGAAAAACAGGGGATGTCCCTTGGGCGTGATCCCTTTTTCGGTCAGGAAGGAGAGGGCGTTTTCGATGTAGCCGTACTCATACCTGCCCCTTTCCGGCACCGTCCTGCCGGGATAGAAGGGCAGCGTGGCAAAGTCGAACACCTCCCGGAAGAAACGGGCGTACCGCGCCGTCGGGGAGGTGTACCTGAAGAAATTGCACCCCAGCTTCAGGTCCTTCCTGGGGCTCAGGGCCGCGCGGGATCTTTCCACCAGGGTGCCCTCGGCCGCCAGCATCGCATGGGACAGCGCGTACAGCCGGTTGTCCGGCGTATCCATGCCCCGGTTGGCCAGATGTTCCAATTCCTGCGCGGCCTCCAGATGGCCCTGGGTGGCGACGCTCATCTCAAGGCCCTCCCCAAAGCGCCGCGCCCAGAACAGGTAGGTGCGGACCGCTTCCGATACGAAATCCACAAAATCCCCCGTGTAGCCCTCCCCCAGGTTGTCGGCCATCACCCACAATTGGCCGTAGAGGGGCACCGGGATCTTCGCGTGGAGCATATACGGTTTCCGCGTCACCGTCAGCTCCGCCGTCCCGTCGCTCAGAATGCGGATCCGTCTTTCATCCGGCTCAAAATCCAGCCCGGACGCGTACAGGGTCTTCAGGATCTTTTCGCTCATGGACAGCCCGCCCGGGCCGTCCAAACGCACCTTGACCGTATACATGGCATTGTCTCCTTCCGGGAAAGTTCGTATCGGAGGTCGGTTTCAGTATAGCATGTTTTTATCTTCCGGAATACCGCAAAAAACGGGCTTGACAGCCCTCCGGGCCGTGGTATGCTTGAACCGTTGAAACTTTCAAGGGAAAGGGTCCCGAGGTCTTCGGGATACAGGCAAGCGTATGTCCACGATTTTCATCATCGGCGATTCCACCGTAGAGGACAACAAGCCGCCCTTCCGGGGCTGGGGCTGGGCCCTGCCCCCGCTGGCCGCCGAAGGCGTTTCGGTCCGGAACCACGCCCTTTCCGGGCGGTCCAGCAAATCCTTCCTGAAGGAAGGCCTGTTCGACCCCGTCCGGGAGAGAATGCAGCCGGGGGATCTTTTGCTTGTCCAGTTCGGCCACAACGACGAAAAAGACGACACCGAACGGCACACCGACCCCCAGGGCGACTTCCTTTGGTACCTGAACCTGTACTGTGATACCGCCATCGCCAAGGGCGCCCGGCCCGTGCTGCTGACCCCGGTCAGCCGCCGGTATTTCGCGGGGCCGGACAGTGTCCTGTATACCCACGGGGAATACGCCCCGGCCGTCCGGTCACTGGCCCGGTGGCGCTGCCTCCCCCTGATCGACCTGGAGGATGCCTCCCGCAGGCTGTACCTCTCCCTGGGGGAGGAGAAAGCCGCGGCGCTCTTTGTCCGCCTTAAGAAGGGAGAACATCCCGATTTCCCGGAGGGCCATGACGACCACACCCATTTCAACGCCCAGGGCGCCCGGGAGATCGCCCGTCTTGTAGCGGAAGGGCTCCGGGCAGACGACCGGACGCGCGCCTTCGTCCGCTGAATTTGACACGGGCGCCCTCCCGGGAACGGGAGGGCGCCCTGCCGATACGGGATCACAGTTCCAGCTTGTAGGCCTCCTCAAAGATCTGTTTTGTCTCCTCCTCGCCGGGCATGCTCTCCGGTGCGAAGCGGAGGATCATGATCACGTTCAGGCACCACTGGGAAATATAGTTGGTGGAGATCCAGGGGATCTCCTTTTTTTCTTTCCCGCTGTCGGTGACCGCCCAGGTCCTTGCCGTGAACCCGTCCTGCTGATAGCGCATGGGGGCGGCCTTGAGCAGCTCGTGCCAGGCCCGTTTTTTGATTTCCGCGTCCCCAAGGCATGCCCCGGCATAGGCGCCGATGCCCGCGGCCACATAGCGCATGGTAAAGCCCCTGCCCTCGACGTACTTCCCGTACAGGGCATTGCGCTCCTCCTCGGTCATCAGGTACAATTTTCCGTACTCCACGCACATTTCCCTGAGTTCCTCAAGGCCCATGGCCTCCGCCGCCTCAAGGAGGATGTTCAGCGCCCCGAAGCACAGCGTCAGGTGGACGTTGCCCTTCTGGTCCCCGTCGTAGATCATGCGGCCCGTGGCCGGTTCAAAGGCGAACTGGGTGCCGCTGCCCATGCCCATGGGCGCCTCCCGGATGCCCCGGAGGCCCGCCTCCGTCAGGGAAAGGTAACGCCTGTCAAGGGTCATTTCCCAGGCGCACATCCAGTTGGATACCAGGCTTGTCCAGTCCGGGCCGGAGCGGCAGATGATCTTCCCCTCCGTCCGGGTGTACCAGCGGACGTTTTTCAGGGCCTCGTGGGCGTCAAAGGTATCCCTTAGGCACTGTCCCATGCGGCGGTCCCCCATCAGGTAATACATGGGCCGGTGATGGCCCGCCATGGAGACCCGGGGCTCCTTGCAGGGGCAGCCCCAGTGCCGTACGTTGTGCCGGGACCCGATGCCCTTCATGGGGCCAAAGTGATAGCTGTCCACCTCGGAGGCATGCCTGCTCATGGCTTCCGCCAGGGTCCATACGTCCTCCCGTCCGGTGCGCAGGAAGGTCAGCCACAGCCAGTAGGTGGGCACCAGCTCCGTGTTCTGCCAGGCAAAGCCGCCGATGTCGTATTTCCAGGTGTGGCGCAGGCTGTCATAGGAGTGGCGCACGTCCCCGTAATCCAGGAACCCGTACCATTTCCGCTCCTCGATCTGCTCCTGATAAAAGCGGACGGCCTTGTCCAGCTGCTCCTCCAGCACCCGCTCCTCCGCTCTGCCCGAGGGCAGGCTCCAGGGGCCAAAGGCCTGAAGCCGGTTCAGCTCCTCCGGGGACTGGGTATATACGGCGCCCTTTTGGACCCTGCGGGCAAAGGCCAGGGTCTCCTCCCCGCCGCACCAGGCGGAGACGGGCAGGATCTCGCCCTCGCTGGTGGCGGCAATGCCATAGGGGGTCGCCCCATAGTATTCAAAACCCTCATAGCTGGAATAGGGATAGCTCCTTACGTCATAATGCCTCAGGTCCAGGGCCGGAGCGTCCGGGGAATAGAAGAACACGCTCACCTCGCATTGATTTCCCCCGAGGCCCGTCACCCGCGCGCCGGAAGGATACCGCTGCCAGGCGTCCTTCAGCCCTGCCAGGACGCCGCCGGCAGGCGTTGCGACCCCAAGGACCCCCATCCATCGGTCCTCGTGCCTCGCGGGCACGCGGCAGCAGGCAGCGGAAGTGTTCTTGTCGACAAGAACGCTGTCCGCGCTCATCTGATACACGTCATACCTCTCCCACACCGGCAGGTCCCCAAGGACACGCCCCAGGGTCTCCGCCTCCGGCGTGCCCTCCGGGGCGCGCACGGCCTCCCCCCGGTACTGGGCTTCCTTCCAGGCCGGCCCGGTCCTGGGGATGCGGCTTTCCACCAGCATGGCCGGCTCGTGGAAGGTCAGGCCGTCCAAAGGGATCAGCACATGATGATCCTCCGGACCGCCCTCCAGAGGGCAAAGCATCCTCAGCCCCAGGCCCGCGATGCGGTCCCGGTGCTCGTCCCCGTCAAAAAAGAAGGTGCTCTGGTATTTCAAACCCGGCACATCCATGCCGATCTGGAAGCGGATCTCAAAGGGCATTTTGTCTTCCCGGTCCAGGTAAACCCCCGAAAAGACCACGGCAAGAGAAATGTCCCCCTGCTCCTCGAACGTCACCTTGCGGACCCTGGGATCCCCCTTGGTCCGCTGCCGGGTCACGTTTTCCCCGTCCCCCGTTTCCCTTTCCAGAAGGAAATACGGCTCAATACGGTCCAGGCGCCTTTTCCCGTCCAGGAAAACGTCGGCCAGAAGGGCGCTCTGCCCGCATCCGGGCAGGGTCAGGCACAGCCTGCCCGCGTCCACCCGCCAGCCCCCCTGCGGCAGAGCCTCCAGGCGGATCTTCCGCCCGGACGGGATGCCCTCCCCGGCCCGCACGGTGATGCTGTCGCCAAGCAGCGCGCTGTCCGCGGTATGCCGGGCCCATTTCACCGACCCGTCCGGCCAGTAGGCCGCCGCCGTGCTCTGGCAGGGCACTGCCCGGCCCTGTCCGTCCAGCAGCGTAAACGCGCATTTGGGCGCCTTTCCCTCCTCCCAGAGGGTTCCAAAGGATACCAGTCCCCCGGGCAGCCTGCCCGGCAGCCGGTTCAGTTTCGTCTCCAGGGTATTCATGTCCTTCCCTCCCACGGCATGCCGCGCCGTGTCAAAAGGGCCGCGGAGATCCCCCGCGGCCCGTCTTTTTTGCGTTACCAGTCCTTCATAACCTGCTTAAGGTCGATGGTGCACACCTGGGCATTGCCGTTTTCGTCCGGATTGGAGAACAATATCATGTCCCCCCTCCGGTTGAAGGAGGGGTGCTGATGATCCGCGCCGGTTTTGCAGCGTCCGGTGGTGGCGATCAGTTTTTTCTTGCCGGTGGCGCGCTCCATGAGCACCACGCCCTCCTGCACGTCCACCCCCAGGTAGCTGATGCGGTCCGCGCAAAGCCACTTGCGGTCCCGGCTGAGGCAGGGATGCAGAAGCTGCACGTCGCTGGCCGCCTCATGGAAGGAGCGTCCGTCCTTGTCCCCCACCAGGATGCGTCCCATATGCTTTTCGCCCTTCGACCCGTCCACAAAGCCCGCTGGATCCAGCTTCATCAGGGCCATTTCCGCCCCGTCAGCGCTCCACACCTCGTGGGTGATCCACTCGCTATCATGCTCCACATAGTAGGGCCTCACCCGGCCCGTCTTCACATCGCACATCCAGGTGCGCTGAAGGGCATCGCCGGTGGTCTCGTGGATGTAGAAGATCAGGTTTTCGTCGGTGGGGCAGATCTGGGCGTGTCCCAGGTGATGGTCGCTCTGGTGGACCACGCGCGCTTCCTTCCCCGGGTCCAGGATGACCAGGGCGAAGATCTTGTTGGCCTGATGGTAGCTGCAGGCAATGCGGCCGGTGTTGGCCGCCGTCAGGTGACCGGTGATCCGTCCCCCCTTGGGCAGGTCGCCGATGTGGGTCTTTTCCCCGGTGGTCAGGTCAAAGGCGAATACCTCCGTCTCGTTATGGCAGGTATAGCCCAGGTTCTTTTCCCGATCGGTGGCAAACCCCCGGTAGGTATCGTCCGTCAATTGCGTAAGTTCCCCGGTTTCCACGTCCGCCCGCCAGCATCCGCCGTCGGTTTTCCCCTCCAATTGCTGTTTCATGAAGAAGAAATACCTGTCGTCCAGGGAAAAATTCTCACAGGTAAAGTACAGCTTGCTGTTACGCTCCGGTCCTGAAGTATACCGCCTGACGGTATACCCGGTCACCTTGTCCTGATACTCGATCACGGCTTTTCCCCCTTCAGTTATGCCTCTGTCAGTCCAGCCGCACCGTCTCCCCGCCGGGCACGCAAACGGCCTCCTCGCTGTCGTTGACGCGTATAAAACAATCCGCGGCGTTGGGATTGAATACAAAGGAATTGTCCGCCGCGAAGCGCAGGCGCTTCAGGTCGTCCATGGCGTCCCAGTAGGCGATGTTGGTGCAGTACCAGGTGTCCTCCCGGCCGCCAACGCGCTTGCAGAACTCCTCCATCAGGTCCCAGTTGTTCCTGTCGTCAAATTCGTAGCTGTGTCCCCAGACGTACATCAGATACAGGTACTGCTTTTTAAACAGGGCCGTAAAGGCATCCGCGTTCTCCAGCAGCCGGTGGTTGTGATGGCAGGTGGCCTGCCAGCGGTAGGGATCCTCCGGCGCGCCGAAGGAATCGCTGGAGCCCACCACCCGGGCGTAGCGGATGCCCAGGGCGGGAAGCATCGCCACGATGTCCCTGCTGAGGGAACCGTTGGGATAGGCCAGCCCCCGCACCGGATAACCGGTCCACTTTTCCAGCGCGACGCGGTCCTCCAGGATCTCCTGGGCCACATTGGGCAGCGGGCAGCGCTCGATGGTCGGATGGGTCACCGTGTGGCAGGCGATCTCATGCCCCGCGTACAGGGTCCGGAATTCCTCCGGTTTGATGCGCTTTTCGTCCGCGTCCCACAGCCCGCTGTTCAGGTTGAAGGTGGCCCGCAGACCATAGCGGTTGAACAGGTCCGACAGCCGGCGGTCCTGAAGTTTCCCGTCGTCGTAGCTGAGGGTCAGCGCCTTGTGCTTCCCCCCGGGAAAGCAGTAATACACCTTGATCATCTTTGGCCTCCATGGAAAGGGGGCTGCCGTTGGAGCGGCAGCCCCTGATTACGGGATCTTTCCGTCCCGGACTCCCCCGTATCCGTTTGACGGCGCGGAATGCGATCTTTTCCGTGTCCTCGCCCGTCCCCGCAAGCGTCCCGGACAGAGCCATCCTTATCAGGCGCTCGGATATGATCGGCCCCGGAGCTCCGGACGAACGGCGGATCGGTCGCCGCCTGTCCGTCCGGTCCCGTGCCCCACGGGCGGCGGAATGGTCCAGCGACCGCTTCCACAGCGCCCCGTGCATGGGGGAAAACGTACCCGCGCTCCCCCTCCGGGGACCGGGGCCTTTGATAAGATAAGGATCTGCGTACCCGTGTACTCAATGTAGCACAAAGCCGATTCCCTGTCAATCGTACGTTTATCCCGGAAAGCGCGGTTTCCCTGCCTTGACAAATGCGAACGCTTCAAAATAAAATGGTCCCGTAGCCGCGGTTTTGCCGCTTTCTTTGTTCGATATTTCAACGGGAGGATCCCATGCCATACACCCCTGCCTTTACCCCCTGGGCGCCGGACAGCGCCTGGACCCCCATTCCCTTCTGGTTCTGGAACGATGTCCTGGACCGGCAGGAGATCCGCCGCCAGATCCTGGATATGAAGGAGAAGGGCCTCTCCGCCTTCGTCATCCACCCCCGCAAGGGTCTGCCCGCCGGAATCGGCTATATGACGGAAACCTGGCTTTCCTTTGTCCGTTTCGCCGTGGAATGCGCAAAGCAAAACGGCATGAAGGTCCTGCTCTATGACGAGGGCATGTATCCCTCCGGCTCCGCCCACGGGGCGGTGGTGCGGGAGGACCCGGAAAACGCTGCCCGGTGCCTTATCATGGTCCGGGATGGGGAAACGGCCCCGGCCGGGCAGGTCATCGCCCGCTGCGCGGTCACCCTGGACGGGGCGGGCCGCCTTCTTTCCAGCCGGATCCTCCTGCCGGGGCAGGCCTCGCCGGAGGGCAGTCATGAGGTCCGGTTTGTCCAGTGCTTCTCCGGCGGCACCATCCGGGGCCTGCACCCCGGGGAGGACGACGGCGAGCCCCTGGCCCCGCCCGCCGCGGACCTTCTGCGGCCCCAGGCGGTGGAGGCCTTCATCCGCCTGACCCATGAAAAATACCATGCCGCCCTCCGGGACTTCTTTCCGGATACGATCCTCGGCTTTTTTACCGACGAGCCCATGATCACCGGGCGGAACGGCCTCCCGGGCGGCATCGCCTGGACGGAGGGCTTCCTTGCGGAGCTGACGGACGCAGGCTTTGACGCGGCCGCCCTGCCCGCCCTCTTCCTGGAAGGGGAGGATGCCCCTGCCGCCCGGCGGCTGTACCGCCGCGCCGTCAACGCCCGATTGAACCGGGTGTATTACGCCCCGCTCCGCGCCTTCTGCGACCGCGTGGGCGTTGCCCTGACCGGGCACCCGGCCCTGAGCTGGGATCTGGCCCTGGAGGAGCATTTTACCTGGCCCGGGCAGGACGTGGTCTGGCGTCAGATTGCCCCGGGGGACGGCAGCGCCCTCTCCTCCCCGGATTCGGTGCTGGCCCAGTGCGCGTCGGACGCCGCCCTCGCCGCGGGCAGGCAGCGGGTCCTGTGCGAGTGCTTCGGCTGCTGCTCCCCCCGGGAAACCCCCTGGGCCTTCTCCTTTGACGATATGAAATGGTATACGGACTTCCTGCTGGTGCGGGGGGTCAATACCCTGGTGCCCCACGCCTTCTTCTATTCCCTGCGGGAAGACCGGGGCAGCGAGCGTCCCCCGGACGTGGGTCCCGCAAGCCCCTGGTGGCCCCATTACCGTCTCTATGCGGGCTATGTCAAGCGCCTGTGCGGGCTCATCGGTACGTCCCAACGGAAGGCGGAGGTGGCGGTGCTGTGCGCCGGGGACGAGCTTGACGCCGACGCAGCGGCGCCCCTGTACCGCCATCAGGTACCCTTCCGGTTCCTGGACGTTTCCCTGGTGGAGAAGGCCACGGCGGACGCGTCGGGCCTCCACGCCGGCGGACCGGCCGTCCGCTGCGTCCTGGTGGCGGACCCGTCCCTTGTGAACGGCGCAGCCGCCGCGGTCCTTGAGCGGTTCCGCAGCCTGGGGGGCGTCGTCTCCGCCGACTGGAAGGACGCCCTGCCCTTTGCCCCGCTGCGCAATGGCACCCCCGCCCCCGACCTGCGCCTGGAATGGCTGACGGACGGGAGAAACGAATACCTGCTGTTCACCAACGAGGGCGAAACGGAGATCCGCGCTTCCTTTGTCCCCGCCGCGGCCGGCCCCCGGGCCGTCATGGACCCCTGGCAGGGCGTCATCCGTCCCCTGCGGGATCAGGAAGGCCCCGTTGCCCTTCGCCTGCCCCGCCGGGAAAGCGTCGTCCTTTCCATCGGGACCCAAGCCGCGGGATCCCCCAAGGCCTGCCTGTGCCCGGAGGAGCCGCCGGAGGCGGAGGACCTGCGTCCCATGACCCTGGACTGGACCTTTCACCTGCCGGACGGGGGGACCAAGACCGTTTCTTCCGTGGACGGGACCCTGCCCTGCTGGAAGGATCTGGACCCTTCCCTGCCCTTTTATTCCGGCACGCTCTCCTGTCAGGCCGTCCTGCCCCTGGCAAAGGTCCCCGGCCGCTTTATCCTGGACCTGGGGCAGGTCTTCTGCCAGGCGGAGGTCTCGGTCAACGGCGGGCCCGTCCTCGTGCGGCTCTTTGGCGATTTCCGGTTCGACCTGACCCCCTTCCTGAAACCGGGTCCAAACACCCTGACCGTCACCGCGGCCAACACCCCCTCCAACCGCCTGGACCACGCGCCCCTGCCCGGCGGGGTCCTTGGCCCCGTGCGGTATGAATTAAAAGAGTGAAGGGTGAAGCGTTCAGAGTTCACTTCGTAATATCCACTGACCACCAACCCCTTCGTTCTTCGTCCTTCATTCCACTCTGCACGCTCCACATTCCACATTAAACCATCCCCGTCCTACCGATACCCTTCCGGAATGGTCCCTTCGTCCCAGGCCCGCTCCATCGCCTCCGCAATGGACAGGTAGATGGGATAGCGCCTAAAGAAGTCGAGCATTTCATGCGCCTGCCGGTCAAGGGCGGCCTTTTCCTTCGGAGCGGCCTCCTCGCGGCGCATCCACAGCATGCAAAGCAGCTTATCGATGCAAAGCCGCTCGGCCCTGCCGGCGTTCTCAAGCCGCTTCTTTCCGGATCGGACGGCGGCCGCGATCTCATCATACATAAAAAACAGCCCGGGGATCTTCTCCAGGTAATACTCCGCCATCGCCTGCTCGCCCATGCTGTGGCAGGTTTCCGCCAGCACGCGATATACGTCCACGCGGTTCGCGTCGTCCTTTGTGCATTTCAGGATCCGCTCCCCGATCTCAAGGATCTCCGCGTTTCTGCTTCCGTCGCCGTTCTGCGCCTGCATATCCTCCAGAATACAGGTCAAAAGCAGATCGTTGTTCGGATATTTCTCAAGCGCCTTGCGCAGATACGCCTCCGACCGGGCGGGATCCCCGCCTCCCCGTCCGCTTTGGCGGATGATCTCCCCGATGGCCGCGTCGATCCTGCTCTGGTCAAAGTCCAGAAGATGATCCAGCGACGTGCCGAAATAGACGGCCAGCTTCGGCAGCATATCGATGTCCGGACTGCTGGCCCCCGTCTCCCACTTGCTGACGGCCTGGGAGGAGATGTGAAGGTACTCCGCCAGCTGTTCCTGGGTGATCTGTTTTTCTTTTCTCAGTTCCCTGATTTTGACCCCGATGTTCATTTTTTGATTCTCCTTTGCGGTTGATTCTGAACCGGTTCGGGATCAGCATACAGGAAAGGGACCGGTGTGTCCATATGAACCTGTTTGGAGAATATCCAACCTACGGTTGTGTCTCTGATCCTTTGCCGCGCGCAAACAGGAAACAAGCGAGGGCGCCGAAGCGGTTTTCCGCTTTGGCGCCCTCGCCTGTTCCTTTCAAAACGCTTATCTGCCGCGGCCGCCGCCGGGATTCCCCCAGCCGCCGCCCTGGCCCGGATTGCCCTGCCCCGGGGTCCCCTGACCGGGATTCCCCTGACCGGGATTCCCCCAGCCGCCGCCCTGGCCCGGATTGCCCCAGCCGCCCTGGCCGGGCATCCCGCCGTGGCCAAAGCCGCCGGAGGTGCCCGCCGTGGCCGTCACGGTGCTGCTGCCCGCGGTCACCGTATAGGTCTGTCCGCTGACCATCTCCGGGGTGGAGAACAGCACGAAGGAGAAATTGCCCGGTGCGGTCCAGGAGACCAGTTCCTTGCCGGAGGCGTCCGTCACGGTCACGACGGTGCCCGCACTTCCGGAGATACCGGCGCTGGCAAAGGCCTGGGTGCCGCTTGAGAAGGTCAGGCCGCTGCCGGCGTCCACGCCCAGGAAGGTGCCGCCGGAAATGACGGCCCCCCGGTCGGTGTCCACGGTGCCGGTCATCGCCATGGAGGAGGCGGTGCTCAGGCAGATTTGGCCGCCGGTGATCTGGGCCGTTCCGTTGGAATCCAGGGCGTCATTGCCCGCTTCCACGGTCAGGGTGCCGCCGGAAACCGTCACGGCGCCGCTGCCGGACAGGTTCAGGCCGTCGTCCGTGCATTTGACGGAGATATTCCCGCCGGAGATCGTCAGGGAATTGCCCGCCTCGATGCCCTCGTAGCTGCCCGCCACGGTCACATTGCCTCCGGAGATCGTCAGGGCGTCGTCCGCGTGGAGGCCGTCGTCCCCGGCGTTCAGGGTCACGTCCCCGCCGGTCACAAACAGGACGCCGTTGGAATGCAGGGTATCGCTGTTTGAGGTCACATTCACCGTACCGCCGGTGATCCAGAGGGCGCTGTCCGCCTTGATGCCCTTGACGCTGGTCCCGGTGGAGGTGTCGGCGCTTTGGGTCTGTTCCGCGCCGCCTGCAGCATTGCCCCAGCCGCCGAAACCGCCCCGGCCGCCGCCAAAGCCGCCCCGGCCGCCGCCGAAGCCCATCATCGCTTCGTCCGCCACTTTCTGCTCGCTCGCGCCGGTGCAGGTCACATTCACTTCCCCGCCGTCCACCTGGACCCAGGAGGAAGCGCTGATGCCGTCGCCGCCGGAGGTGGTCACATTCACCTTGCCGTCATAAATGTAGACATAGCCTTTGTCCGCCTTGTCGCTGTTCTCGGCGTGGATGCCGTCGGCGCCGGAGGTCACATCGATCTCGCCGCCGGCGATCTTCACGCTGTCGTTGCCGGACAGGCCCTTGTCCGCCGCGCGGACGGTGATCTTCCCGCCCGCGATCGCCAGGTCGTCCTTGCTGACGATGCCGTGGCCCGCGGGGCTTTCCACCGTCAGGCTTCCTGTGCCGTTCACCGTCAGGTCGGTTTTGGAGAACACCGCCGCGTCGATGTCGTTTTCGTCGATGGCCGTGAACGTTCCGCCGTTGGCCAGGCGGTTCACGCTGCCCTCCGCCAGGGTCAGGAATACCTTGTCCGCTTCCTTCACATAAACGGCCGCGGAAGCAGCGCTCTCGATGTCCGCGTTCTCCAGCACCAATTGCACCTTGGCGCTGTCCCCGCAGTCCACGATCACCATGCCCTTCAGGCTTCCGGTCAGAAGGTAGGTCCCCTCCGCCTTGATGGTAACGGTGCTTCCGTAGATTTCCACGCCTTCCCCGTCCGCGGCGGCGCTGTCCCCGTTCAGGGTGACGGTGATCTCATCCTCCCAGGTATCCCTGAGGTCCCGCTTGGAAAACAGGTCGTCATAGACGCCGGGGGCAGCGGTCCCATCCGCCGCCGCGAAGCCGGCTCCGCCAAAGGGGGTCAGCGCCACAAGCAGCGCCGCCGCGATGCTGATGCCTTTCCGTTTCAGGTTTTTCATGATTTTTCTCTCCTTTATGTTCCGTCCAAAATGGGGATCGGCTCTGTTCCGTTCCCGTTTTCCCCGGGAACAGGGCCATCATACACCCCCACAGGGGAAAAATCCCCGAAAAATCCCCCTCAAACTGACGCAAAACAGACGCAATTTTTTAAAGGCGCGCGTTTATTCCCTGGGCAGACGGACGGTAAAGTCCGTGGTATCGCTCCGGGAAACCCCGACGCTTCCCCCATAGGCCTCCGCCGCCCCCTTGACGATGGACAGCCCGATGCCGTGGACCCCGCCGCGGCCCTTGTAAAACCGCTCAAAAAGGTGGGGCAGGTCCTCGGGGGCCACTCCGGGCCCGTCGTCGGAGACGGTCACCGTGACCAGACTTCCCTCGTCCCTGCATTTGAGGGTCACCGTCGTTTGGGCGTACCGGACCGCGTTGGAGATCAGGTTGCCAAACAGCCGGCGCATGTCCTCCTCCGCGCACAGATACGCGGCCTCCCGGTCCTCAAAATCGTACACAAAGGAAACGCCCTTTTTCTCCGCCTGCAGGCGCTGGTCCGACGCGCAGGCGGAGAGCACCTCCCGCAGATCCAGCTCCTCCCGCAGCCCCCGTTCCTTTTTCCGGTCCAGACGGGAAATGTACAAAAGGTCCTCCACCATGTCCGTCAGGCGGTCGGTTTCCTTCATCAGGACCTGCCCCGCCGTCTCCCGGTCCATGACCCCGCTGGTCAGCCCCTCCGCATAGCAGCGGATGCTCATCAGGGGGGTGCGCAGCTCGTGGCTGACGTTCTGGAAAAACGCCTTCTGTTTTTCGTCCGCTTCCTTCAGCCGCTCCGAGGCCTGGTTCATGCGCTCCTGCAGCTGGTTGAATTCCGCCACGCGGTAGACCTGATCCCGCCGTTCAAAGCGGCCCTCGCCGATGGCGGTGGCGAAATCGGACAATTCCACCACCGGCCGGCTCCACTGCCCGGAAAGGCGCAGGGCCGCCAGGGCCGCTCCCGCGCCGATGACCGCCATACCGATGCCCAGCACCAGGTTCACCGTGGAGGCGAAGGTGCGGATGCCCGTCACCTCCACATAGCAGACCGACAGGCAGTTCAGCGCCGGGTCCTCGCTGACCAGCACATAGAAGCTGCGCCCGTCCGTATCCAGCCGGGTCTGCCTGTCAAGCGCCACCTCCCCGTTCCCGACCAGGGCGGCAAGAAGGCCGGCGTTGTCCTCCTCGGTGGTCATGTTGTCCAGCACCTTTCCTTCCGCATCCATCAGGAAGAAGGAAGCGGTGGTCCCGATGCGGTTCTGGGACCTGTCCAGGTCCCTTGCCCAGCGCAGTCCCCGCTGCCCCTGGGGCGGAAGGCCGCCCTCCCACGGCTCCCGGAAGGGGGTCGCCTGCTCCAGCGCCCCGACGCCCCGGGCGGTGTTCCTAAGCTGCTCTGTGGCCTCCCGGTCGATATAGGACCAGACAAAGGCGTTGAAAACGATCATCACCGCCGCGAAGCAGCAGATCACCACCGTCAGCAGCGCCCCAAGCACATGGGCGCGGATGTGCTTTACGCCCTTTTTGCTGTTCATGCCGCCTCCTTACCGGGTCCCGGTCAGCCGGAAGCCAAAGCCCCAGACCGCCTCAATGGCTACCCCCGTGCCCTCCAGCTTCCGGCGCAGCCTGCGCACCGTGTCGTCGGTGGCGCGGCTCTCCGCGGCACTCTCGAACCCCCAGACCTTTTCCAGCAGCTCCTCCCGGGACACGGCGGTCTGCCGTCTTTCCAGCAGGTATTTCAGCAGGTCGTATTCGGTGGGGGTCAGGGGGATCTCCCCCCGGGGGCCCGCGGCGGTCCTTTTGGCCGTGTCCAGCGTCAGATCGCCCATGGACAGGACGGCGTCCTTCCCTGCGGCCGCCCGTTCATAGGCGATCCGCCGGAAAATGGCCTTCACCCGCATCACCAGCGCCATGGCGGAAAAAGGCTTGGTAAAATAATCGTCGCTGCCCAGGCTCATCCCCGTGGCATAGTCGATGTCCGTGTCCCGGGCCGTCAGCATGATGATGGGCACCGTGCTCTTTTCCCGGATCAGGCGGCAGATCTCAAACCCGCTGCGCCCGGGCATCATCACGTCCAGGATGCACAGGTCCGCCCCCCGCTTTTCAAAAGCGGAAAGCAGCAGATCCCCGGTCGGGAAATCCTCCACCAGGTACCCCTCGTTCAAAAGAAAAGTGCGGATGGCAAGGCGGATGTTCTCGTCGTCATCGGCGATAAAAATGCGTTTTTTCTCCTGTCCGGCCTCCGGACCGGCTTTGGGTGGTTCCATGGCCCCTCCTCTTTCTCCCCGTCCCGCGGGGCGCTTTACAGCACGATGTCCCCGGGCCGGTAGCCCCTGGGCAGCTCCTCCTCCGTGAGGAAGGGGAAGCCGTCGTCCTCCAGCACCGGCAGGAAGGCCTCAAAGGGGATCCTGTCAAACTCCCTCCCCCAGCTTGTGGCCCCGAACCAGCCGCCCTCCCGGGCCTTCTGGTTCAGGTCCCGGGCAAACTTGGTCTTGTTGGAGCAGTCGTGTACGGTGATGGGCCATTTTTCCTCCGCCGCGATGCGCATCAGCCGCAGGGTATGCTCCCGGGAAGAAACGGGGCTGATGTACCCAAGCCTTGTCATGTACAGGTTCTCCCCCAGGTAATTGGGCAGATTGTTCACGTTCAGGTGCAGCTCCGCGCAGTTCATAAAGGCAATGCCCGTTCCAAGGATCTTATCCTTCTTTTTCAGGAAGGTATCGTACAGTTCCGGCGTCATGGGGGTCTCGATGCCCACCATGGGAATGCGCTCCGCCGCCAGGGCCATCGCCTCGATCACCTTCTCCGCGCACTGGGTGGCCCCCAGGTTGAAACGCAGCTCGTCCAGGCCCGCCTCCGCAAGGCGGTCCAGGTTTTCCTTGGTGCAGAGGGTGCCGTTGGTGTACATGTGCTGATAGACCCCGTGCCGGTGGAAGCGGCGGATCATCTCCGGGTACAATTCGATCTCCATAAAGGGCTCCAGGTACACATAGGCGACGCCGGAGGGCTTTTGGCCCATGCTCATCAGCAGCTCCACGTCCTCCGGCCGGTAGCGTCCCCCGCCAATCTCCCACAGCCCCTCTCCCACGGGCATCTGCTCGTCCAGCACGCCAAAGTCGTAGCAGAAGGGACAGTTCAGGTTGCATTTGTTGGTCCTTCGCACGGCGGAAAGCCCCGTCCCCAGCAGGCAGCCCCGGCATCCCTTGGGGAAGCGGGCGTCGTCTCCGACGTAGAATGAACGCCCCTGAAGGCTTTTCAGGCCCGGAATGGCCTCCAGAAGGTCCTTCTGGCGCTTTTCCTCCGCCGTCTCCAACTGCCCCAGGACCGCGTAAACGATCTCTGTCTGCTTAGGACCCAGGGGCTCCTCCTCGTCCATCTGTGCAAAAAACCGAAACCACATCAGCGCGTCTTTTTTGGATATTTTCATTTTTCTTCCCTCTGCCCCGCTTCTCCGGGGTCCTTTCCGCCCTCAAAAAATCACGACCCATACACCCTGGCAAGGAGGACGGGCCCCTGCTCCTTCAGCCAGGCCCGCTGTGCCGCCCAGTCCGGCATCATTGCCTCCACCAGCGCCCAGAACCTGCGGGAGTGATTCATTTCCTTCCGGTGGCACAGTTCATGGATCACCACATATTCCCGGACCCGCTCCGGGCACAGCATCAAAAGGCAGTTGAAGTTCAGGTTTCCCTCCGCGCTGCAGCTGCCCCAGCGGGTCTTCTGACACCGGATGGTAATCCGGCCGTAGGTGACCTGCAGCCGCCGGGCATGGAAAGCCGCCCGCTCCGGCAGGTCCCGCGCGGCCTGGCGGGCCAGGGCGCGGACCTCCTCTCCGGTCAGGGGCGGCTGGGCCGGCGCGCTTCTCTGCCGGGCCTTTTCCGCGTGGCTGTGGACCCAGGCGCTTTTCTGCCGCAGGATCTCCAGGATCTCTTTTTCCGTCATCCTTGCCGGCGCGCGGAAAACCACGCCCCCATCCCGGTCCACCTCGATGGCCGCCGTTCTCCTCCCCGACCGGACAAGGCGCACTTCAAGTCCCTCAAAAACCATGTCAAGCCCTCCCCTCTGCCTATGATACCATGCCCCGCGGTGTTTTGAAAGGGCTTTCGGATGCGGGCGAGCCACATCAAAAAGGACCCGCGAAAGGCGCGGATCCCGCTGTATGCGTTATTCCTTCCTCAGGTCGTCTCTTTTGCCTGCAGGCATTCGGCGTACTCCCGGATGCGGTCGAAGGTCTCCACGCTCAAATCGTGCTCGATCTTGCAGGCATCCTCCCGGGCGTGTTTTTCGTCCACCCCCAGTTTGATCAGCAGATAGGTCAGCACCTTGTGCCGTTCATAGATGCGGGAGGCAATCTCATACCCCTTGTCCGTCAGGGTGATGGCGCTTTCGTTGTTTTTGTTGATATAGCCGTTCTCCGCCAGGCGCTTGGTCGCGTAGCTGACGGAGGGTTTGGTCACCCCCAGCTCCGCCGCGATATCGATGGAGCGGATGTAGCCGTGCTTCTCCTGCAGCATCAGCATGGCCTCGAGATAGTCTTCCGCCGATCTCATGATCTTCATATGCTATACCGCCTTTCCTGCCGCCAGTATAGCACGCATCCCGGACAAATGCAAATTAATTTCGCCCGGCGTCCGTGTCAAGTTGTTACGGAGTATTGGTCAGGAGACGAGTTGTTCGAGGAAGT